>LR590468.1:0-315833 GCA_901472505.1 Proteus vulgaris
ACAATAATAGAATAATTATTTGCCGACCAAACTCCTTTTTTGTCGGCATCGATAGTTATTTATTAGGTAAATATTCTTGCTCTTTTAATTTAGAAAGTGCTAGTTCTTTCATCCAATCTGCAAGTAGTGGTGCGGTTTTTATTGAATCCAATAATGCTCGCTCTTTCTTTGTTAAACGAATAACAATAACTTCTGTTTTCATTGTAGACATAATAATTCCCCATTTATTAAAGAGAAAATATTGGCACAAAAAAGTAACAGAAAGGTCTGACTTACACGGTTTTACAAATTCATCATTTAAAGATGATTTACTGCATACTATCTATAGAATATTTGCGATATCGTTCATTGTTTATTTTTAAGAAAGAACATTAACATATTCATGATAGACGAGAATAAATAGGCTAAAGCCATAAAACAATTAAGGCTACACACCACGTGTAGCCTTAATCTTATTTACATTACCTAACTCAATTAGCTTTTATCTTTATTTTCTATCGCTATTGTTTGCCGTTTTTCTTCTTCGGGTAATTCATACTCAATAGCAATGGTCAGAAGTCCACTTGATAAATCGGCTTTGTCTATTTTAACATTTTTACCGAGGTCAAACTGCAACGTAAATTGTCCTTGAGATATGCCTCGATGGATCCATTTATCATTGTCTTCTTCTGATTTTTCTTCTTTTTTCCCTTCAATCAATAAACGACTTCCTTTTAATGAAACCGATAAGTCATCTTCTTGATATCCAGGCACACTCACTGTCAGTTCATAATGGTTATCATCAATCTGTTTCAGGTTATAGGTCTGAATTGGTGATGCAATAGGCTTACTACCTGTTAACTGACTAAACAGGCGATCTATCTGATCAAAGCGGTTTGACAGTAGGTTGTCAGATAATGCTGGGAATAATGAAAAAGGTTTAATGTTAGGCATATAACTCCTCCTTCAGTATTTAGTGAATTATGGGCGGTATCTTATTTGCCCAAAATATAAATATGAACGAACAAAAATTTTTCAAGCCCTAAAAACTCATTTTTTTATCTTTAACCAACCAATATGAGATTGCAGATAGCAAAAAACCCCGCCGAAGCGAGGTTTTATATATTCAACTATTTAATGCTTAACTCATTTGAGCTGTCATCACACTTTTGCAAAAGATACATTTTGCGCCGTGTGGATTGTTCACTGTGACATCAAATTGTGATGTTCTATATTGTCAACTGCTGCACCTTGGGCATTTGAAATAGAGGCGAATTTTAATAGTGCCTTTAGAGAGTCACCACGTTGCCGGCTGCTGGGCCTTTCATACCATTTTCCATGGTGAATGAAACTTGTTGACCTTCAGCTAATGTTTTGAAGTTATCACTTTGGATTGCAGAGAAATGTACGAAGACATCTTTGCTGCCATCAGCTGGAGTAATAAAACCAAAACCTTTACCTTCATCGAACCATTTTACTGTACCAGTCATTGTATTAGACATAGAATTTCCTTTAATTTATTTAATTTGCCATAAGGCATATGCGGTTTGTTTTGTATTTTTACTTATGGGAATTAATTAGAAGGAATTCACAATGAAGAGGTATCGAGGATAACGCTAAACGGGAACAACTTTAAACTGACTAACATAAATAGGTCTGTACTTCCAAACCAGTGACGCTATTAAGCCATAGAAAAATTCAGATAGCAAACTTTATTTTGAGGGCCTATTTTTTCTTATGTGGAACACCCTCTAGATAACTTTTTCTATTTAATTAATGTATAAACATGATCATCAAAAATAACATCACCTATAACATAATTATTCTTAAGAATTTCAGTAAGAATAAAACCATTTTTTTCTAATACACGTTCAGATGCTATATTTCCAGCAGTAACAATAGCTTGAAATTTTTTTAAGCTAGCCAACTCAGGTAAATTTAATAATTGAGCTAAAGATTTTGTCCCTATAGACTTTCCTGTTTTTTCTGGAGATAGGATATAACCCACTTCTGCGATTACTTCTCCACCTTGATAAATAAGTCTTAGCCCCGTCAAACCTAGACAAGTATTATTTATTTTACTGCGAATAACAAAACATAACCAATGTGATGATGATAAGTTCCATTCGGGTAAACGACTATTAAATGCTTCTCTGATCTGCTCTTTCGTCATCAAGACTGAGATAAATTGCATGGCCTTTTCTGAACCATATAAACGACTAAAAAAAGGCCAATCATCTTTAGTTATTTTTGTAAAAACAAATTCCATAAGTATCCCTAATAAAATATTTTATATCACTATAACTCCCTGCATACTTAACAATCAATAAATACTAAATAAACTCAACAATAAATATTATTTATTGAAGTTAAAATAAAAAATATTGATATTTTTATATAAAAAAATAACATTACTATTGTATAGTTGTTGTGTTTTTTTCTTATTTAGATTATTAATAATAATGTCATAGATGCTATCAGATCTCACTTAACTTTGTTGTTTTATTTGGTAGATATGTTCTCTTCATTATATGATTGATGTGCGTATTTCTTAATCCATCTTCTCAGATGGATTTTTTTTACCCTTACAATTTTGAATAAAAAAACATAAAGAGCACATTATTTCAATATTAAAACAATTTGATATTTATTTACTGCATATCAATAAAATTTAATAGATATCATTGCGATTTGTAAGTTTTTACAATATAAAAAAGCCTCATAATCTTTTTTCCTATGTCATTATATATAACTCATTTCCCCCAATTCACCTTGGGGGATTTTTTTATCAAAAATAAAAGTTTAATAATCAATAATTATTGTTTTACTTACAACAAACCTTCATAAAAAGGGTATAAATTGTTATTAATTACACTCTATAACTCAACTTAATATTTATACACCATCCTTATAACAAGTCCTCATTCATATAATGAGAGACTGTCCAAAAATGCCCTTAAGCCAGCCGTTTCATAAGTATCTTAATTAATATTTCCATACGCTTAGTCACTCCAAAGAAGCGTCCATTGATGCTAGTGTGAGTGAATTATAAGTGAAAACATAAAGCTTAATTTTAATTAATGAATTAGCGTGTATCATGCTTTAAGTCATCACCACAGCTCGTTGCCTTTTTATATCAGAGAGCAGTTTTTGTAACTCAGAAGTTTGTCACACAGGTCGTTCTATGTACTGATAGTGCATGAATATTTATGTCTTACTCAATATTCACACTTGCCTTTTTATACGAAAAAGGTCACCGAAGTGACCTCTATAAGAACGCTAAATGATTTTCAATAAAACTAGTGATAATTAACCAGCTTTGCAACCACTCAATACTGGTTTATCTTTTCCTTCAACTAAATCGGCATTATCACCTTTAGTATAAAGCTTATAGGTGTAATTTTTATTTATCGCCTCATAATTTGCACCAGAAGCCATTTTCATGATTTTCATTGGGATCATTTCATCCATTTGATTAATAATCGCATAGCTATCTTTTGCTGTATTTACATAGATAACTTCCATCACTTTATTATTTTCACATACATAAGAAATTTTAGTTATCTCATCGGCATTATCTGCCATGACAAAACTAGAAGACAAAATACCTACAACAAAAAAAACACATCTAAATAAAAATTTCATATAGTCTCCTAAATATCATTAAGTTAGCGTTTATAGAGTATTCATTTACTCTTTATTAATTTAAAAAATTCTACCTGAAACTCTAATGGGATTTATCCAATTTATAAAATTGAATATTAATCAATTAATTGTCTTTTGTTGGCCCCATACAACGATTATTATGACAACTAGCGAATCCTGCTATCGCTTTATTTGAATATATTCGAGTAAATTTGGGATGTGTCCAAACATTAGGTTGAACATATAACCTAAAGCTTTTCCCCGTTGTGTAGTAATAATGAGCTTGCTGAAAAAAGTGCTCATAAGAAGAAGCCCAATCTGACTTATTAGATACTGCACAGGCGATAAATTCACCACCATAATTCATGGCTTTAACACAAAAATATCGACCATCTTCAATTTTCCCGAATTAAAATCAGTTAACTAACATTAGAATAATATTCAATATTATTGACTCAACGTATCTGTGCAAATGCCGTTGGTGTTAATAATAAACAGGTAAAAAACAGACTACGTAATAACATACTGTCCTTAAAAAATAAAAATAAAAAGCCTCTAATCCAGAATAATATTCATATTATTTTTTATTCTTCGCTGTAAACAAAGCTACAGTACCTTGACATGTATAGAGATGTCATGGAATAAAGAAGAAAAGTATTTCTCCAAAGAATCTACCGAATCAGAATAATTGCAAAAAATACCTTTTTTGTTGTAAACAGACATTAATTTTTACCAAAAAAATATGCTTAACTCCCTTACCTAAAATTGTTGTGCCATATAAAACCCTTCTTCTGTCAGTAATACCTGATATTCTCTATCGCTTTTTCTTCTCTCTCATTGTTCCTGGTAAAACAATGTAGTAAATAAAACAAGGAGATAGAATTATAAGATGCATTTAATTCATTAGAAAAAGGATGAAAAATATCATGCTGGAGGCAATTTATTAATTTATCACCAGGTATATACTTTTTAGTATGTTCCAAACTGTGGAAGTTAAGATCAGTCAGTGAGATTTCTTTTATATAATTTAATGATTTTTTTAAATAAAATCCCGTTCCAACACCAATATCCATATGGCGATCACTGAGATAATTTTTAAAATGCGGAATTAGATATTTATTCGTATCACAGTGCCATGCATAGCTATTAGAAATATTAAGTACCCACCAATCATATAGCTTCAATGACACAGGTGTATATACTTTGGCTCCATCATGTGTACTTAATGTCATACAATACCCTATCATAAAATGACTATTTTATTTTTTATCTATTGTATGAATAGTTGAAAATACCGAATAATGACTCAGGAAATATTTTTAATAAAATTATCTACCAAATCATTACTTACTTTAATTTTTATTAATCATAAAAAATTTTTCATTACTAGATATTATCAATAATTACAATAAGATATAATTTATTGTTCAATTTTTTTCAAATAAACCTCAGTAACAACTAGCAATCATCACTTACCTTTATAATCTAAATATGATTAAGTAATAATACTATTAACTAACTTGTTCTGGTGATAGTTATGTCTTGCAAACACAAAATTCCTCTTGGAAAAAATGTGTTAGATGCCTCTCAAACACGGATTGAATGGTTGTTTGATACTTTTGAACAAATCTCTCTCTCCTTTTCTGGAGGTAAAGATTCTACCGTTCTTTTTCATCTTGTTGCCGCTGAAGCAAGAAAACGGCATCGAAAATTCAACGTCATGTTTCTTGATTGGGAAGTGCAATACTCTGCGACCATTAACCATGTTACAAACATGAAATCTTTGTATGAAGACTGTACTGAGCGATTTTACTGGATAGCATTACCTATCACGACGGAAAGCGGGATCTCACAATATGAACCCACATGGACAGCATGGGAACCTGGCAAAAAATGGGTAAGACAACCGCCTAAAGATGCCATTACTGATCCTGGTTTTTTCCCTTTTTATCATCCAAATATGATTTTTGAAGACTTCACACCTGCATTTAATCAGTGGATCACAGGAAATCATCGTAGTTCAGTCATTTTATTAGGAATTAGAACTGATGAATCATTAAATCGCTTTATTGCTATTAATAACAACAAAAAACTACGTTATGCCGATGACATCCCATGGACAACGGCATCACCCGAAGGTTTTTATTATATGGCCTATCCTATTTATGACTGGCATGTAAAAGATATCTGGACATACCTTTCACATTTTAACCTGCCCTATAATTCTATTTATGATCTAATGCACCAAGCTGGAGTTAGTTTAAGTCAAATGCGTATTTGTGAGCCATTTGGTCCTGAACAACGCAAAGGGCTATGGTTATACCATGTTTTAGAACCTGAGACGTGGAGTCTCGCCTGTGAACGAGTGAGTGGTGCTGATGCAGGTATGTTATACACTCACCCTCGTAATAAATCAGGTTTTTTTGGGCAACGCAAAATTAGCAAGCCCGCCCATCATACATGGAAATCTTACGCCCACTTTTTACTAGCGAGCTTACCAGAACAAACTGCCGAACATTATCGAAATAAAATCGCAGTTTATCTCCATTGGTATGCAGAGCGAAATTACCCAAATGGAATACCGGATGAACAAGACGGTGATACTAGCAGTAAACAAATCCCGTCTTGGCGACGGATCTGTAAAACTATTTTACGTAATGATTTTTGGTGTAGAACATTAGCATTTAGTCCTACCAAATCACACTGTTATGACCGATATTGCAAACGGATACAAGAAAAACGTAAAAATTGGCAGTTGATTTAACAAGAGGTGAATATGACTATTGAAACAGTATTTTCTTCGCTAAAAGATTATCTACTAAAACTAAATGATGAGCAAAAAATCGAAGCTATTAACAAAATCAAACTATTTCTTCATCAAATTAGTCCGTTCAAAAATGAACCTATAGATTGTGTTCTTTGGATAAAGCAAAATCAAGTCATAGCAAATGACTACAATCCTAATGTTATGTCTCCAACAGAAAAAAGATTACTCAAAACCTCATTGATAAAAGACGGTTATACTCAACCCGTTGTAGTATTATCTGCACAGCAAAATAAAACTAAACAATTGCAATGGCAAATCGTTGATGGCTATCATCGTTATCTATTAAGTAAAGAAAGTGCCTTAAAAAAACGAATTAATAATTATTTACCAGTCACCCTCCTTGATGTTAAAAATCACACAATGTCAGAGCAAATAGCAACAACTATTCGTCATAATCGAGCAAGAGGACAGCATCAAGTCGCAGCTATGTCAGATATAGTTAGAGATCTATCCCGATTAGGATGGAGCGATAAACGAATTGGTGATGAGCTAGGTATGTCACAAGATGAAGTATTACGCTTAAAACAAATCAGTGGGTTAGCAGAATTATTTTCAAAGCGCCATTTCTCAGAAGCTTGGACAGTAAAATAAGAAATAATTGTTTTCTACCGATAAAATCATCCCCCCGCATAGCGGGTGGTTTTATGCTTAAGACGCTAACCCGACTTAAACTGGCTAACATCACAATAAAAAACCACCGAAGCGAGATTTTGTATATTCAACTTTGAATAACGTCATTGCCAGTATGGCTATAACAAACGTCAAAACTCCGTAATCATAATAGGATTGTATTTTATTCCTTCCAAATAACTAATAAGACTTAAGGCTATAGTAAATGGCACTGGTGTTACTTAATACAATTGATTTTCGTTTTAATTGCACTTAAATCCTTTTTATTAAAAAGTATCATTTCATAAATATAATTATAAGATAAAAACATAATGAAAAAATTCGATATAGATAAAATAATGAACAACTTATCGAACAAAGATATAAAAAAATAAATCAAACTTATAACAACCAAGCCAATAAAGAAGAAAGTTTTAAAAAATGGTTCTTTGACACATTTATCTTTGATTGTATCTTATTTGAAGGATTATTTATTCACTTACTATAGTTTTCAATTTGCATAATTACATCAGGATCCACACTCATTTATTCTATTCATTCTTAGTTTATTTTTATTTATTTCACCATGAATTTAGTAATTACTATCTATGATTGCATTAAAAATAAAATATCACTAAATTTATTCTTTAGAGTAAAGAAAATTGCAGTAATGACCTATATAATGAAAAAATGATCTATTTTTAATTAGAGCATTAATCTAATTTATTGAATATTTTCACTAGCTGATTCTTCGTTATTATATTTTTCAATATTAGGATCAGTTTTCCCATATTATAGCCTTAAAAGTAGTGAGTAATATAGGATTGCTATGAACACTAAATTTTCGCTTAAAAATCTAATGAACTCCAACGAAATAAGCGAATACCTTTGCTGGTAAACAACCGATCAAAATGTGTTACTCTATAAGTTCTTCCGCCCATCGTGACGGGTAAATGAATAATACGATTAGGTGAATCATATTAAATCGCCTTTTTACTAATAATTCAGTATCAAAGGCAAGCTTAGAGCCACAAAATAAATACAAGCTTCCCATTTGGTTTCAATACTCGCCAAAACTCAGTTAATACGTCATCTAGCCACGCTAAGTATTCTGCTTCATTTGCCCATTGATTATCCCATGCGCAAGATTTAACCCGAAAATAAGGGGGATCAGTCACTATCAAATCAATACAATTAGTGGGATCCAACTCCCACTAGCACCAAATTTGATGGGTCAGTGATAGAGTAAAACCATCAAAAACAATAAGTTATATAAAACCAACAGAACTACACACTGACAATAAAAAGACTTTAAAGTGCACGAGAAATGCACGTGCATTTTAAAGTATAGAAAAGCTCGCTTCGGTGGGCTTTTTTAGTTTCAATAGCCAAGCAAATACATTCATTCTTCTTCAACTTTTATAGCATATTCATCATAAATTATTGCTAAACCCTAGTCGAATATATATAAGTTTTACAATTTTTTCTTAAGAATAAGAATACAAAAACGAGTGAAATCTACTGCCATAAAAAATTATCTAATAAAATCAGTTGGTTACTCTTTTGCATAAAAACTATTTAATAACAATGTAATGAGTCTCTAAAACCTATTATTACAAGGTCATTTTTAGTAAAAACTATCATATTTAATTAGCTCTATTAATCCTATATATGACTGGTTTAAAATAATACAAAATACCTATTCTAAAGAGTTTAAGAGGATCATAATGAAAATACTCTTAATTGAAGATCACGAAAAAACAGCCAATTGGGTTAAAAAAGGGCTAGAAAGAAGCTGGATATACTATTGATATTACGAATGATGGTCGTTGGATGGCCTCTATTTAGCATTAGAAAATGATTACAAATTGATTATTTCTTGATATCATGCTTCCCGGAATGAACGGTTGGAATATTTTAAAAAAATATTACGTACATCAAAGTCAGTCCCTGTAATTTGTTTAACTGCAAGGGATGCTATAGATGACCGAGTTAAAGGATTAGAATTAGGTGCAAATGATTACTTAGTAAAACCTTTTCTCATTTTCAGAATTATTGGCAAGAGTCAGAAATCAATTGAGAGTTCAACAAAATATTTCAACAATTATTGAAATTGCTGACTTAAAAATCAATTTATCTCGTCATGAAGTAGAGCGTAATAATATACAGATCCCAATGACTCGCCAAGAATATTCTTTATTACTTTTTTTTGCTTTACATATTAATGAAATATTACCTAGGACATTAATTGCAAGCGAGATTTGGGGAATTAACTTTGATAGTGATACTAATATTGTAGATGTTGCTATCCGTCGTTTACGAAAAAAAATTGATGATAGATTTGAAATCAAATTAATCGAAACGGTTAGAGGAATGGGATATAGGCTAAATGGAGTCAGTAATGAAAACAAAATCACTGGAGATTTAAAATTATCTCTTTATTTATCATATTAATGATTGTAAATGCAGGTTTTATGTCTTTAACACTTTATCAATCGCTTAAAAATGAATTAACATCTCGTGATAATACCTTACTTGTAAATCGTGCAGACCAATTAGTAAAGTTAATTAATAGTGGAATTGATATCAAAACATTACCTATCTATTTTCAACGTATGATGGATTATGCAACAAGATATTATTTATATTACGGATGCTAATAATAAAATTTTAGTTGATACTAATTCAGATATTTTATTTTCAGATCATCTAAAAAACTACTGATACAAAGAATATAGATTTAAACATGATTACCTCCTGGGAAACAGAATCAGGTGTTCCTGTTTCGGCTATTAACTTTACAATAGAATCACCAATAGGCGTGTTAAATGTAGTGATCGCCAAAGCATCCTTTGTGCGCATCAGTATGCTAAGCGAATATTTAAGTAAAATATTGATTATCTCATTAGCTTCTATTTTATTTATGGGAATATTAAGTTTTTGGTTAATTAAACATGGATTAAGAGATATCCGTTTTCTTAGCCAAATTACGGCTAAAACAGACATACATACTCTTAGCCAAACCATAAATATCTCACAACTTCCCAATGAACTGAAAAGTTTAGGTGACTCATTAAATATAATGAGAAAAAGGTTAAAAAATGATTTTGTAAAGCTAACTCAATTAG
The DNA here is from genome assembly GCA_901472505.1 of Proteus vulgaris. Taxonomy (NCBI): domain Bacteria; kingdom Pseudomonadati; phylum Pseudomonadota; class Gammaproteobacteria; order Enterobacterales; family Morganellaceae; genus Proteus; species Proteus vulgaris. Next base: position 10,189 of record LR590468.1, read on the forward strand.
CAGATGACTTGGCTCATGAACTCAGAACACCAATTAACGCTATAAAAGTTCAAAATGAAATTATGTTACAACGCTCTCGTAGCGTAGAAGAATATGAATCAATTATTATTAGTAATATTGAAGAATTGGATAAACTTGCAAAAATAATTGAAAATATTTTATTTATCGCTCGTGCTGAAAATAAAAATATCATTTTAAATAGAGAAAGCTTGAACTTATCGGATCTAATTGATGAAATTTATAACCTATTTTCATTTTATGCAGAAGAAAAACAGATAACCTTATTAAAAGAGCCTACAACATTAACAGTTAGTGCAGATCACTTACTTTTTACTCGCATATTAATGAACCTCATATCAAATGCAATTAAATATTCTCCCGCTAATACACAAGTAGTCACTCAATGTAAAAAAGAAAAAAATCAGTTACTGATTAGTATCAGTAATATTGGTGATGAATTGAATCAACATGAACAAATATTTACTCGTTTTTGGCGTGGTGATAATGCAAGAACAACAGATGGAAATGGCTTAGGCTTATCAATTGTACAAGCGATTATGACATTACATGAGGGTAAAGTCAGTTACGAGCGTATTGGAAAACATAATGTATTTATTTTAACCTTTCCATGCTAATTACGCGATATGACAAAATTGTCATCTTTTTGTCAGCTTTTTTATAAAACATCTCTGCATAATTAACTTATCAATCAAATATCTTCTTAATTATGTAGAGGTAACATCATGAAAAAAAACAGGAAAAATAACCTATCAGAAATCACACCTGAATCTGTTTTTATGATGAAACGACGTAATTTACTAAAATTATTAGGTATCGGCGCTGCTGGAATAGCGGTTTCATCCACTGTAAAAGCCGATTTATTTTCATGGTTTACTGAAGATAACAAACCAGCAACACCAAAATCATCCCGTAAAGAATTACAATTTATTCAACCTGAAGAATATCAATCTTCATTACAATTAACTCATGAAGATAAGGTAATCGGATATAACAATTTCTATGAATTTGGCCTTAATAAATCCGATCCTGCTAAGTATGCACACACAATGAAAACAGAAGAATGGACATTAACTATTGATGGTGAAGTTAATCGCCCACTTACTTTAAACTTAGACGATATTAATCGTAAATTTCAATTAGAAGAACGCATCTATCGTATGCGTTGTGTTGAAGCATGGTCGATGGTCATTCCTTGGGTCGGTTTTCCATTAGCGAGCTTACTTTCTTTGGTTGAACCCAATAGTCGTGCAAAATATGTTGCCTTTGAAACACGTTATGCACCACAGGAGATGCGTGGACAAGATAGTCGCTTCATTGGCGGCGGTTTGCAATACCCGTATGTCGAGGGATTAAGACTCGATGAAGCGATGAATCCACTCACATTATTGGCGACAGGGGTATATGGAAAATCCTTACCAAACCAAAATGGTGCACCTATTCGCCTTGTTGTTCCGTGGAAATATGGATTTAAGGGGATCAAATCCATTGTCAAAATTCGTTTAACTGAGTCAATCCCACCAACAACGTGGAATCTTTCGGCACCGCATGAATATGGTTTTTATGCAAATGTTAATCCAGATGTTAGCCATCCTCGTTGGTCACAAGCAACAGAACGCTTTATAGGCACAGGTGGATTAGGCCAAGTTACAAGGCAACCAACATTATTGTTCAATGGCTATGGCGACCAAGTAGCGCATTTATATAAAGATTTAGATTTACGGAGAAATTTTTAATGCAACCAATATATGGAATAAAAGTTAAGTTATTAAAAACAATATTCCATCTTATTGGTTTATTGACTTTCACTTGGCTTATTTATGCAATTTATACGCAAAATTTCAGCGCAGATCCTTCAAAAGATATTCAGCATTTTACTGGAATTACAACGTTGCGTTTATTAATTATATTAGCTCTGATCCCTATGTTTTCCTTTTACTTAAAATTAAACACATTATTTCAAGTAAGAAAACTATTAGGATTATGGTGTTTTTTTTGGGCTAATTTACATTTAGCAAGTTATCTGCTACTTGAAATAGGTTGGGAAAATATTACTTTCTTTTTTAGCGAAGTTTTTTCCCGTATTTATCTTATTATAGGAGCTTTATGTTGGGTTATTTTATTATTGATGGCTATAAGTTCATTTGATTGGTTAAAAAATAAATTTAATCAAGAATGGAAAAGAATACATAGTCTATTTTATCCACTCTTATTATTAGTCTGTATTCATTATTTTTTATCATTAAAATCGCCGACACCAGAGCCTATTATTTATCTAATTATTATTGGATTAACTTACCTTTTTCGCTTTTGGCAACAGAAAAAAAATAAATCAACTAATATATAAAATAACCTACCCACCAATTTAATTCTAATATTATATAAATAATCTTGCTAAAGCCTCATTTAAGAGGCTTTAGCTAATTGTAATAAACTAAATAGTTGTCTATCAATTCAGCATTAGAAATACAATGATATATCCATAGAAAAATTACGCCCAGGAGCAGTAACACGTTGTAAACCAAGAAGATCACGATCTATTTGATTTGTTGTACCAAATTCTGGCAGACTTCTTAATGCATCCTAAGTACTATATTTTCTATTAAATGAATTAAAAACCCCAGCACGCAATACAATATTTTTATTTATTAATACTATTGGCTAATCTATTTTGGTAATAGTTATGTCCTGTAAACGAAAAATTCCTCTTGGAATAAATATATTAGATGCAACTATAGATAGAGTTAAATGGCTATTTGATACTTTTGAACAAATCACCCTCTCCTTTTCTAGAAGTAAAGATTCTACGGTTCTTTTTCATCTTATTGCGACAATATGAACCGACTTGGACGGCTTACCGCATTCGCCGTTGCATTGGCTTGCGATAACATTCGCCCTTGTTGTACGGTGATAGCTTGAAGACTGACGCGAATACTTTACCCAAATTGTTCTGTTTAACGCTGGCTACGGTTGATCGCATTTGTGAAATTTGCCGTATTCAGCGTCAAATCAATATTTAATCTACCTAATGCTCCCGCCATAAATTCAATCCTTGGTGTGAACACTACAAAAGCAAACTTTCACCCTGAATAAATGCAATATTCCTTGTTATTTGCTATTGATTTAATTATTGATAAACTGAAATTTCGAATAATAGAGGGGGTTTTATGAGACTTATTCTGGCGTTATTACTACCTTGGTTACAATTTTTCACGATTGGTCGCCCATTTGCTGGTATCTTCTGCCTTATCCTACAAATCACATTAATCGGATGGATCCCTGCGGCTATCTGGTCGGTTTATGCGCTTTCTCAATACAATACGGATAAAAAAAATTGAGAAAATGTCTCGCGGTGGTTAACGATTAAGCCCCACTGATGTGGGGCTATCGATTCCAAATGAATTAGGAAATATTATTGCTGAAAACTTTATAAATGCACAAGGAGGGTTAAATTAATATAAACACTCTGCTTCAATATAGCTCTGCAACCCTTTAATCATTTGCTCTGACTCTGCAATTCGTTCTCTGAGTAACCAATAATTTCTGATAACGGTGTCCGTAGGTCGGGCGGTGGTTGCATAAGCCAAGCTGGTGGCGGGAGTGGTTTTGCTTTTGGGGCACTCGGCTTTGATATACACCCGCTCAGGATGACGCTCGCTAATATCACGCAACCGACTAATTTCATTCTTAGCATTCGCTAGCTCCTGCGTATATTGAATATCCAACTAATTTAATCGCATTATGCGTGCTTGATAATTAGTGTTAATAGACTTCTGTTCTTCGAGTGCAATCGTTAGTTCTTTGTTTTTTTCTATCAACAGATGAATCCTGTTAGCTTGCCTGTTAATCACCCAATAGCCACCCACAATGATGCCTACCATCGCGATGATGGCATAGAGTTTCCCGTATCTCATAATTAATACCGATGATGTGAGAATGCAATCTGACAACGTTTTTCTAAACTAACTTGGTCTTTAGTACATGAGTTATCAATCAAGAGATAAATACCACCAGCGATGATGATGATTAAAGGTTTCCATAACATAGTGCTGACTCCGCTTCTCGACGAGTCATAAAATAAGTAGCTAAACCAAGAACCATGCTAAACGCCATCCCAATAACAAATCCCCATTCATATAAAGAGAGACTGGCAAAAAAGGCCGTTAGGCCTGCTGTTCCATAGGAAACATTGGTTAATTTATCCATACGCATAGTCACCCCCAGAGGAGTGTCCATTAATGATTAATATAAAGAGAAATTATTAAGAGATTTTCGAGATGATTTATAAAAATATAGTAATTCTTATTTATTACTGTACATATTTATAAATTTATTCATAAAATAATAAATAATATTTATGAAACGGAGTAATCAAGTGCGATATATTATTTTATTTCTTTATTTTTTATAATTACTTTCATTATAATAACTAATGATGATAAAAATCAGTCAGTTAAACAAACAACTAAAATCGAGAACGATATAAATAAAAAATCAGAAAAATGCACATTTTATTCACCAATAAAAACAAAACAACTGGCCTGGATAACACTAACTCATAAATCCCCATGCTCTTAGGTGTAAATAATCATTACCAGTGTTATTATAATGGATAATATGAATAGGCATTTTCAAATCATAATTAAATACCATCAAATTAGATAGTATTTAAATTCAGTTATATACCTTTTTATTAAAATATTATGATCCTGTTACTATCAAATCCATATGATGTTGCAAAATTAATATATTCATTCAACAAATTTGATGGCATGGTCGGTGTACGTGATAATATCCATAAATAATCTTTATCTGGCCCTACAACCAAAGAATATTGATAATTTTTATCCAATTTGATGATATTATATCCACCATAGAATGGACCAAAAAATGATACTTTTAATGCACCCTTATTAGATGAACCAACAAAATAAGCCTTACCGATGCTTTCTTTCCAGCGATGTTTATTTTGACTCCAACCTCGATTAATAACCTTAACACCACCATCATCTCGTAATGAATAATTTGCGGTAACTTTCGTTAAGCCTTTTTCAAAACGATTATCTATTCTAGCGACCTCATACCACTGCCCAAGATAACGTGATAGATCAAAATTATTAACAGGCTCAATGTCACTCGGAGGAATAACATTGCATCCAGTAAGAATAAATGAACTTAAAAAAATGACAAAAGAACGTATCATATTTTCCTCCTATCAATAAGTTTATTATAATCCATAACGTAATCTTAAGGATTGAGGATAAGGATGAAAATATCGCTGTTTACTCAAATAATTATCAGGATACTCTGATAGATAATGATTAATTAATGTTAAAGGTGCTAATAAAGGCTGTATTCCTTGACGGTATTCTAAAATCAATTGACTTAATGCTTGTCGCTGATTTGGTGTTAAATAGCGCTTAAAATACCCCTGTATATGCATAAGAACATTGGTATGATTACGTCGTGTTGCTTGGTACTGTAATAATGTCATAAATCTATTTCGATATTCATCAAAAAAAGCTTCCAATGAATGCCATTCTTTATTATTAGCAATAAAGCGACCTAACTCTCTATAAAGAGGTTGTGAATGAGCCAATAAGAGCAGTTTATATCTTGTATGAAAATCGATTAAAGACTGACGAGTAAATGCGTTCATTCTCAATTCATTCAACTCATCCAGTGCAAATACACGTATAACAAAATTTTCTCTTATATGAGGATCATTCAATCGTCCATCTTCCTCTATTGGTAACCAAGGCATCATTTTTTTCAGATTTTCTGTAAAAATACCCGTCCCTGCCTTCCTGTTACCATTACCAATAGGATCATATACACGAACACGCTCTAATCCACAACTTGGTGATTTTGCACAAACAATATACCCACTAAACTGATTAAATTTCTCTAAATACTCAACAGAATACCGATTCATCTTTTCAGTTAAATCACCTTCACTCCCGTTACTAAATTTTAATGCAATTTCTCCTGAATTTGATTTAACTAATCTTAGTGCGGGTCTTGGTGTAGGTAAACCAATAGCCATCTCAGGACAAGCCGATTGATATTCAAAATAATCAGATAGTTCATCTACGGCAAGATGAAAGCGCTTATGACCACCATCAAATCTAACATTATTCCCTAATAAACAAGTGCTAATCCCTACAATAATTTTTTTACCAACAAAATTATTTTTGTGAATATCTGTAACAGAGTTAAACATTCTTACTACCTCATATGAAACATTCATATAATCTGATTATAGTGGATCATAACTGTATTCATATTAGTAAGATTATGCTTTTTTTACTACTTTTATAAATTTAATTAGGTTTCAATCTTTCAGCACTAGATATATATAATGCAATAACAAGTAGCAGTATCGTTCCTGAGTAAACAATAAGTAACTGAGGATTTTTATGTTCAACAATAATTAACCTAATTACCGCAATTATTGAAATATAAATAAAATATTGCAATGGAAAGTGATAATTTGATTGAAAATATTTAATAATTAATGCAATAAATTCAAAATAAAGAAAGTAAATGATAAGTCCATCAACTAATAAATAAATTGAAACTGGATCACTAACTGTAAACAATAAATTAGCAAGGATAATAGTTTCTTTAACTAAAAAATTATTAAAATAATTGCAAGTAATATCAGGCCAACACTACTAATCCATTGTAAAACTCGACTAATTACTTTTGTTTGATTTAGTCCTGTCATAATAACTCCTAAGAGTTTATGCTCCTAATATCAAGTTTTCTATAGATTAAAATAAAAAATAGATGAGAAGCTTTATATTTAATTAGGCCGCCATCAAGGTATCGAACCTCGACTTTTAGTTTAAATAAAACTAGTTGGCCATCCCTCTCTCGCTTAAATGTGAAGCTATCAATCTCTCCTTAAGGGATGTTGTAGCTCAATGTCGTGATGCCGTTGTGAGCAAATATCTCGTGCATTATCGACATACCACCGCACAAGCGAAACGCGGTGAACAAGTCACACCAAATACGTTAACCACAACATTTAAAAAAGCACGAGATAAATGTGGGTTAACTTGGGAAAAAGGTACGGCACCAACTTTCCATGAACAGCGATCTTTATCCGAACGACTTTATCGAGAACAAGGAATTAATACACAAAAATTATTGGGGCATAAAACACAAAATATGACCGATAAATACCACGACGATAGAGGCAAAGAATGGCAAATTATTGCTGTTTAATTGAACAATTTTTGGGAAGAGTTTTGGGGATATTTTGGGGAAGAATTTTATAGTACAAAAAATAAACGGGAACTAATAAGCTCCCGTTAACTATTTATCAAATCAACAATTACATGTGTTTGATAATCGCGTCACCAAACTCGCTACATTTCAGCAGTTTAGCGCCTTCTAACTGACGTTCGAAATCATAAGTTACAGTCTTAGCGGCAATCGCGCCTTCCATACCTTTAATGATTAAGTCAGCAGCTTCTGTCCAACCCATGTGGCGTAACACTATACCCAAAATAATTATGTAACTTATTAAATAAATTATAATTATTTAGGTAATGATTTGTTTTTTATGTGATCTTGGTTTGTATGTAACTGGTTGATTTTTAGTTTGGGTTGGAGTGGTTTTGGGGAAGTATTTGAAGTGGTCGAGAGCTTATCAAACTTACTATCAACCATTCGAACTTAATTATCAGCTCTGAGCGAAGAGCGAACATTCACGGTCGGGGAATGAGGACCTTGTTTATCGGGAAGGTTAATCTGATTAACCCAACATAGGCATAAATGATGAAGTTGACCAAAAAACAGGTTATCAATACACTGTCGCTGCCACTTATATTACCCAGCCCCCACCTGATGTTCTCGCTGTTGATAGAGGATTACGAATAATTCTAAGCACCAATAAATGGGGGCTGGCTAAGCTGTTTGGCCGTGAATTACTTCCGATCCTCTTCAAGTACGATAGATTTTAGCAGAAACGGATTCGATGAATAATGCCACAGTGAGTACTGCGACATTATGAGGCTGCTAGTTCTGCCCGTCATTTAAAACAGGGGGGGGAGGAAAGGAGGCTCATGGGATGTATACTCAAACAAGCTGCTCCTTGCGTCATTCCAAGCCTGAATGATTTCCTCCGAACAATGCATCTTCCTTAATGTGTTTATAATGTGTTTATAATGTGATCATATCCCCTTATTCATTCAAACCGCAGGTTGCGCTCAGACTACAGCTTGAATTACGTTGGGTATATATACCGGATTAAAATATTAACTAAGTAAGGTAACTATTGTATTTTGAATAAATAACTTTTTTAAGATTTGTAGTATTGGAAGGCATATTGAGAATAACGCAACATGCAGAAATTGAAAGGGAAATACGAAGTTTTATCGGTGCCGGTTAAATAACTGGCACCAGGGAAATTAACGCCAACGTTCTGTCGCCCAGGCGACCTGCTGTTGTGCGTCGTGGAAAGTCCAAGCCACGAAGCGACTGATTTTTTGCCCCTGCGCCATTTCAATGGTACGGACTTCGGCCACACTCACCAGCTTCAAGGCGTGATAAATCGAAGGCAAGGTAGTGCTTTTAGAAATCAACGAGGTGAACCACAGGCAGTTTTGCGCCAGGCTAACGCTCTCCTCTACCATTTTACGCACAAAGGCTTCTTCACCGCCTTCACACCATAGCTCTTTATTTTTGCCGCCAAAGTTCTGTACCGGCGTGTCGGCTACCTCGCCTTTACCCAGCTTGTGCAGTTTGCGACGGGTGCTGGCTTGCGCTTCCTGTTCAGAGCTGTGGAACGGTGGATTACACAGTGTGGCATCAAATTTCTCTGCCACGCCGATGATGCCGTTCAAAATACATTCGGGGTGTTTTTGTAAACGCAGGCGCACGCCGTTTCTCAGTGTCGGATTCATCTCCACGATCATTTTGGCCGAATTGAGCGATATCGGATTAATCTCCGAACCGGTAAAACGCCAGCCGTATTCACGCAGGCCAATAATCGGATAAATACAGTTGGCACCAACACCCACATCAAGGATCGCCACGCCTTTACCGCGAGGGAACTCACCGCCGTTGCTGGTCGCTAGCAGATCGGCCAGATGGTGTAAATAGTCGGCACGCCCAGGGATCGGCGGGCACAGATAATCGGCGGGAATGTCCCAGTGTTCAATGCCATAAAAATGTTGCAGTAATGCACGGTTGAGCATTTTAACCGCCGCAGGATCGGCAAAATCTACTGAGATGTCGCCCCAGGCGTTCGGCTTGACGAACGGCTCCAGTGCAGGGCAACTGGCGATCAGCGCCGGGAAATCATAGCGTGAACGATGACGGTTACGCGGGTGCAAGCCGCTTTTCTGCTGCTGGAAGGTTTTCTTTTTTTCCACCGTGAAGGACTCTCTTAAAGGTATTTCTGACGCGTACGATACCATATACCCTATAGCTTTCAAGTTGCAACTAGCAGCTCGGGATGAAACCGTATTAAGCCTGAATTCAGAGTTTATTCCGGAATGCCCTGCTCTTTATATCCAACGTAATTCAAGATGCAGGAAGGCGGCAAGGGAACATACATCAGTATATGACCCGGCTGGCTGAGTGTGGCCAACGAACCTGCCCACATGTAAAATTCAAATGGCTGTTTTGAGCGAACAGCGGACGTTGACGTTCTTTATAAAAAATTCGGTTTGTGTTGTTTTGCATTAGTTTAGAGACGAAAAATATTGCGTCGGTGATTTACCCAGCGCTTTTCTGAACATCGTAATAAACGCGCTGACCGAATCATATCCCAGCGTTCCGGCTACGCGCTGCACGGACTGACCTTCAGCCAGATGGCTCAGGGCAATCATCAAATGCAGTTGCTGACGCCAGCGACCAAAGCTCATCCCTGTGGCCCCTTTTATCAGCCTGGCCAGAGATCGTTCACTGGTGACCAGATGAGCAGCCCACTGCTTTAACGTTCGTCGGTCATCAGGCTCATTAAAAAGTGCCTCCGCCATATTCCGGATTTTAGGATGATCGGATACGGGAAGATGGAGCGCTTCAACCGGCACATCCGGAATATGCTCCAGCAGCACCGCTGCGAGCCTGGCAGTTTTACTGTCAGGAGAATAAGCCTGTCCCTGCTCTGCCAGATACAGAACAAGCTCGCGGACCAGAGAAGTCATCGCCAGGGTACAGCAGATTTCCGGCATCGCTGCCGCGCCGGGTTCGATGAACAAAAAGCAGGTATCTGCATTCTTCGTGACCCGGCAACTATGAGGAATTTCACCCGGAACCCAGACTGCATGTCCCGGTGGAACAAGCCACAGCGCATCCTCTACCTCACAGCTCACTGCACCGCGTAAAGAGAGAATAAGTTGTCCTTTACGATGAGCGTGCGGATTCTGCCCGGCATACTCGCCTGACGATGAGACATACAGGGCAATAGCAGCCTGACTGAAAGCATCGGCGTTAAACTCCTCCTGCGAGGTCACGGTTTTTTTATTAACTGGCATGATTTAGCTATATGTTGTCAGGTTATCTATATTCTGTAACTCATGCGTTCTTTAAAGTCTTTGTTTTTTTTTCAGAGAAAGCAAAATTTATGTCCTACACTACGAACAAGTGGTCTTCAGTCATACTTTTGACCGGCATCCTTTTTATCGCTATTAACCTGCGTGTTCCTTTTACCGCTATCGCACCCGTTTTACAGTCTATTAGCCATGATTTTGGGCTAAGTATCACAGCCGTTGGAATGCTTAACTCGCTACCTTTACTGGCCTTTGCCGCCTTTTCTCCCCTGAGCGCATCCATCTCCCGCAAGTACGGTCTGGAACGCACCCTTTTTGGTGCTCTGGCCGTGATTTCAGCGGGCATCCTGCTTCGCTCCACAGGCAGCGTCTGGGCGCTTTATGGCGGAACAGTATTGATAGGTATCGGGATTGCACTGGGCAATGTCCTGCTGCCTGGCCTTATCAAGCGTGACTTTTCTGGCAGGGTGGCTTCCGTGACGGGGGCATATTCCATCACAATGGGCGCGGCTGGTGCCATTGGTTCAGCCATTGTCATTCCTCTGACGCAGAGCTGGGGCTGGAACATCGCGTTAGCCATGCTGGTTATAACACCGTTTCTTGCGCTGCTTTTATGGTTGCCCCAGTTAACGAACAAGCATCAGCTGCCAGCAGAGGGTGAGAAACAAGCGGCGTCCGTCGCGGTCTGGCGCTCGCCTCTGGCATGGCAGGTCACCCTGTTTATGGGCCTGAATGCGATGCCTTTTTATGTTGCAGTGGGCTGGCTGCCAGCTATTCTTACGGACAGTGGACTCTCCTCAGCGCAGGCTGGCGAGGTACACGGCATCCTTCAACTGACTACCGCCATTCCCGGCCTGATTCTGGCGGCCACGCTGCGTCGTCTCAACGATCAAAAATTAGCTGCTGGTGGCGTCAGCCTGTTAACCGCGGTGTCCTTTATCGGCATCCTGTATCTGCCGAATCTGGCGATGCTTTGGGCTGCGCTTCTCGGCTTCGGATCAGGTGCCAGTATGATGCTGGGTCTGACCTTCATTGGGCTGCGTACTAAAAATGCCGGTGATGCTGCCGCCTTGTCAGGCATGGCGCAGAGTGTCGGTTATCTGATGGCGGCGATGGGTCCGCTATTGCTGAGCAAAGTACAGGAGTTGTCCGGTGGCTGGACATTGCCATTACTGATGACCGCAGCAATCGCAGTCGCAGGTGCCTGCACCGGAATGGCTGCCGGACGAAACGCCCACCTGGAACCTGCACTGCAGCCGGGCTGAATACACAGACACAGCAGGGCCTCTGATGAGGGGGTATTAATTGTCGTACTGAAGATCCGTCCTCTTTGGTTCCGGGACCAGCATGATGCTGGGTCTGACGTTTATTGGATTGCGTACTAAGCATTCCGGAGATACAGCGGCATTATCAGGAATGGCGCAGTGATTCGGCTACCTGATGGCAGCATTAGGGCCTCTGCTGCTGGGTAAAGTGCACGACTGATCCGGTGGCTGGACAGTGCCGTTATTGATGACTGCGACGACAGCGGTAGTGGGTGCTTGTATCGGTATGGCGGCCGGGCGAAACGCGTACCTGGAACCAGCGATGTCGCCAGGCTAAGTCTTCTCTTTCGGCCAGGGGGGGCGGCATATTCTCCTGATGAATTTAATTATTAATGTGATGCTGGCATGCCTGAATAAAGGGAGACAGCTTAATCACGTCCGATTTGTATTTTTCTGAAAAGGCAGTAATTTTATGAGTAATATTCTGATTATTAATGGTGCAAAAAGCTTCAACTTTGCTAAAGGCGAATTAAAAGAGCTCTATGTCAATACGGCTTATGAGGTATTGAGCCATGTTGGCCACACGGTATCCGTTACAAAGGCTGATACCGATTTTAATACTCAAAGCGAGATAACAAAAATCCTTAATAGTGATGTGTTGATTTATCAAATGCCTGGGTGGTGGATGGGCGAACCATGGACAGTTAAAAAATGGATCGATGAGGTGTTTACAGTGGGTCATGGTTCTTTGTATGAGAGTGATGGTCGCACACGTACTGATGGGGGCAAAAAAATATGGTTCTGGTGGTCTTCTTCAGGATAAAAAATACATGTTGTCTCTGACATGGAACGCGCCACTGGAGGCATTTAACGATCCGGCGCAGTTCTTTGAGGGGCAGGGCGTGGATGGAGTTTACATGCATTTTCACAAGGCTAATCAGTTTCTGGGCATGAAAGCGCTACCAACTTTTATCACTAACGATGTGGTCAAAGCACCGGATGTTAAGAATGAAATCGAGCGTTTCAGTCATCATCTTATTGAAACATTTTCTTAAAAAATAAAATGAAAAAGCCCTGAGGAGGGCTTTTCTTTCTGGGATAAAAATCACATGAATTATGACCGCTATTCATTGCCAGAACACATAAAATGACTGGCTTTTATTTGAAAAATTTATTATCAATTCGCAAGCTATGCATACTGATAACTCGACGCGAACTAACTATTTCAAAGAATTGTCTCGATGATAATTATTATTGATTGTCTATATTGTACCTGGTGGGGGATACACCAAATACTTTTTTGAACGCATAAATATAAGCGGATGCGGAAGAATAGCCTGTATCCAGCGCAATATTAAAAATACTCTCATTTTTTCTGACTCTGGTTATTGACTGAAGTAAACGCATTCTCAGACGCCATTCCTGGTAAGTCATTCCTGTTTCTTTTTTGAAACGACGCACAAAAGTACTCATTGAAATACTTAGTTTTTCTGCGCACTGCTCTGGTGTATGTGATAGCCCTGATTCAGCCTGAATTTCACGACATAATGCAATGAGTTCAGGTGAGACAGGGTAAGGTAACGTAAAACTTACTTCATTAAGTTCAATAAGGAAATGTATAAATGCGCATTCTTTCAGTTCCTGGGCTTTGATTAATTCGTGAGAGTGACTGAGAAAATATGCAGAATAGCTATCTATAATGGGTGTTATCTCTACAAGTTTACTGACGACATTGTTCAGCGCTCCATCAAAGTCTTTATTTATGTTAATGCAGATATATTCGGCCTTTTCTGAACTCCATAAGGCATGGCTACTATCCTTTGGGAGCCACACGCCATGAAGCGGAGGTAAGTGCCAGAATTTTTCATCAACCTCCACATAGACAGTGCCTGTGCGTGTATATATAAACTGAATCCATGAATGTGAGTGAAATTCCGTTTTTTTTGAGAAGTCAGTAGTATCGGTGGAAAATAAAAGGCCAGTGTTTATCTTCTTATTTTCCAGAGGCGATGAGGTGGAAATCCAGTGCTTATTATTGATTTTGATCATAATCCCTCCCAACTGCCATTCTTTCGACATTGTTTGACTGAAATTCTATAATATCTTTTAACCAGATTAATTAGAATGATTTATACCACATTTGGAGTAAACAGTTGTTATAGTAAAAATCTCTAGTGGGGGCGGGGAAAGCGGAGCGAAGCTGATGAACACTACATTTTTTGCAGATATTTATCATGGTTTTGATTGGATGTCTATGGGATCAAGCCAGTTAACGTGTTAAGAATGGAGGGGGTTCATCGCATTTAAACCGACATACTGGATGTCATCTCCATCATGCGCATGAATGCCTGCGATGAGCAATCCCTGAACCTCACAGTAGCTGTGGCTTTCAGATTTTAATAAACTATGGCATGCATTTGTTAATATAAACATACCTGGAATTAAATATGGAATATCTTTATGTGAGATTGAATCTTTATGATTTATTGCGGCGAATTTTTATTGGCGAACCGGATGTAACATTGCTGCTTTTCCTTAAAGAAATCAATGTTTCAGATTTTACAGACGTTCACTTTAGTGATGTCCCCACTGTTTCACAGTATTTAAAATTATCGCTTTCATCACTGGAAGATAAGGTAATCTCTGATTGCTCTGACGATTTTCAAAATTTGCACTGGGATTTCACCCGATTATTTATTGGCCCTGACACCCTGCCAGCAGCACCGTGGGAATCTTCTTACACGAATAATGGATTACTTTTTACTGAAACTACATTGCAGGTTGCAATGTATTATCAGCAGCATGGTTTCTGCTTGCCTGAGAATGAAGTTGAGGCTGCTGATCATGTAGGGTTTGAGTTGGATTTTATTTATCACTTAAACAATAAAATACTCTCTCCAAACTCACCGGGACAGGCTCAATTGAAAGACAACCTGACTTGCCAGGTGTTTTTTATTGAAAATCATCTCATGGCCTTTGTTGGGTTATTAATGAATAATGTTGCCAAGCACGCATATACTGATTTTTACAAGAACATGGCATTATTTACTGCTGAATTTATTAAATTCGATCTAATAAAAGTAAAGTCTCTGTTGTCAGCTATGTAATCAAAAATTAACACCAACGCTGAGGATATCATCATGCGTAAAAGCGAATTATTTAATTTAAGCCGGAGAACCTTTGTTAAATGGTCTTCCGCACTGTCTGCTATGGCTGCCCTGCCGATGAGCAGAGGGCTGATCGCTAAAGGAGTACAGAATAGCCCTGACGTAAAGTCTGACCCGGTCTGGAAGCCAGCCGCATGCTGGCATGACTGCGGCGGGAAATGTCTAAATAAAGCTCTGGTCAGTGGTGGGACAGTCATTCGCCAGAAAACGGATGATCTAAACCTTGATAGCCCTGAGACGCCGCAACAGAGGGGGTGCCTGCGGGGGCGCTCTCAACGTCACCAGGTATTTGGTGTCGACAGACTAAAATACCCCATGCGCCGTAAAAATTGGGCTCCGGGAGGCGGTGATAAAACATTGCGCGGACGCGATCAGTGGATACGTATCAGTTGGGATGAAGCACTCAATTTAATCGCGGATGAAACTAAAAGGATAACATCAACATACGGGCAGGAATCTTTATGGGTCACAGGACAGAAAGATTTCTGTCCGCCTTACTATAATATGTTCGCTTCAGCTGGGGGATATACCTCAGACTGGGGAACCCGTTCATTTGGTGCATGGTCTGAAACCTCCGGCCTGATTGGGGTGCCTTGGGGTATATGGGGAATTAATGATCGTTTAGACCTGAGAAATTCAGAATTGATTATTCTCTGGGGAGCTAACCCGGCATGGACGAGCCCCGGTTCACCTACCTATCACTATATCCAGGCCAAAAAAGCGGGAGCCAGATTTATATGTATCGATCCCAGTTACACAGATACCGCAGCCATTCTTGACGCTGAATGGGTACCTGTGAATCCCGCAACAGATCATGCTCTGGTGCTGGGAATTATGTATGTTTTACTGCAGGAGGACGATCCCAACTCTGCTCCCCTTGTTAACTGGGATTTTCTTAACCGCTATACAACTGGCTTTGATGCTGAGCATATGCCCGAGGGAGCGGATCCCAAAGAAAACTTTAAGGATTACCTGCTCGGAACCTACACACATGCTCCCTGCACCCCTGAATGGGCTTCAGAAATAACGGGTGTGCCTGTTGAAACCATCAAATCTCTTGCCCGACAGATTGGTCAGACGCGCCGGGTTGCCTTACTGAGCGGCTGGGCTCCTGCGCGCGTAAATAATGGGGAAGGCTGGGTTCATGCCTTTTCGACGTTAGGCTTTATGACCGGTCATGTGGGGAGTTCAGGCAACATGACGGGGACATCTGTTCATTTTTTTGCCGCGAATGGCGGGGATTTCCTGGTAAATGAAGGTCCAAGTGGCTTGCCGGATATTCCCAACCCTGTGACAACAAGCATTAATCACAATGAGTTAAACAGGGCGATTACAGAAGGGAAGTGTCGTCAGTTAAAAGGTGGAGACAAAAACGTCAACATCCAGATGGTTTTTCATTGCGCCAACAACACAATGCAGGGATTCAATAACGTCACAAAAACAATAGAAGCCTGTAGATCTCATATCGAGCTGATTGTTACGCCCGCTTATAATTATTCATCCAACGCAAAATACTCCGATCTGGTGTTGCCAGTGACCACCGAATGGGAGCGTGAAGGGATAGTATTACACCTTCATAACCGGGAAGTGCTTCTATTGGGGGTTAATATTACGGCTCCGTTGTACGAAGCGAAAAGCGATCAGTGGATTGCAGAGCAGATAGGTAAACGACTCGGTGTCAAGGTCAATGACATCTTCCCTGTCTCTGAAAAACAGCAATTTTTTAATCAAATCAGTGGTGCCACCGTTGTAGACAACGATGGAAAAACGCGGGTTCCTCTGGTCACTATTACTCCTGAGGATATCGCAAAACATGGTATTGACTGCAAAATTCAACAGGGAAAAGTGGGATTAGAGCAGCTTCTGTCAGAAGGGAAGTACCAGGTTTACCGACATCAAGGTGATAATTATGGGTTTATCGCCTATTCAGATTTCATTGCTAATCCTGAAAAATCCCCCCTTAAAACTGAGAGTGGTAAGTTTGAAATTTATTGCGGGAAACTCAGCCAGCGGGCAAGGGAATATGGCTGGAGTGACATTCCCGCTATCCCGGCGTATGTCAAAAGTGAAAATGGTTATCAAAGCACATTTGATGACTGGGATAATAAGAAAAAAGGGAACTATCCTTTCCAGGTTTATACCCCGCATTATCTGAGGTCTTCTCACAGCACCCTGGATAATGTTCCACAACTGCGGGAGGCCTGGCCGGGTCATTTATATATGAATGCGTCTGATGCCAGAAGACTAAATATCACACACGGTGAAACCGTGTTGATCTCCTCAAGATTAGGGAAAGTTTTACGTCCTGTTTATTGCACTGAAACCATGAAACCGGGTGTGGTCGCGCTTCCTCATGGACGCTGGAGCGATATTGATGAAAATACCGGGATAGACAAAGCCGGAACAGAAAATGTGCTGTTTGAAGCTGTAGCGACCGGATTGGGCACATCAGGATGGAATTCGGGTTACTGCAATGTTGAAAAGTGGAATGGTGAACCACTGACCGCAGATGCGCTTTTACCCGCACGTTTTCCATCTCTGGTTGAGGAAGCATAAATGAGTAATCCAAATCAGGTAGGCTTTTATATTAATGTTTCTCAATGTATTGGCTGCAAAACCTGCGTCATTTCCTGTAAGGACAAAAATCATCTTGAAGTGGGTCGTAACTTCCGCCGTGTTTACGATATTGAATCAGGTGCATATCCCAACCCCAAAAAATGGCATTTGTCCATATCGTGTAACCACTGTGATTCGCCCGCCTGTGTCAGCCATTGTCCGACCCAGGCTATGCACAAGCGTCCGGAAGACGGTGTTGTATTGGTAGATCACACAAAGTGTGTGGGTTGCCGATATTGCACTTGGGCATGCCCGTACGGTGCGCCACAGTACAATCCTTCAATAGGTATGATGACGAAATGCGACACCTGCTATGACCTACGCGAAAAAGGCCAAAATCCCGTCTGCATGGATTCATGCCCGATGCGAGCGATTGAATTTGGGTTAATCAGTGAACTACGAGCCCGTTATGGTACTAATGCGAATATTACTGGATTACCGGACTCGTCAGTCACACATCCCAATCTTATCGTTGGTTACCATCATCAGGAGAAAAAATGATGCACGAATGGCCTCTGATTTTTTTTACCACCCTGATACAGATTTCTATTGGGTGCTTTTTGCTCGCATTCTTTTATGTGATTCTGACTAAAGATACCAGCAAGATTCATTTCCCTATTATGGCGAGCTCGCTTATCGCTGTAGCTGGGTTGTTTTCTTCAATTTTTCATCTTGGTAATCCATGGCATATGTTTAATACAATGAACAATGTATTTAACTCATGGATGAGTCGAGAAGTATTATTTGTAGGTTCTTATACAGGATTAATCACCTTAAATATTGTATGTTTTTTCTTTACCAACCGGTATCATAAATTATTGCTTTCCGTGACGGCAGTCACTGGAGTATGTACTGTTTTTGTTATGTCGAATATCTATATAAACTCATTATTTGTATTATGGTCAGGTTGGGTAACGTATAGTTCATTCTGGGCGACAACATTGGTAACCGGCGGTTTGGTTGCCTGTTTTGTATTTAATTTTGCCTTGCAAAAAGACACTCGAAATACAGTGATGATAAGAATAATTAGACTGTTTTTTATTTTTTCAGTTTTAGCTGTGGTGCTTAATATCTGCGCATATGTTTTTTTTACAAAGCAATATGGCAGGTAACGTAAGTAGGGGTATTACCCCACGATATGTGGACAGAGAGTCAGTATTAATTTTGATTTCGTTAAAATTTGCTCTGATTGTCCTTGGTCTTATCATTATGGCTTTTATTAAGAATAAACTTAATCGCCGTTTTGCGTTGCCTGCTGTCGCAATGAGCAGTCTGATAGCTGTCGTTGCGGAAGTCATTGGACGGTACAGTTTTTTTATGCTGGGGGCATAAAATAAGGTTATTTTCAGGAGAGGATGATGGCAGTTCGAATTAGCGAAGCATGTATACGTACACATTATCAGTGGTCGAACTGTCATCTTTGTCAGGGAGTATGTCCATCGCTGGCAATTAGCCTCACATCACCACTGTCTGTGGATGCTGACATGTGTAACCATTGCGGTCGATGTGTTGATGCCTGTCCTTTTGATGCAGTACAGGGAATAAAACCGGTTTACAAGATCCGCAGTTTCACTCTGTATGAAGATAATCAGCCTCCTCCTTTACCCGAAAAACTCCTTTCACTCTGGAGCGAAGGGGTTACAGAAATTAAGATTAAGAAGACTGGCTCTATGTGGCGTGAATCTGTCGACAACATAAATCAGGTTCTGGCTGCTAACGGGCACAATGGCTTCATTGTTAACGTATCTGGTGAGGCTAATGAACACATTTCTCATACGCGACGTGCTTTCTTTCGCTCAATATATTCAAATATGCAGGGGGGCTCCGATTCAGGGGGGGAAACGGAAATAGCTGCTGCCATCGCCGAGTATGCATTTTACCAGCTCAAACTTGAAGCTGAATTATGTTATCTCTGCGGTGCCTGTGAAAAATTTTGTCCAAAGGACTGTATCAATATTGACACAGATAATTTAACCATTAATAACGCACTTTGTAATGGATGTAACCTGTGCGCGGACGCATGTCAGAGAAAGGCCATTAAAATCATAAAAAAAGTCCATGAACCTCTTATATCCGTCTACAACGTGTTCCTGCATAGTTGTCTCATTTGTCATGAGGCGTTTGCCAGTCTGAATGAACTTACTGATCCAGCCTCCGCGTGTCCCGCTTGCGAGTTTCGCTCTCGCTGGCTTATTCCCATCGCGAAGATAGGATAAAATGGTGGGGAATATGATCTGCTCCTGGTAATAAAATCACCTTGCTTATATCTGTCCCAGATAATCGCCTTCTGCTCTGGCGTGTAGTTAATCCGAGTTCTTCGTTTCATGGCAACGTCCCCCTTGATCAAGGATAGCGTTGCATCGACCCGTTGAACTCACAGCGAGGAGCGGACGTTGTATTTGATACCTACACGCTCTGTGCCTCAGGTGTTCCCTGATGGAATACCAATTTCCATTGCCCGTTCTTAGATATTTCCCAGCATGAAGAACGAAGGGATGCACGACTACCATCTGGATTGACAGTTCTGTAGTGCAATATTGCGAAATTATCTCCAGCGCTGATAAGCCGAAAATCACTACTAACAATAGCTGGAGCGTTATCTTCACCCAAAAGGGCTTCAATAGTCTGTGCACGATCAACTAATACGCCTGAGCGCGTTATTTCGCTAAATTTCTCATGGAGTATCTGTTCAAGCCATTTCCGTTCTTTGCGCCTGCTGCCGTGAAGAGAACATTCGAGTCTTTTTAACGTATCCAGTAGCATAGTGTTTGCCCTCATCACAATCGAACATTAACTCTTAAGAAATAATCGCTGGAATGCAACGTCTGTTCCCAGCACAGATCTAATGCGAACTGCGGCGCTGAGGTTCTGTTATGAGCGAAGAGCGGACGTTAGAGTTGTTCTCACCACTGTTGCAGAATTACTTAAATCGCGTTAGTTAACCGACGGGGCAAGTACATTTCACTTGAACTCCCCATCAAGTTTGTGTTGTCGTAGCCTTCCTCGTAACATAAATCTACAGAAGAGCATTCCAGTCAATTTTTCTTAAAAAGGATTTAAAATGTCCCCAGCAGTCATGACCCTTTCGGATCTAAGTTATCAATTAGGCATTATCGGATTGATCGAATATCAGGAACGTCTTGAAATATACAGATGGCTTAAAGACAACAGCAACAGTGTTGCTGACCCACGCAACGCTCCCGGGGAAGAATATGCATCTTCTGAAGAGGGGAGAATGGATCATGGGGATGAAAGGAATGTAAGTAACCGAATGGAAGATCCACAGTTAAGTCATACTGGTACAAGAGGAGGTCAAAAAATCGAGGGTGAAGATGATTTGATGCATATCCTGGTTTTTAACAAATGGCTCTTTACAGTTGGTGACACAGACTGTTTCCCTTCAGTTCCTCACGCCCATTACCAACGAAAAACCACCGCGTGGCCAAAGTTAAATCCCTACACTGGAGTGGTATATAGCAGCATGAGGGCTGAAGACGTTTCTTCAAGGCTCACCAAAAGAGAGATGAAATTACTGTGGAATGATTCTAAATTTATTGAAGAGTGCAGGAAGCAGATTATTTGGTATAGTGCGTTTGCACCTCATTACTCTTTTCCTAATGCACGATTTGGCAGGCATATTCTTCCGCGGTGGTGATTATATGAAAAGAAGCCATAAAGCGAAATAAGTATTATCCGTGCTTACTGTGCTTACTGTGCTTACTGTGCTAACTAGCTCTCGTAGCAAGCAATTTCCGCTCATGGCACAGGGCTGATAAACAGCCCTGATAGATTTATACTTCAATTGACTCAGAAATCTCCAATGCATCATCGACTTCAATGCCAAGGTAACGAACCGTGCTTTCCAGTTTTTTATGTCCAAGTAATAGCTGAATTACACGAAGGTTCTTTGTTTTCTGGTAGATCAGATACGGCTTGGTTCTGCGCATTGAATGCGTGCTGTATAACGAATTATCAAGGCCGAGCTTTTCAATCCAACCATGAAAAATACGGTTGTATTGTCTGGTAGAGATATGTTGAGCAGAACCTACTCGGGATTGGAAAATATAGTCCGCACTATGCAAGTGAGCCATTCTTATCCATGTAGCAACTGAATCTCTAGTTCCTTTAGTCAGCTCAAATTGGACAGGACTACCAGTCTTTTGTTGTAACACTGTTGCTCTGCTGGAGACTGAACTGCCATATGCAACATCTGAAACCTTCAACTTAACGAGATCACAGCCTCGAAGTTTACTATCCAAGGCTAAATTAAACAAAGCTAAGTCGCGAATTTTACCTTCTAACTCTAGTCTAATACGGATCCCCCAGATATGAGATATTTTAAGCGGTCGTTTTTGCCCAATGATACGATTTTTATTCCACGGTGACTTAGACATAATTAAATTTCCTATGATGTAGAGATTTAATTATGGAGGTTATCCCGAAAGGAGCGAGGAGTGGACGTTGGCATGGCTATCGAATACCATCTTCATCCGAGTTTAGTTCAACACGAGAACAAAACTGCAGATATTTTGATTTGCAGATCACGTGAATACATAAGCTGGAAGTGTATCTTCTATCATTTGCTATACAACGAGATAAAACGACAAATCGAAAAGGATTCATGATGCTCAGCAACGAGTTTTTGCGCTTTTTCCAAACTTTAGATACAGCAGATGTACCCGGTGATGTCAGAAAAATGGCGAACCTTGTGTGGGATAATATGGATAGTATTATTCCGTTAGGTACCGCACAGGGCCAGAGGATAAAGCGTATCGTTAATCTGGCGCAGCCCGCTTGGGATACCCTCAGCCAGGAAGTCCAGCCACTGCCTGAGCAGAACACCGAACGCATATCCACGTTCAGTCGACTCAGAAGACTGTCCGTTGGACCTTTTAGAGGATTTGCCAGACAGGAGGAATTTGATCTGGATTCGCGTCTGGTGCTGATTTATGGCCCCAATGGTACCGGGAAGTCCAGTTTCTGCGAAGCACTTGAATATACATTATTGGGTACCGTTGCTGAGGCTGAAAGTAAACGCTTTCGTAATCAAACCGACTATTTTAGAAATGCATACGTCAATCAGTTTTCTGCGCCTGTGATTACTGGAGTTGGAGCTCAAGGGCAGGATGTGGCGATTGCGAATAACGAATCACAAAACCGCTTTTGCTTTGTTGAAAAAAACCGCATCGACAGCTTTTCAAGAATTGCGGCGCTGGCTCCTGCTAGACAGACCGAACTAATCTCAACGTTATTCGGGATGGATGCATTCAATGATTTTGTCCGAAATTTTACTACGGAGATTGATGGCAGATACATTGATCTTATTGGTGTAAAAGCTGCTCAACTGACAGAAAAACGTCGCACTCTTGAGGGTGCCATCCAGCAACTGGAAGCGAGTAAGACGGATCTTGAAGGACTGGCTTCTGAGGAACAGACGCTGGCCTCTACGTACCGTGAAGGCCTTTCTTTTCCGCAGATGATGATTGAATTAAAAGGGGATGAGCAAAATATCGGGGCCATCCGGCAGCTTGAGATAGAGTTACAGACACCTCTCCCGAACCAGAGTTACCTGACCAGTACGATGCTGAAGGACTTAAGTGACTCTATCGAAAAGGTATTGACGGATCTGGATGGCAAACAGAAGCAATTGACAGAGGCGAGTAACCAGGTTTCTTTTAAAAATTTATTCGAAGCAGTAGTCCAGTTACAGAGCACCAGCCCTGAGCAGTGCCCTGCATGCCATACCCCACTTCATAAGGCCACAAAAAAATCCCTACAGTCATGCCACAGAGGAATTGCTGAAACTTGAGTTTTTGTCGGCCTTACAGGATGAAATTGTTCAACTGGAACAATCATTCAACCAGCAAATGTACCGGGTCTCGCAAGTTGTAGGGACCTGCTGCCAGTTTCTTCCGCATGAAAATGTTCTCGAAAGATCGCGGGAAGAAAATGGCATTTCTTTGTGGCGTGATCTGCACCAACCAACAAGCGATGGTGTCCCACTCTGGGCTCTTATGGATAAACAGGTGTTGCAGCTGGAAGAAGAAGATAAGAAAACAGAGGCGACTACAAAATTGCGAGAATCCCGACAACATGATCTTGCGGGGCTGCGTGAGTCAGAACGCCAGATAACAATATTACAGACAAGAAGAAGTGCGACAGAAAGGGCCATCGCGGCAGCTCAATTGTTGATTGATAACTTTGATACGGAAAACAGGCAACTTATTGGAGAGGTTGCGCTTGAGGAATCTGTTTGTAAGGAAAAACAGGGAAATCTCAGGAGCCTATGCCCAGTTCGTATCGCAGTTGAACGCCTATAAAGATGGTTTACCTCAGCAGTTGATTGCGAATCTCGGAGACAGCATTGTTACTCTGTACAATGCATTCAACCGTAATGACCCACCAGGAGAAAAGCTCGCTGGCATCAATCTCCCCCTGATGCAGAATCAGCGATTAGAGGTGGCATTCCAGAACAATCCAACGCAATATTTTGATGCCCTGCATGTGCTCAGTGAAGGGCATGTACGCTGCATAGGTCTGGCAATTTTGTTGGCAAAAAACATCAGTGAGCAATGTCCACTTTTGATATTTGATGATCCGGTCAATGCTATCGATGACGATCACAGAGAATCTATTCGAAGAACGCTGTTTGAAGATGCCTTCTTTGCAGATAAGCAAATCATCTTGGCATGCCATGGAGAAGAGTTTTTCAAAGACATACAGAATTTATTGCCTGCGCCAGTGGCTGCACAGTCCAGAACGTTCACTTTTTTACCGCGGCTGGACGAGTTACATATCCGCGTGGATTTTAACTGTGCCCCAAGGAACTATATTCTTTCTGCGCGAAGCCATTATGGACGTAATGAAATCAGGGAAGCGCTGACTAAATGCAGGCAGTCACTTGAATCTCTGATGAAGGGGAAGGTCTGGCGTTATGTAAACAAGCACGGTGACGGTAACCTCAGTATTAAACTTAGGTCATCAACTGCGCCTATTGAGCTACGTAATTTGTCAGACCAATTGAAAAGACAAATTGGTCGGGCCGATTTTAATGACCCAAATAAAAATGCCGTGTTTTCTCCCATCGATGTTTTGACCGGTTTTAGCGGAGAATCACGTGAATGGCGATACCTCAATAAAGGAACTCATGAGGAAAACGACAGGGCAGAATTTGACAGGGCAACAGTAGAAGCCATGATAGGTGCAATCGAGGAGCTCGATCAGGCAGTGGGTTAAAATCCTTCGGGTGATGAGATTCTGCCGAGGTATCGCTAGATGAAGTGGTCGATAAAAGTTGACCACTTCATGAGGGGCTTTTAAAACCATAATAGGTCCGCTTTTGGCACAAAGCCGACCACCAACGAATATATCCTTTTTTAGCGATCTCTCGTACTCAACAACTAAACCAACCATCTAAACTCTTCTATCACCCACCATACTCCCTCACATCAATATAAAAATACTGCTTACCTAGTGAGGTTGTTGACATCTGTCCGGCTACTATCATGGAATGAGGGATAATACGATTACCTCGCCCACAAAGAGTTACTCTAATCGTTTTTCCTCCCATCGAATCCATCATTCCAATATGCCCAATTGTTGTAATTAATACCGCACAAGGAAAACCGACATCCACGCCACTCCAATTATTTCCTGTAAGCACAAAGTTATTTCCCTCTAATAAATTAAGTGGTCTTTGACTTGAAGCGTGTGTAATAACACCTTTATGATAGATTTGAATTCCCCATTTTTGAGGATGAAGTGAAATATGATAAGAAGACTTCACAAATACATAAAGCTCATATTCTGCTGAATTACCTTGAATAGTATCAATTAAATTCACACACCACGCATTGTTCTCATAAATTACTTCAGATAACCCACTTAATGATGGATTAGAGGAATTAAGAACTCGAATAAAAATAAATGGCACAGCATTATTATTACCTTCGATAATTTTAATTAGTCCCGGCTTAGTTTTTATCTTTTTTAAAAATACAGCTGATTCATAAGGTGTTAATTCTTCGGTAATACCCTGATTAAAAAATAATCCACCATATTTACTCATTTAATTAGTACCATAATAATTCCATTAATCGATTGACTACCGCGTAGAGAATTCCACGAGATTTTATTATTCTCAACTCTAACAGTGAAATAAGATCCTCGATTTCTAGCTACAATATAGGCGGCCAATGACCGCCCTTTAGGAATATTATTATAAGTTTTACTGCCATTTTGAGTGACCGCTATTTGGTCAAAAATAAACGAACGCCCTGTGATTTTTATTGGCTTTCCTTTTTCATATATCTCTATTCCCCACGACATGAGAAATCCTCTACGGCATCAGGAGATACCCATCCTCCCAAGAATTTAAATCCTAATTGAGGTACAGCATGATAAAGAGCCCCTTTAATGGTTTCTCTCTTTTTATCAAACTTCACCAATACAGGTTTTTGATAGTGAAAAGTTTTTATTTGGTAAACACCTTGGCAATCGGCTTTCTTATATCCAGATGTACACCCTGACAATAATAATGCTGTAATTAAAACAATAAACTTCATACGCTACCCTAAATAACCTATTTTTGCCGCTAACTGATTGTTTTCATCGTAAACATAAATAGTATTATTTGTGATCACTAACCGCCCTTTTGTTCCTCCTGAGTTTATATCCAACCGTCCACGAAATACCGCATCATTTAATTCCACATTTCCTGTTGTGGCATCAATATTAAATCCTTTCTTGCCAGCTGAATAATTAGTGGATGTGATTTTTTTACCTACCGATAATTTATCAATAGTTGCCTTGCTAAATAACGCATCATTGAAAAAAGCTTGTCCATTTTGGATCACAAAAGGCGTCACCACTTTACCGTTTAATGACGATATCACTGCAAAGTTTTGGGCATTAACCAGAAATTGACTATTTCCTTGTGCATTAAATCCTAAGCCAATGCCCGTAATGACTTTATTCCCTTTGCTATCCTGCTGGACTTTCATTGTCCATGATGCCGAAATTTTGCCATTTATGTCTGTGACCACTTTCGAAGTTTGCTCAATTTTGGCTGAACTTGTACCCACTTGGCTTTCTAACCGAGTCACTTGCTGGGCGGTCGAGGTCACCTTACCTGAAACCTCGGTCACTTTGGTTTCAAGTTGGTTTACCGCATTCGCCGTTGCATTGGCTTTCTGCTCGCTAGATTTAGGTATTTCATTCGCCACAAACCCTTTTGGTGCCACCGATTGTTTGTTATTGGTGTAAGTGCTGGTGATAACTTGATGGTTAACACTTTTATGCTTAGTAAGCTGATATTTTGCCCCTCCTCGCAAATAGATATATTCCACAGAACCATTCGTTAACTGAGCCGGCCCCATCACAGGAGATTGATTTGTCCATTTCCAATCAAAATTATCAATGATACGGTTTTCAGACTGAGTTCCCCATCCAGAACCACTGACTAGCCATTCCACAATTATGGCAAAGCCTTTGGTACTGTGCGTCGCATAGCTAGGTTTATTGTCTGAATATTGCCCTAAGGTTCTAAAAACCTTAAACGCGTAACGTCGAGAGGTCACTAAAGGCAAAATAACCGGATAATAGGTATTTTCATTGAGTTTAGATAAATCTAAATCCACCACCACAGACTCCGTTAAATCGGCTTTCACTTTATCTAATTTGCTGGATAACGTTTGTACCTGAGAGGTTGCAGACGTCACTTTGCCATCAATATTAGATACTCGCGTACTTAACGCATTTACCGCACTACTATCAGCTTTCCCCTTAAGATTTGAATTGAGCGTTGAAATCTCTTGCGTTTGGGCTTGCTGTTTCGAGGTGAGGGTTTCTAGTGATTTATTAATCGCGGAAACATTCCCATTCATCCGTGTTTCCAATGACTGTCTGGCTTTGGCTTCCGCTTGGTCACCCGTAACTCGCGCTTGCTTCTCAGCGGAGATAAGTCCTGCGGTGACTTTCGATAAATCATTGCCGGTATAATCACCACGAAGTTGAGTGGCTAAGAATTGGCGTTGTTGTGCCTCCGCTTTATCAGCTTCAGCGCGAGCTTGTTGCTCTTGGTTAATTACCGCTCCTCGTGCAACTTGCTCCGCTAAAATCGCATCATGGTTTGCTTTCACTTGCGTGTTTAACTCAACAACAGCTGATTGGTCAGCTTTGCTATTTATCTCACCCAATAGGTCTTGTGCGAGTTGATCTCGACTAATTTGACCCGCTAATTCCTCAAGAATTAAATCCGTTTGAGAAGAGCAAGTCCCCGAAGCTTCCACAAAAGGTGATTTGCCATAGCTGTTGATTGTTCGAACATAAAAGTAATACGTATGCCCTGCTTTTAAATTCTCTTGCGTCCAGAAATTCCCTTGGCCAACTTTGTTTGTTTTGGTGATCACTTCATTTTCAGAAAGATCAGCGAGCTTTTCCTCACTAAACCAAAATTCAAAGGTATAACCAAAGACAGCGCTATCGCCTTGTTTCGGTGCAATGGTCAGATTAAATAAGCCAGAGGTAACATCAATATGCTCTGGAGGCGGTGGTGCTTGAATGACAAAATCACTGATAGCGGGAGCAGACATCACGCCTGCCACGTTTGTAGCTCTGATTTCAACACGATAAGTCCCTCGTGCTAATCCGTTAATATCAACACGCTCACCCGGCACCTGAATAGACTGTATAACCTTGCCATTATGGAAAATATTGACCGTATTATAACGCACATCAGACGCCACATTCTGCCAAGAAAGTGTACCTTGCACGATGTCACTGACAGCAAGTGGAACAAAGGTAAGATTAATGGGTGAAGCAACACCGCCAGTGGGTAAACTCACAAACGGCGGACGTTCGAAAGGCTTGCCAATCACATCTTCATATAAATAGGCACCATCCTCTTCCAACGTTAAAGCCACACCCTCTAAAGCATGAAATGCCCATTCGGCAATACGAAATTCCAGCCCACTAATCCCCAAAGCCGGTAATTCTAAAAGCACAACTTCCCCCCGGACGATAAGCATAGCCGTCTAAGTTCATCGTGAGTTGAACCCGTCTTCCTGCTTTCTTTTTACGGAGATATTGGCGAGCTAATCGTTGGGCTTGATAAGGGCTGGTGACAAAACGATAGTCGATATTCTCTCGAATTTCTAAGCCATCCTCTTTCACCCATTCGTCTACAATCACAGGCGTGAAATCCGTTTTTGTGTACAACTGTTCGGCATCAATAAACGTGCCATACACCGCATTGGTCGAGTCTTTTAATCCTGTTTCAGGGGTACATGTGACTGTGCCAATCAATTGTGATTCAGTGATGTTTTTTATTGCAGGCCCATAATAAGCGCCGATTTGAATACCGTGTTTTCCTGCGGTGAATGTCGGTTCCGCGTTAATGCATTTGTGCATTGCTTCCAAGACACTGGATGGACTCTCATTTAAGTCATAGGCACCATTAAGGGTATATCGCGACTCAAATCCACCTTCTGGTAGACTCACTTTTTCATCACATAAATCGGCCGCCTGTTTAAAGCTGTCAAAATCAATATCCGTATCAGGCACTTTTAAATAATGGCGATAATAATCCAAAATGACTAAAGCCCCATTATTACTCCATGCAGTTTGCCCAGTGCGAGGATCAAACAGATGTTTTCCCCAGACTTCACATTTCACATTGGGTAACCCATAAGGGAATTTTTCTTGGTCAAACGTGAGTGTCACACGTAACCACGCCAGACCTCGACCAATCATATCCTCTTTCCATGACGGGCAATTTTTAAGCATAAAGGGATCGACATCTTCCCTATCGTTATGTAATTCCCATGAGGCTTTATCACCAAAAGTCTCAATGAGATCATCCCCCAACCAGATCTTCCCAATTTTCTCTATGGGGTGTCCTGCTAACGCTAATGCCAGTGTGATTTTTTCATTTTCATCTTGTTCCCCTGCTTCTTCCTCTGCAAAGAAAAGCAAACCCGATATCACTGTTTTTCCGACGATCACGGTTTCAGGCGCAGACGATGAACGTAACATCTGTTTGCGTTCACCGGTATCTCGATAATTCATGGAAGGCAGTTTTGGCTTAAAGATAAGCGAACCTGCGACTTGAACCGCAACGCCTGCTGCCATCAGCGCCATCCCCATCGCCGAGGTAACACCTCCGGTAAATAGCCCCGCAATCATTAAGCCAGCACCCACGACTTTTGAAATTAATCCACCACTCCCACCCATTATTCCACTCTCCACGCTTTGATTGGGTTAATCTGCACCGGCTTCACACCTTGTGAGGTTACGCCCCAATAATGCCCCGCCCAAACCACGGCTAAACTGTCACCGTCCTCACCTTTAAACAGTACGAGGTCGCCACGCTGAACGCGCTCAATCTCAATGGATTTGAAATAGCGTGAAACGGCTTTCCCTAAGGAGCCAAATTTAGACTTAATAAGATTGAAGGCTTCAGCTTTAGTTTTATAGTGATTGAGATAAGGCTTTATTGGCGAGAAACCGCATTGTGCGTCAATACATTCAGAGGCAAAAATACAACAATCAAATTCACCCCATGAAAAAGGGCGACTCATGGCCGCCCTTATGGTTTCAGGTAATTTAAGTGTCCAGTTGGGTTGTTTCATGTACTGACCTTAAATAGCAAAAAAACCACAAAAGTGGGTTTAACAAGAAAAATAAGATTATTTATAAATAAATGCAGGTGCATCTTTCTTGCTGCCCCAATAAATCGCTCGTTCAGCCATTTGAGCAACATAACGAAAGATGCGATCACCTTGTCTTCGAGATGACCACGACTCATCGGTAAATCTATCGGGTAACCCGATTGACCATCGCTCGAATCGATTAGAAACATTAACACATACGGCATTTTTCTTCGCCAGACACCACATTAATCGATGTGATTTGTCCGACAAATAAGACTTCAGCAAGAAGCGGTTTTCCCTCTTCACCGATGGCGACCATCATCAACCGGACTTCGCGTCCTCGACTTTGCTCATTCATCACCATTCCCACCAGCGATTTATCAAAACCGGCTAATTTAAGCTGTAATTGTGGAGGACTGGTTGTCTTATTTTCTTTTAGCTGACTGATTTCGCCTAAACTTCCTACACCTAAATAAGTTTCCCCTGCAATAATTAGTTGCCCAACACCGGTATGCGCACAGGTCACGCCTGATTTCAAATCGAGTCTGGCGGCTAAAACGATATAAGCCCCCTCATTAATCGCGTTGACCATGGCGTCAGAAAATGGATGATATTGCATTAGTACAACACCTCCTCAAAAGATAACGTGATATGGGTATACCCCAAGCGGCGATGCTGAAATTTCCCCTGTTCATTATCAACAAGCCGAAAAACTCCAAAAGGACGCTCAACCTCGAGCATTTCATTAACAGTAGGCGACGTTCTTAACATCGGCGAAATAAGAATAATGGCACGACCTTGATTATCACTGACCACATCTGCCACCACCATTTTGAGTTCATTGCCCACAGTTAAGCGATCCCCTTGCTGTAACACGCGCATATTGCGCTTCCAGTCCTTTGTTTCTAACTGATTACCCAATTGGCTCGGTATTGCAATGCGAGGCGAACCATACCCATAACGCCCTTTTCTTATCCAACTGGCTATTTTGACTCGCCCCGACATCCCATCCAATGAAGCCACCAGCGCTTCTAACTGGCGAGATTTCTCTTCATTTAAATTATTGAATGTCAGCTCACAACGCCAACGACTCCCCGGAAAGCGTACCGTTTGACTACTTCCATTAAATGGCGAGGTAAAGGTTTTGCTGTTACTCAATAATTGCCAGTTTTCCTGTGTGGGGATCACCGCTTTTGGCCATTCAAGAATAGACATTTAAACTCCTAATGTTCTACGTGCTGCGCCATTACTTTGAAAGTCTTGTAACATCATCGCGTGAGCTTTCTGTGCACCAGCTTCTGTCCCTTGTTGTGCAGCTTCTTTCATTGCCTGCGCAAGTACAGCGTCACCATTTCCCGTCACCGTAATATGATTAACGACGGTCATTTGTACACCACCTGCACGGGCTAACGTCGGTTGCGGTGTAACGGGTATTCGCCCTGCGACCGCCCCCACAAAGCCCCCCGAAGCATAACCTTGCGCAGCATGCATTAAGCGATAGAGATTACCGACACCCAATTTAGCCGTCGCTTCTTTGGTAAAAACAAACTCACCACCATGCACAATCCCTTTAGGTTCGAATTTCCCGCCATGCCCCGTATAACCACCGTAAGCATGCCCTTTGCTCATCCATCCCATATCAAAGCCCATTGCCTGCCCGCCTGCTTCAATGGCTTTGAAAACCAGCATTTTCATCACCATTCGAGTGATATCGGAGATCACCGCATTGGCAAAATCTTTAAAGCTTCCTTTCCCCGTTAAAGCAAAATCAGCTAATGCATCAGACATATTATTAAGGGCATTGGTGGTGACGTTTCTGACGTTTTCCATCACATCCATAGCCGACTCACTGAAATCCGATAAGCCTTGTTTTAATCCCACCATCGGATCACCTTTCATGGCCTCTCGTTTCCTCAGCTCTTCCTCAATTTGCTGTTTGGTGAGTTCGACATTGCGTTGTAAATTCGCTAACTCTTTTTCGCCTAAATCCACACTAGCTTGCTGATACAGCACATCAATCTGACGAAGGGCATTGAGCTTTTCTTGCTCTGCGCGCGATTTTCCTATCAAGGTGGTTTCAAATTGCATCTGCTCAATTTCTTTACCGCGATCATAAGCAAATTGCGCAACCGAGTTAGCACGCGCTAAATCATCAATGGCTTTCGCTTTTTCTTTTATCGTCTCAATGGCGTTGGGATCGATTTTTAAGATGGCATCAAACTTGTCTTTATTCTGTTTGATATCAGCTAAGGCGGATGTGTATTCATTAAAGGAAGAGGTAGTGCCATACAGCTGAATACTTTGTCCATCTGCAATCAGTGAGGCTTGTTTTTCCTCTAATTCCGTTAAGATTTTGGTGTATTGCTTGGCATAATCAATGGTGGATTTGTGGCTGGGCTTATACGTCCGTTTGGCTTGCAGTGCCAGTTGTGCCTCAATTTCAGCTTGTAAGGCCTTATCGTAGCCTTGCATATCTGGCGTAATTTTGCGTGAGGCCAATACATCTTCTGCATTTAATTTCGCTAATGCCTTCCCTGTGGCTTGCGCTTTTGCCACTGAACGTTGCGATTTTTCAATCGATTCATCAATCTGTTTAGCAATCGCCGTGGCGGCATTCACTTGGCTATTTGTCGCCTGAAGCGTGATATCAATGAGTGATTCATATTCAATGCCTAAACTCTTTAAACTCGCCTTAAGTGAATTGATAACGGCATCAACATTTTGTAACTCAGTGGCATAGCGTTTATATTCAGGAGCTTGATCGCCCACTTTTTCTTTGAGTGTCGCCAACATATTTTGCATATTGGCTCGCTGACGCTCTAAGTTATTAACTTGCTCTGCATATATTCCCATCGCAGCATCAAGCTCTTTTTGCTTTTCAGCTACTCGTTTAAGGTATAAATCCCCCACACCTTGTTCAGTAAACGCCTTTTCACTCTCAACGCTGTATTTTGATAGACCTTGTAAGGAAATAACCTGTTGTTTAAGTTCCTCAATTTTCTCCAATTGCGCGTTAATGCCCGATGAAACTTTGCTTAAATTCGCCACTAACGTGGCATTGCTCATTTTGTTTAACGCTTCTGTTGATGTATCAAGGGAATGAGCAAATTCAATCGATTCGAGTTTGGCTTGTTTGACATTTTCGCTGTATTCATACAATCCCATGCCCAATGCCGCCACACCAGTCAACACTAATCCAATAGGGCCACCCGCTAATCCCATAACACTGTTAAGTGCTCGCCCCGCCACCGTTGATTGACGCCGAGCGGTCGTTAATGCACGTTGAGCAACATTTTCGGCGGTTAATGCCTGTGTATAATTTAGCGAGGCTGTTCTTGCGAGTGATTTTGTGGCGATAAGGTTATCGAGTGCGATTTTTTCCGCGTTAGTGCCTCTAGCAACTTGATATTCCATTTTGGCTCTATTGAGCGCCGATGTAGCGGCTTCTTTATCCGCCCATGCCTTCCTCATGGCACTGGTTGCTGTCACACTGTTTGCCTGCGCACTCTGTAATGTGGCTTTCGCCTCATTCAATGTTGCCTGATTTTTCAGATAAGTGGCTTTCGTCCATTGAGAGAGTTTTGCTACCAATGCCGTGACGGCGATCCCTTCAACTACTTTAGCGACTAACGATAGATTATCGGCAAGAGTGGTCATCCCTGTGGTAAAAAGCTGAGTCGCCCCTGTACCTTGATTCGCTTCACCGATAAATTTTGTCATCGCCGATTGAAGGTTAGTGAAACCTTGGCTAACCGTTGTCACGCTGGTAGCAAATTTTTTATCCACACTGTCGGCTGCACGTTCTAAGGCTTGAATGACCTTCTCAATCGTCATTTCACCGTCTTGGGCTTTCTTCCTTAGTTCACCCACACTAACACCCATTCCGTCAGCGATGGCTTTCGCTAACGCAGGGGTTTGCTCCATCACTGAATTTAGCTCTTCCCCACGTAACTGACCCGAGGCTAATGCTTGACCAAATTGGGTTAATGCCGCTTGGGCTGCGGTTGCACTCGCTCCTGAAATCGCCACGGCTTTTGAAACGGTTTCAGTGAGTTCAGCCACTTTTTGCTGACTTAAGCCTAAGCGATCGGCATTATCTGCAAAACGTTGATAAACCTGTGCTGTGGCATCCAATGATTGATAGGTTTTTTGGGCAATATCATAGACCGCTTGTGTGGCTTTATTTAACTCGACAGAACTTTCTGTCACCAGTTTTAAGCGGTTCTGTAATTCCGTCCAACTATCAGCATAATTAATGACTTGATGAATGGATAATGCACTTGCGGTAACACTCGCAAAACGGGCAAAAAGCGCCGAAGATTTTGCGGTTTGCGATACCATTCGCTCTTGTTGTACGGTGATAGCTTGAAGACTGACGCGAATACTTTGCCCAAATTGTTCTGTTTGGCGCTGGCTACGGTTGATCGCATTGGTGAAATTTGCCGTATTCAGCGTCAAATCAATATTTAATCTACCTAATGCTCCCGCCATAAATTCAATCCTTGGTATGAACACTACAAAAGCAAACTTTCACCCTGAATAAATGCAATATTCCTTGTTATTTGCTATTGATTTAATTATTGATAAACTGAAATTTCGAATAATAGAGGGGGTTTTATGAGACTTATTCTGGCGTTATTACTACCTTGGTTACAATTTTTCACGATTGGTCGCCCATTTGCTGGCATCTTCTGCCTTATCCTACAAATCACCTTAATTGGCTGGATCCCTGCGGCTATCTGGTCGGTTTATGCCCTTTCTCAATACAATACGGATAAAAAAATTGAGAAAATGTCTCGCGGTGGTTAACGATTAAGCCCCACGGATGTGGGGCTATCGATTAGCTAATACACTCTCAGTGACGTTATCCCACACTTCTTCTTCCGTAATTTTCTTCTTCCACATCGGCATAAAATCCATCAATTCAGGCGGAGACGTTTTCGGATCACGATTTATCATCGCGAGAAGATGCGCCACTTGTGCCATCCGATAATCCTCTCGCCATAAACCAAAGGGCTGTTTGCGATAAAAAGCCTCATATTCACACAAGTGGCTTTCAGGCATTTGCTCGATTTCTGCGAGCGTTTTTCCCAATGCCAGCGACAATATCAATTGAAATTGTCGCCGTTCTCCAAGTTTTTTTCGCTATTCCCCGCTTCTGCTGTAAACACCGCATTAGAGAACCCTTGTCCTAAACGATTAAGACCTTTTAAGTCTTCTTCATTTTCTGCATCAAAAAGCAGTTCCCCTTTTTCATCACACAACTTAAAAGCCAACATTCTGGCGACATCATATTCATCGTAGACACGATTTATCGCCTCATTAAATTGTTCGGGATCGTCTTCGTCTAAATAAATGTCCTGCGCCTCAGCGAGCTTGATTTTAATTTGGCGAAGTTTGCGCTGAATGTAATTCATGGTGCCAACATCCAACTCTTTGACATAAAAGGTGTTGTCTAAATAGGTAAAAGGCGTCACTTTCAGTGCTTGGTTTAACACTAATTCTCGCAATAAAGCGTTAGACATAATCACTCCTAAGATTTTTTATCGAGAAGGGAGAAGAGAAATAATGAAAGAGGTGAATTAGGGGTTATTTCTTCGCATTCAAATAATCACGGCCAGACAATTTAATTGAGATCCCCGAATCCATCATTTGCCCTACACTGCCATCAATGTTCATGCCCGTTTCGACGGAGCCGTAATAAAACATGGAGCCCTCATCTCGTGTTAAGACCATTTTCACCGCAAATTTTTCTTTGCTGTTTTCATATTTACGCAAGAGTCGCTGCACATCACTGGAGCTATACCGTAAGAAAAAGGTCAATTTAATTGAGCCGTATTCCGTATCGCCGGATTCATATTCCTTGCCATCACTGCAAATGGTGGTGACATCGATTTGTTCAGTCGTTGAACCGTCTTTGCTGAAGCTTTTTACCGCACAAAAGTTATTAGACCATTGAATACGTTGTGCTTTGGCGTTTTGCAAAATCCGTGGGTAACGTTTTATCACTCCAATCCACTTCGTCGCACAGGGTCACTTTGTTGCCATCAACCTGTGCAACAGGAAAACGTCCATCTAACTCCCCGAATCCCGATAACATAATCATGTCATCGGCTTTCAGCTTATTATTGGCGATAGTAATAGTTGCGGGTGATAACGTCGCTTCCGTCACGGTCATCGCCTCTCCTAAGCCGGTTTGCACAAAGATCTTCGTGCCGAGGAAAGGCGTCGCTTTATGGTTTTTTTGACTTTGCCATATCCATTCCTTATTTATCTGATGAAATCATTAATTCAAGAACAAGCCGATGCAATTTGACATCGGCTTCATACCCAAAGACCGCATTCACCCGTTGTGCAAATGGGATCGCCTCGACAATCTTAGCCTCAATTTTTTTACGCAAGACCATAAGGGGTTGTGGCTGTGGCGCATACACATCAAGTTGCACACGATAGTTATCTAAATCCATATCCTCCAGCGCACTGTTAGGTGTGATGCTGGCGAACTGGATCACAATGGCGGGATAATGCCCTTTGCCTTCGGGTAATACCTGAAAAAAAACCCTTCCATCGACAAGCGGTGAAAGGGTCTCTTTTAATTGCTGTATCATGATCTCTACCTTGCTTTTTCAATATCCTCTTTGAGTGTTTGAACAATCACTTTAGCCGTCGCTTCCTTTTTCGCCTCAAAGCTGGGGCGCATAAACGGTTGTGCGGGCATCTTGGCGGTACCAAACTCAACAAACCACCAATAAAACGGATCATTTGGGTTCAATGCCGCACTTTTCCCCGTTGCTTGTTTAAAGGCAGACACTTTTTTACCCGATAATGATTTCACCCAAATACGCGTTTTGACTTGCCCATTGCGCTGCACTTTCGTTTTAGAACGAATATTGCGCTTGATGGTGCCTTTACGTCGATGAGGCACCGTTTCCTTAAGGATAGGCACTCGATGTTTGATTTCTTCTTTTAACGCCGAAGCGCCTGCATTCATCGCCTTACGTGCGCTTTGATTTCTGGTTTTACGGGCAATGTCTTGCATTCGTTGAGCGAGTTCAGACAATCCACTGATTTTAATCTCACCCATCATTCACGCCCCTCTTTGCACATCAATTGAAGCTCACGATGACGCTCATAAGGGTCAATAATCGAAACAATATTAAATAGTCGCTTACCCCCATACAATACGCATCGAAGTATCAATATCAGCGATATAGCGAATAATAATTCGTGTTGTGGCCTCACTTTGTACTTGTTGGGCTTGAAAATATTCCCGCCCTTGATAAGGCATGATCGCTGCACGTACTTTTGTCGCATGATCCGTCCAAATCACATCACTGCCACTGATGGCATCGGGCGCTAATACTGATTTTTGAATATGAATAGTGTGGCGTAATCGTCCCGGATCCATTAACTACCTCGCCAATTTCGACAAAGCAGTAACAATCGTTCTACTGCTTTATTTTCATATAACGGAATTTCACTTTGGCTGGTTCGATGTTCAAACATGTCCCCCAGCACTAAGAGCATTGCCGATTTCACTTCATAAGGGATATCATCAGGTGATTTCCATGTGGGTTCATCACACCATCTCAAACAATAATTTAATGCGCTTTGAGCATAAAATATAATCTGCTCATCACGATCATCACCGCTGTATTCGAGATGCTGTTTTAATAAAGAAAGAGGAATGACATCTAAGATATTCATGATGTAATACGGGATAGTTACCTACCCCGACCTATTACTTAAGCACTTCTTCCAGACGTTGGGAACGTTCCTTTAATTAAGGCTTGAGGGCGATAATGGGCTAAGGCTAAACGTTCTTCACACAAAATGGTCAGCATATTCTTCACGAAATTATCACGATCTTCTCGACTCACTTCGATAAACCGCATTCATTCGATCCCATACTTGAGACGCCAAATCAAATGCACCAACAGTAAACTCACCTTGTTTTTGTGCTTTCGTTGGAACAACAGGTAATCCCCACATTACATTTGAAGTAAACGCTTGTGGGCCACCAAAAATATAACGCCCTTCTTTGTCTTTCATTAACGCAATGGCATGCCAATCACGAGGATTTAAAATAATACCAGAGGCGCTAAATTCAGATTCTGTCACCTGATAAATGGCATGAGCAATCAGGTCAGCATGCGTGTCGCCCGTAGCACTCAATGTGGTATCATAGGCAGTGGCAACATGGTTAATTCCCGTCAAATTATCCGCAGTACCGTCACCATTGAGTAATTGCTCCTCTTCCACTAATGCTAAGCCATACAATAAGCGATTATTAACGTAAGACTGTAACTGCACAGCATCATCCATCACTTGGCGAGACGCTTGGATCCAATGAGCAATAGTGATCACATTTGCCGTTTGTTTTTCAAACGTCAGATTAGATTCTGGTTTTTGTGCCTTTTCTTTCACGGGTGCCGCGCTATTGGTAACAATTTTTCGCGTACATATTCCAGTGAGTTACTGGAAATACGACCTTGTGCTAATAAATCGCGGATAACTAAACGACGCATACCCGGCATAATAATACCCGATACTTGCATCGGCTGAATGAGAACACCGGCTGAACTCACATCACTGCCTAATGATTTATTAAAAGTTTTCACTTCATAAGAAGCCTGACTCCCATTCCATGATTTTGTCAGCGCTTCTGCAGCTCGCTCAGAAAAATCTTTTTTCGTATTAGGATCATCAGCACTCGTTGCCCCTTTCTGCTCTAAATCAAACAGACGTTCACCAGCTTTTTTTAATTCCTCTTGAACTAAGGCTAAATCTGTTTGTAATTGCTTTGAAACTACGCCAGTAGCTTCAATTTCTTTCTTCTGTGCATCGAAAAGCTCTTGCACCTTTTTTTTGTGATCCTTCGATGGCTTCTTGGATAATAGCTAAGTCAGACATATTCTATCCTTTCAGATTAAATGCATTAATTTGGTTAACAATGGATGCGACTAGGGATTGTTGAGTGTCATCGGACTCACTCCGAATAGCGGATTTGAAGCGGGAAATAAAACCGACTGCTTCTGATTTTGATAAACCGGCTGACTCTCTCAGCCAATCCTCAATATCTCGGATCGTTAATAACCCATCGATGCTCTTGAGTGATGAAACCTGTGCTTGGTCATTAGCGGGAAATGTACAAATACTAATTTCACGTAACAGGGAGATATTTTTAAAAATACGGCCTGAAGGTGTTCGCTCAAAATCATTACGCAGACACCCGAATCCGATAGAAAGCCCGTCAACCGTGCCATGCTTCATTGCCGCTTTTAGATCTTGAGCTGCACTATGACCGGGTGTCAGTTGTCCTCTCACTCGTAATCCTTTTTGATCTTCCTCCATGTACTCCCATTTCCCCACAGGAAGCTCCCAGACTCGATGGTTATAAAACATAGCGACTTTTTGTTTTTGCTTATCTAAAACATGCTTAAACGCACCGGGTAAAATAATGTCACCATCGAGATCTTGATGACTAAATACAGAGGCATAACCTTCGAAAACGCCTTGTGTGCCATCACCCGTAAATTTGATTTCCGCTTCATCAAAATTCAGTGTTTTTCTAATATCAGGCATTGAACCCCCATAAATAATTAAGCCCCACTTTCGTGAGGCTCTTTATTGAGTTGGTTAATCGGTAAATATTGTGCTTGCCGGTAAGCGACATCTCCACCTTCAAGAGGAGGATAATTATCAAGCCGTCGCATTTCATTAATAGTTCTTAGCCCCGATTCTCCCATCGCTTTCATAAACGCGGCGCGTGAAGTAGAATCGCCTCGCAATAATCCATCAAGGTTATGTTCAGCATGGTATTTTCCCACTTCGGGGGGTTTTAGAAGCCAACGCGCAATGCAGTTTTCCCATCGGAGATATAGGGTTGTAAGGTATATTGAAGAAAACCTAAGTTTTGTTGCTCAATACCTGTTCCCCAACTTGTTGATTTTTCAACATCGCCGACTAAATGCGGGGGAACACCAAAGAAACGGGCTAATTCACTGACTTGAAATTTGCGGGAAGACATTGTTTCTGCATCTTGAGGACTAACACCAATATCTTGTGCTTGAAATCCCCCTTCTAAGATCCACAATCGTTTTTTAACGGAACCACCCGCAATTTCTTTGAAATTCTCTTCAAGTTGGCTACGTTGCTCTTTATTCAATACCTTATCGCCCGTTGTCAGAATTTTAGGAGACTTAGCCCCATTAGCGTAAAACTCACGTTGTTGATCTTCCATCGCAACGGCCGTGCTTGCTGTCTTACACGCATAAGCAATAGGCGACAATCCGACTAATCCATTAAAACCAAACCCTTTTAAATGAAAAATTTCATGTTGTTTAAATTTCGCAAACTCATGATCACGCTGATATTTATAGATAATATTCTTCCCCTCCATGCGTACATCCATATTGGCAGACAACAGAGGAAGCAAGCTAATCACATCACCCACTTTATTTCGCTCAATCAACGCGAAAGCATTACCATAAAAGCAAAGCTGCATAGTCATTGCCTCTCGGAATTCTTGAGCGGTCATATATTGATTGGGCGAATATCGCAGTAATCGAGCCAATGGGTTACTTAAATCAACTTTGGTTCTATTTCCCTGTTTATCCGTTTCGAACACATCCAGTGGCAAACAAGCCGTTAACGTAGAAATTAAGCTAACACAACGCCAAACCGTGGATATTTGGAGTATTCGCTCATCATTTACAGAAGAATCACCAAGCGAGCCTTGCGCTGAGATAGCGCCTGATTGTGAACCTTGTTCAGGTGTCACAAGTCTTCCCCCAACAAAGAAGGAAGCCAGACGCGCAAACCAACCATGATTAGTGCGCAAATCGATTGAATATTGTTTATCTGTCATCACATACTCAATGGGTTAGAGAAAAAATCATCAAGGTTGCCATCATCAACCTCACCTTCCGCAGCCCCAATCGCCATTGCTGATGCCACCACACCATCAATTCGACCAGTGCTTTTTTT
Source organism: Proteus vulgaris (assembly GCA_901472505.1). Lineage (NCBI taxonomy): Bacteria > Pseudomonadati > Pseudomonadota > Gammaproteobacteria > Enterobacterales > Morganellaceae > Proteus > Proteus vulgaris. The sequence goes on from LR590468.1 coordinate 51,402, forward strand.
CTTGGCAAAGACGCGGTTATCTTTTTGGTCAGCCTCAAGCACAGCAGATGCGGCATTCCATCTCAAACAAGGATTGGTGTGGATCTCAATCTTCTTGTCATCAATTAGCTGTTCAAACAGTTCGATAGAGTGTGGCATCCATAGCCCTGAATCTTTGGCTTTGTAATATCCTTGTCCATGCGGAGTTAAAGGAACCGTCACACCCGCTTCATCGAGTTTGGGTTCAAGGTATTTAATGCGATAAGGGTCAAAGGCAATGGCTCTCATGCTGACCTGCATCGCCATTTCAGCAATGCGTTCTGCCACAAATTCATACCTCACCGCATTCCCTGGAGTGGTATGCATAAAACCTTGCCTTACCCATAAGTCGTAGGGCACTCGGTCGGTTTTCGCTCTATCCAATAAAGTGTCTTTGGGTGTCCAAAATTCAACATAAAGACGTTTGAGGCGAGGAAAATACAGGGCTAATGCGGTTAAATCTTTGGTTCCTGATAAGTCCAATCCGCCATAACACTCTTCACCTTGAAGATCATCGAAGGTGAACGTGTTTTCACACTGCATCCATGTTTCACTGTTAATCCACGGATTATCGGCATCCACCCACTGGCAAAAATTAAGCCGACGCACAATGCTTTCTTTTGCGGGCATACCTCGAGCTTGTGTCACTTGTTCACGTAAGTAGCGATCAGAAAAGGGTGTAGCCCAATGACGGATTGGCTTTCCCCCCAGCAAGACTCATCCTTAAAGGGATCATCGCCCTCATCCAGTGAGCAAATATAGGAAAAGAAGCTGTCGTCTTCGATAGTGCCTTCGGCAACTTTTCGTCCGTATTCATGATAGTCATAACACACACTGGTTTTATCATGCCCACTATTGGTGATCATAAATATCAAGGCTTGTCGCCGACCTTTTGTGCCCGCTCGCATCATCTCAACGGCGGTATTATTTTTATGCTCATGAATTTCATCTATCAGCGCACAATGGGGGACGAGGCCCTGATTGCCCATCATCTGAGCTAATCGGGCGAAAGAATGAACTCGTTTTCAAATAAGCCAAGTTCCACTCTTTACCTATTCCGCCTGATTTGGTGATCCGCTGACTTAATGCGGGAGATTGATCAACCATCGCCACCGCATCACGAAACAAAATCATGGCTTGGTCTTTTTTCGTGGCTGCCGCATACACTTCGGCACGCGGTTCACTGTCGGCGACTAAACAATACAGCCCAACGCCACCCGCCATCGGTGATTTTCCTGAGCCTTTGCCTGATTCAACGTACACCATGCGAAATCGGCGTGTGCCGTCTGTCATTTTCCAGCCAAAAATAGAGCCAATCACAAAGCATTGCCAAGGCAATAAAATAAACGGTTTTCCTTCATGCTCCCCGCCATTGAGCTTTAAGACTTTCGCAAAAAAATCGATCACTCTTTTGACAGCCTCGACATCCCAGACTAATCCTCGTTGCTCGGCTTCGTTTAAGTCTTTGAGATGACGAGCACATGCATGACGAATATCAGGTCCCGCTAAGATTTTGCCTTGATGCACGTCTTGCGCGTATTGCGTTGCGAGATCAACCGAAATATTGGTTGAGCGGATCTTCCTCTTCTTCTCCACCATCCATCTTCACCTTCGAACGAGCCGCGGGGGTTAAACCAAACTCGACTAAATAACTTTTAAAAACGGCGATCTGGCATCAGCCAACATGGCTACGGCAGGATTCGCTTTAATTAAAAAATCCCCTAATTGCGTTTTTGTGGTGTATGTCCGACCTTCAAATGGCAATGGTGTCTCGCAATTGAAGAATATCGGCGTAGATATCACACAGCCGTTCTAATGCCAGCGTGTCAGCCACAGTTAAAACGCCCATTCCATCGAGTAATAAGGTTAATTTTGCCCACGCCATTTTCCCCCAATCTGTTAAATGTTCGGGTGGGCTTGGTATTTCACGTTTGGGGTTGGGGTTCTTTATCGTTGAGTTTTCGTTTTCCCCGGATTACCGGTGACCACCTTCAAGTGGGTCGGTTTCGGGCGTCTTCCTGCCATCGGAACCCTCCCAGAAAAAAACTTTTCATTTCGCCGGTTGTGCCACACAAATGAGGGCGCTAGGTAATCAGGGCAAAAGTGTTTGAACTTTTACCCCCGCCCCCACCCTGTATTCATGGTGTTATGATGCCAATGAGAATTGGGAATCGAGTGGAATGCCATCCGCATTACAACCAATGACTTTGCCACTCTTTTCGATGCGTTGTTTGGTTGAGTTATGATGCAGTTCGCATAAGGCTTTGAAAGTTCTTTATATCCCAAAATAAGGCTTGGGCTTTTGCGATTACGTTCTTTATCACCTGGACTCAAGTGCCTCTTTAAGACGATGCGGAATAATGTGGTCAACCACTGTGGCAGCAGTAATGCGTCCTTGGCTCTTGGCACATGACACAGAGCGGATGTTCATTAAGAAACGCTAATCGCACTTTAGCCCAGCGGCCCACCATAAACATTACGTTTTTTCATGTTTTTTTATTCCATCACAAATTTTCCCCAATAAAAAAGCCACCAGCCGGTTAACTGATGGCTATCTGTATATACCACTCAATGAATGACGTTTGTAGATGATGTCTCTCCATCGTCACGCCCCTTCTTCTACCTACAGCTGACGTTGCTGATAATGGACAAAAAATAACAAAACGGTGGTATTCGTTGTTTTTGGCTCTCACTATGCGCTCTCTATCGAGAAATAAAATAGGTCATGGCTAACATAGGAGACGGCGACAACGCGACGCTTTCTATTGGCATTGAAATAAGAGTAGGCGTTATGATTTATAGGTATTTATTTTTCGCTTAAATTTAGCCCCACGGTAAACTCAAACTCGCAGGATTATTTTATTTGTATTCGATAGTTAATTAAAAAAAACAATTGAAAGTATTCAGTTAGCTTATTTGCTTAATAAAGCGATACTGAATTAATATCACTATATTCCTTTTTGAGAAGTTCTTTATTTAAGTTTGTCCATGCGTGATGCTGGAACTTATTTTTCATCACTAATGTGAGAAGCTTCACACAAATAATAAATTTAACTCATATTTCTTCTTTATATAAAAATAAGTTGAATATTTTTACTACTATTAAAGGTTACTAAAGTAAAAAATTATTTACTCTTATTTTATCTCATTTTATTTTTATTAATAGTGATTAGTCTAATGGACAAAATTTACATTGCATCATCTGAAATTATTTCTGTTGCTTACGATTATCAAACTAAAACGCTGGATATCGACTGTAAATATGGAGAACAAATATCGATATAAGGAGGTACCATTCAGTATTTACCAAGGTTTAATGGCATCAAATTCTAAAGAAAAATTTTTTTTATGCCATGATTGAATATAAATACCCTTATAGTTAAATAACCTTATAGTTACCATTAAATATTATTATTCTTGTTTTTATCACAAAAAGTATCTTTTTTTAAAGAAAACAAATACACAAATAAGAATCACCCACCTAAATTATTGAAATTATTTAGCAAATTAATATTAAGTGTATTGCAACCACTTATTAAAATAATATTTTTGCCGCACTATAGGTATATTCACTTATAAGTGCTATCTTTATTAAAGATTGATGTTTTTCGACAAATTTCAATTTTGCCCTCGTACTCTACGTAGGGCTTTTTTTTTAGTTCACACACTCCGCTCTAATGTAATCCTGCAACCCTTTAATCATCTGTTCAGTCTCAGCTATTCGTTCTCTGAGTAACCAATAATTTCGGATAGCGGTGTCAGTAGGTCGGGCGGTGGTTGCATAAGCCAAGCTGGTGGCGGGAGTGGTTTTGCTTTTTGGGCACTCGGCTTTGATGTACACCCGCTCAGGATGATGCTCACTAATATCACGCAAGCGACTAATTTCATTCTTAGCATTCGCTAGCTCCTGCGTATATTGAATATCCAGTTGGTTTAACCGCATTATGCGTGCTTGATAATCAGTGTTAATAGACTTCTGTTCTTCGAGAGCCACTGTCAGTTTTTTGTTGGTATCTGTCAGTGCATTAATTCTATTAGCTTGCCAATTAATCACCCAATAACTACCCACAATAATGCCTACCATCGCAATGACGGCATAGAGTTTCCCGTATTTCATGATTAGTACCGATGATGTGAGAGTGCAATCTGACAGCGTTTTTCTAAACTCACTTGGTCTTTAGTACATGAGTTATCAATCAAGAGATAAATGCCACCAGCGACTGTAATGAGTAATGCAAGAATAAAGCCGATAATGACGATTAAAGGTTTCCATGACATAGTGCTGACTCCGCCTCTCGACGACTGACAAGCCCTCGCCAAACCTTTCCACCTGCGTATACCCAACGTTTTATTTCTTCACAGGCACCCGCTCTATCACCCGCATTTAATTTCTTAAGTAATGTTGAGCGAGCAAATGCGGTTGTACCCACATTAAAAGCAAAGGAATATAAAGCGGCTTTGGTGTAGTCATCGAGTGGCACTTTGATTAATGTATCGACTTGCTGTTGTGTCTTAATAAAATCGTTTTGTAATAACAAATCGCATTCTTGTTGTGTGTATCTCTTACCTTGAATAATGTCTTTGCCTGTATGCCCATAACAAACTGTTAGAACACCCGCCACATCACGATAAGGTTCATAACGTACACCTTCAAAATGGGCTATCACTACTAGCGCAATTGCTGTTGCTCCCGCAGTTGTTAGCGCGGCTATTTTCTGTTTGAGAGACATTAAATATCCTTTGGCGCTTTCACCATTAATTCAGCAAGCCTTTTTAATGTTTCAGTTGGGTTTTGCGGGTCAACATGACGAACAAGTTCTTCAAATAATTGAGTGCGTTTTCGTTGCTCTCGACGAGTCATAAAATAAGTGGCTAAACCAAGAAGCATGCTGAACGCCATCCCGATAACAAATCCCCATTCATATAATGAGAGGCTGGCAAAAAATGCCGTTAGGCCTGCGGTTCCGTAAGTAACATTGGTTAATTTTTCCATACGCATAGTCACCCCCAAAGGAGTGTCCGAGTTTAGTTACAGGAATGCAGACACACAGCTCTTGTGAAAAGTAATTAGAGTGTGATTAGTACTGTGATCTGCGTATTAGGAAAGGATAATTCTTGCAAAGCCCAAATAGTCCTTGCAGGTAAATTTGCTAAAGTGGCGATATCCGGCAAATAGTAGAGCCATTAACTTTTTTTATTTCAATGAGATTATTAGAAATAGCCATTAATGTGGCATTATTAATAGTCTCTAATTCACAGCTCGTTAATTGCATGCTAGCGAGCTGTTTTTGTAACTCAGCAATTTGCTTGCCTTGCTGAGTAACTTGTCGCATTAAGGTGCTCATTGTCATTTTTAATTGTTCATCACACATCATTCTCTCCTTATTCGCTTATTTGGATAAATTAAGTGCTTTTAATAAACCTTCAGGCAACTGCTCTTCAAGTGACGCCATTAGAAACAATCACAAGACCATACATGGATATCCATGTATTCGTTTGTTGTAAGTGCCCTTGAATAAATTGCTTCGCTTTCTCTAACAAATAAACACAACTCTCTTGTGTGTTTTTGCGCCAATAGGATTCAACCGCCACCAGCAATGGGTCACCTGCATCATTAATCTTTTGTGTGCCGATTCGATATTGCTTTTTACCTGCGGGAGATGTCGTGCAAATTAGTTGTGTGAGTTGTTGAGTTTCACCATCAGCCGTATGGATATTCGCCGTTAAAATGATGGAGGTATTCTTTTCACTGTCTGTTTCTGAGGCATAGTGAAGACTAAACTGTAATTCGTTTATCTCTTTTGACATAACATTTACCGATTTATTTTAGTTAATAAGGTGCCGACTCGCAGCTCTTGTGTGAACGGTATAAGTAGGTGTTGATTCTGTGGTCGGCGTAGACGGAAAGGCTACAAAGTAACCTCATTTAATTTAGGGTTGAATATATTAATGAGAATAATTATCATTACATATGTATCGAATTGACAGGTTTGATACGAATTAGTACGACATGACTTACATTGCTTCTTGCGTTTATTTTATATGCCGATATGACTCCTAGCGTATCGGCATTTTTTTATTGTTTGTATTATATATCTTTTATATCAATTAAATTAATGAATTAAGATAAAACTATTTAAAACTGTATTTAGTTCAACAAGGACAACCTGAGCATACTATCTTTTGATGAATAACTTTAGGCCATTCTACTGACTTCAACCCTTCATTCTGAGGACAACTACAATTACAACTATGTATAACACTACGAAGACATAGAATGACTACATTATTCAAAGAAAGGTGGTTTATTTTATGGAACTGTGTATTATTAAGGGGTTATCACCTCGGGTAATCCTCTCTATATCATTGCATGCCTGTAATGGGTACAGGGACTTCCGGCAGTAGTCGGTTTGTAAAAGGATAGCCCTATGAGACCGAAAATCGTACCAGTTCGTTGGTACACTCGTTTTCGTTTCGGGCGCGTAGAACATGTGCGTAAGCATATGCGCTCGCTCCCGATCCGTTGAGTGTGTGGTGCCCGCAGGTGATAATTTCATCAACATTCTGTTTGCTCAACAGTAATCCCCATCATCGTGTTGTAATGATCAGAATCCTTCGTTTCTTCAAAAATTTTCTGAAATAAACGGAAATACATTTCTACATTAATCACTCCTGTAGCCATGATATTTCTGCCATCAGAATGGGAATGACGGTTAATTGCTCGATAAAATGAGTCATATTCCCCTGCTGAATATTCAACTGCTAGCTTATTTAGCGCTTTATCCAGTTTTTCCTGTTTGCAAGAAAAACTGAAATAGTACTCAAGAATATTTCGCATTGTATTAGGTAATACTACCGGTAAACTTCTTCCATCGCGGACATCCCGTATGGTTTGCCATAAAGCCTGATACTCATTCAGCATGTCGTGCATCGATAATGGGATACAATCACTATATTCTCCTTTAATGATGCGATAAAGTGCACACCCCTTTGGTGTTGTACGTTCGGGAGCCAGTCGTTTATAAACTGAAAGTAGAATCTCTTGAAAGAAAAATATATTATGCGTCAATATAACAATGTGTTGCGCAATCTTCGGTAAAATTAATTTATGTTTTATCATCGAAGCAACTTCATAAATATAGTTATGTGACAGGCTGGAAATAGGATCATCAATAACAATCAGTTTAGGTTGTATTGTCTGGCTATCAGGTACGTGACCAATGCATGATTCTAGGAAATAGAGAAGAGATATGATTGTTTTTTCGCCTTCACTCAAAGATTTAAAGACCTCAGAATCATCTGGCTGATTTTGTCTATGTAAGCGATATAGTTTCAAGCTCTCATCATGACAAATAATATTGAAATCATTGATCCCTAATTGTGTCAGATTATAATTAATGTTATCAATTGTAGGCTGTATAACTGATAATTGCCCTATAAGATGAGTAGTTTCGACCGAAAGTGCTCGCTCTTCATCTCTCAATAAATCAACTTGATTTATCTCAGCTTGCAATTGTTGTTGTATTTCTGCTAATTCCTGATCACATTGACGCAAATAAGGATCACTCACTTCTCTAAGATATGCAAAGGAATCTGCCGCCAAGCAAGCTCGCTCCTGACTAAAATTGGCTGCCAGCTGATTATTGTCTCTAATGTTACTATTTAAAGTTACCAGTATCTGGTTCAAATGCTGACGTATATCTGTAATAACGTCAGGTTGTATGGATTGCGAAGGCTGTAGTAGCTTTTGTCTGAGTGATTGTAGATTATTACGTAAAGTTTGTTGCAGAGATTTAATAATACTAAAAACTTGGTGATCATCACTAACTACAGGGTGTTGTCGTAAATGCTCATGGAATGACTCCAATAAGTCTAATTCATGGGAAATGACTGTCTGACTGTGGGTAAGCGTTGCCAGAGCATCTTCATAAGATTTATCAAACATGAGTGTCAATTCATGAAGAAGATGCTGAGAATCAAATTTTTGTTGGCAAAATGGACAAATATTATCTTTAATATAATCTGTTCCACTATGAACCCAATCAGCGTTACCTAACTGCTGAATAATGGCTGAAAATGGTGTATCGGACGATGCTGTCAACGAACTTTGAAGTAGAGTCAGCATTTCGTCAGATAGGCCATAAACCTCTGGTTCAATAATCTCTGTATATTGAGTTCCTTCACTATTAAGTAACAACTCCAGTCTCTCTGTAAGTTGTACCAGCTCATATTTTTGAGTTCCTAATGAAGTTTCCCTCATTTTTTGATAAAAATTATTTACTCGTTTAGCTCTATCTAGAAAATAATCTAACGATTGCCGATCATTGATAGTTTTTTTAAAAATAACTTTAGAGTACTTTTCGATAACAGTAGACTTTGCATCATTTTTATTTTTTATCTCTGTATCCAAAGTGTTTAGTAAGTTGTTTATTTCAGTAATTCTTCTCTTATTACTTTCAATTGTACCGTTAACGTCATCATTCTTCTCATTCAATGTAAAAATACCAGGTTGATATACTTCTTGATGAAACTTCTGTTCTATATATTCCTGATTAAATACAAAATAAGCAAAATTTTCACGACTTGCAAAATGACAATGCTGGTATTTTTCTTGTTGAAAACCTGAAAAAAAACTTGAAATTGTTGATTTTCCTGCACCATTTTGTCCATAAATGAGGGTAACAGGCTTACTTAGATCTATATTTACATCTTTATCAGCAGAATAGCTTTTAACATTTCGGAGAGTGAGTATGGCCATAAATCCTTATCCTTTCAATTGTATGTACATATAGTGTACTCGATTGGATATGAGATTAATGAAGGTTCTGTCATAATATATAACTTTATAATTTTCTTGAAAAATTTATTAATAGCAATATAAGCTGAGAGATTTTATATCTTGGGCATAACTGATAGTAAGCATATCAGCAAAACGCCTCTTTTATTTTCGGTCTTACAGTATTTCCTATGAGGAAAAAGTATGCATTTCGTTGTGAGTTCAAACTAAGCAGGCAAGTCTAGTTATGTTTTATCTATGCCTCCCTATACAATTTAAAGCCTCAAAATCTAAATTTTTTATCTTTAACCAATATAAGATCGTAGATAGCAAAAAACCCCGCCGAAGCGAGGTTTTGTATATTCAACTATTTAATGCTTAACTCATTTGAGCTGTCATCACACTTTTGCAAAAGATACATTTTGCGCCGTGTGGATTGTTCACTGTGACATCAAATTGTGATGTTCTATATTGTGAACCACTACAACAAGGGCATTTAAAATAGAGGCGAATAGTAATAGCGCCTTTAGAGAGCCACCACGTTGCCTGCTGCTGGGCCTTTCATACCATTTTCCATGGTGAATGAAACTTGTTGGCCTTCCGCTAATGTTTTGAAGCTATCACTTTGGATTGCAGAGAAATGTACGAAGACATCTTTGCTGCCATCAGCTGGAGTAATAAAACCAAAACCTTTACCTTCATCGAACCATTTTACTGTACCAGTCATTGTATTAGACATAGAATTTCCTTTAATTTATTTAATTTGCCATAAGGCATAGGCGGTTTGTTTTGTATTTTTACTTATGGGTATTAATTAGAAGGAATTCACAATGAAGAGGTATCGAGGATAACGCTAAACGGGAACAACTTTAAACTTACTAACATAAATAGGTCTGTACTTCCAAACCAGTGACGCTATTAAGCCATAGAAAAATTCAGATAGCAAACTTTATTTTTTAGCCGTAAATCAGCTTAAATACCACCAGCTCTTCCCTAATAACTTAACGAAATCTTTAATTGGTAAGATATATGACATTTAAAGACTACTCTTATCACAATACTAGATTTTTTGCGTACGCGTTAGTTTTTTTGATCAATTATCTGGGCTAATATGACATAAGTAATTTTTATGCATTAGAACAGGAATAGTAAAAAAATGGCAACAATTGAAATTAAAAATGTCATTATCCATGAGTTTATAAAGGAAGCAAAGAAACCCGTTGATAAGAGCAAGATGTTTAATTTTAGGGATAGCGTACTAGATCCTAAAAATCAAAATGTCTCAGGATTAGTATCAACGATTACTGGTTTATATGGAAAAAAAGGCAACTCGGCATATTACGGTATCTTTAAAGAAGATACGACCAAACGAGGTCCTATTCCTAATAAATTTGAAGAATATTTCGTATATGGCGATAAAAATATACAAAATTTTATCGACTTTACAGTATCTATAACAGAACAAATAGCAGAGGAAGCTGAAAAGGAAATTTGGTCTTCTGGCGGTTTTTTAATTTATGCCGACTATTTATCTGATGCAACAAGATATTTCATTATAACAATGGTAAAAAATAAGCCTGGAATGCGAATTAGCTCTAAATTAGAGCCCGAAGAGTTAGAACAATTAGATCTATCAAAAATTCATCAAGCTGCAAGAATCAACTTTTCACGTTATGAACAGTACCAAAATTCAGCTAAAGTAGAAAAATCAGATCTAAATTACCTTAGTTTTATAAGCAAAACACCAAACACTAACGCTGCTAGCTATTTTATTACAGCATTAGGATGTGATAAAGGTATATCATCAACAAAAGCCACACAACAATTACCTTATGAAATAAAGAAATTTTTTGAGTCACATGAGGAATTAAAACCATCATCTTTAAACTTTAGAAAAAAAGTTATAGATTATTTAGGTGATAAAATATCCAATAATCAACCAGCCAAGTTATCAGATATTGAGGACATGGCAAAAACACATATGACTAATATAGATGATGAACGAAAAGAAACTCTTGTTAGTCTTCTAATTGAAAGATTAAATAGCGATGAAGTACAAATTCCCTCAGAATTTAATGTGAATAAAGCCGCTTATGAAAAAATGAAAAATATTTCATATAAATCAGTGGGGTTTGGTTATACTTTTGAGAAAGGTATGTTGGGAATTAATAAGAGTGCTAGTGTTTGTTATAACCAAAAAGAGAAATCGCTTACTTTCACTAACTTGCCTGAGTCCGCGCAGTTGGATATTATCAAAGCTCTAAAAGAACAAGGATTAATTCAATAAACTCATAAAATGAACATGTTAGAAGATATTGTTAATTTATACAGAACAACCGGATGCCCCAAATGGAGCAATCGGCGCTTTAATGTGAGCTTAACAACCTATTGTGATTCTGTTCATCATTCCATTTCCACTCTGTATAATTCATCAATACCTATTCTTGAGGATATTGTTCTTGATGGTAAATTATTCTCACCTAGTGACCCAGATTCCTCCAATATCCCAGAGGAGTGGTCAAAAATAGAGTTAACATGCATTACTCCTTCAAACTCTGAAAACAGGTTTTACTCTTGCATTGATGATTTATTATCAATCAATTCAGTTAAAAAAGGTGTTTTACCTAGATATTATTATTTGGTTGATACAAATTATTTTTCTGAGGATAGCAATAAACCAGATGATATTATAAAGCTTAACAAACTATGTGACTTTATCGATAAATTATCTACTTTAGCCCACTATCATGATTCTCGAAATAGTGATGATGACTATAAACTTGTTTTTATTAAAAATAATGAAAATGGAAAGTCAATATCTGCTATCTTAAATATTATTTTGACTAAAGATTTAATCGATATTGAAGATTTTGATTACTCGATTTTGGATTTTTTCAGCGATCCTTCATCAAAAAACACTCCTCATTACCATGAAAAAGTTGGCATTTTCAGAAATACAATTGTGGAATTTGTTTGTGAAAATAAAGTATCGTTTCAAGACATAATAAAAAATTGGAATGATTTCAATAAACTTTATTTAGACAATTTATCAACTTATTTAAATAATTTTTCATTTCATAAGGCTAGAAAAGAGATTGCAGAAGCTGAGGCTAACTTTGCAGAAAAGTTATCTAAAATAACTAGTGATATTGCTGGAAAGATATTATCTATCCCAGTATCGATGGCTGCAACTATTGCAATTTTTAAATTAAATAACATAATTGAAATTAGTTTTGCAACTTTAGGTGTACTTATTACATCTATCTTTATGCATTTAGTCTTAATAAACCAATGTAAACAATTAAATAGAGTTATACATGCTAAAGATTTGGTATTTAAGCCATTTGAAAATAATGAAAAAACATATCCACAAGAGTTACATGCTGATGTACAAGAAGCATTAACGAGCTTAGATAAAAATCAAAAATTTACAACATTTACTCTTAATTGTTTAATAATTATTACATGGATACCTTCAATTACTTCAATAATACTGTTATCTTATTCAGCTATTAAATAATTATGTTAAAATAGAAACTATTCCATTTATAAATCCTAATGCTGTTTGCACTTTTTTTCTTATAGTACCATCTGAGCATTTCTTATATTTAGCTATATTTCTTAATGATATTCTATAAATAAAGTGTAACACTATTATTTCATATTCCTCGTAACAATATTGTTTTAATTTAGCAACACATTTATCTATTAAAATTCCTTCATCATCATTACATTGTGGGTATTTACTTCCAGAATAAGGTAAAACACCTTTAAAACCAGCAGCTATATTAGACCAGTCAATATTACTATTATCAGCAACGGCCCATGCCCCCCATTTACTAACTAAATCATGAATATCAAAGTCTCTCATACTTAGACTCCCCGTGCCGTATACACGTTAAACCAATGCTCCCATTCCTAATGAACGGTTTAAAAAAGAAAATAACAATTCGATTTGATTGCCGTAAGTGGCTTCCCACAATTTGGGATCACGATGTAACTCGTCATGATGTTGCCGACATAATGGAATAGTGAATAAGTCATGAGCTTTCGTTCCCATGCCTCCCATACCATGGCCGATGATATGATGTGGATCATCAGCTTGTTGTCCGCAAACACAACAAGGCTGTGTTTTTATCCATTGAATCCATTGAGAATTCTCCCAACGACGCATTTTAGGTTTAAGAAGAAATGAGGCTGGAGGTTCAGGATCGACAGTCACATTAATAACGGGTTTTATGGCATCTAAACGCGCATTCATTGCTGATAGCGCTGTTACTTCATTGGGAACAATATCAGCTTCAGGAAAACCGCCATGCACTCTACGATCTTTAGGTTTATCAGACCAATTTAGAATACGACGTAATATAGCATCAGGTAATTCATTAACCAGTTTATGCATCACGGCAAAAGCAAAAAAATCAGGTATCGTCAGCGAATGGCTATCATCTAATCTCAAACAACTGCGAATAGTGTCTATCATCCAAGCAATACGATTTTTATACGCTAATTCAGCAACCCACCCCGCCGATGAATTACGAATATGATTATCATGATACCAACAGGTTCGTATCACACCGTCTTTATGCCATGTGGTTGTTAATTCATGATGATGATAACTGTCATGCTCATCGTTAATCTGGCAGCAATGGATATTTCTGCCTATCCACATATTCATCGATACCAGCCCGCCCATAGCTTGGATCACTTTTTCATTATTTAAAAAGCCAATAATGTCCTTGTTATTCAATAATGGTTGTTCGTTCCCTGTTAATGCACCAGAAGGCCATTTATTTAAACTCTTTGGTACATCACTAATAATCACACGAGAATGTTGTTTAAGTTGCTCAAGCAACTCCGCTTCAGGCTTCAATAAAACAACACCAAGATCGGGCTGAATATAGGGTGTTAATAGTAATTTCATGCGCTCACCCGCTTATTCAGCATCACCATACGGATCAATTCATCCGTTTTACTTTCAAAAAAATGGGGTTGGGTTTCACGAGGATTATTAGGGCTGGTCATGTTCTTCCCAAACTGACAACCCCGTGCAGTCACAGACCAGAACTCTTTCACTTTGTTTGCGGTTTTCGTACTTGGACGAGATAAACGTTCAACAATGCCGAGATCGGCTAATCGTTTATAAGCTTGTTGGGCTGAAATAGGTAATTGATGTTTTCTAATCAGTGTTGATAAAGCTACTGTTGGACGACTTGAACCATCCATTGATCCGCTTGGTGCATCAATCGCATACACTGGGGCTAATTCGGGTAAGCCTGCCATGGCTTGTAATTTTTGATATGCCCCTAATTTCGAAGAGTTTGAGAAATTCAGGCTCTTAGCCATCGATTCAAGCAATATAACCCCAGCTTGAACTTTATCGGCTAACTTTTCGCCGTGTTGCAGTGTTATCAAAGCATCAAAAGTACGGATCACTTTTAAATGAAATGATGGGCTTATCCACATTGCATAGGCATACACTAATTCTTTGCAAACATATGTTCCTTGGTTAAGCCCACCAACAATGGTCACAATGGGAACCGCTCCTGTGATCTCAGGAGCGGTTGAAATTTCATCAACCAACTCTTTAGTTTGAGTTAAAGCACTCCAATTCGATGGTTGATGCCGTTTTTCACCACCTGAGACTCGATGAAGGTCATTTAAACAATAGCGCCCCGCGATATCTCGACGAATTTGAACACCATCAATAACAATTAGTCCATTCATGTTATTTTTCTCCATTCTCGTTTATAGCAAAACTTCCTGAGCAACTTGTTCCGCGACTTGTTGCCAAATACCTCGCCACGCAGCTAAACCTGCAACCTCATTCATTCGGCCTAGACCATTTTTCTTTGCCTGAATAGCGGCTAATTCTTGAATTTTATTTTTAGGTTTCCAACCCGTACCCCAGATAAGCCGGAATGTTTCATCACGCTCTACTGAGTCGATGGTGATTTTTTTCTTACCCGCCAAACGTAAAGTTAAATCATCCCATTGAGCCCTGAGTGTACGAGGACACTGAACATTCTTTTTCCAAAAATCATCTTGTGTAATTCGTTTATAGAACTGGCAAATTTCTTTGTGAGTATGCCCATCAATCGTTGTCATTAAGCGAATATCATTAGCCCAATCAGTGAAATTGGGCTCTTTAGGCGTTTTTAATCCCATCTCTTGAAACACTTCGCATTTACGACTGAATAGCCATTTAGCGCACTTCAAATCGTCAGCGGAGCCCCATTTTTGAAAATTGGCGCTGTAAATCACAGCTTCAGGATAACGAGTTAAAAAATCATTTTTGGGCTGGTCGCTGAATTCGCCAGAATTCTGCGACGAAGAATGATTTATTAATGGATCATATTTTGAAGTTACTGATGGATCGCCCTCAGGAGCTGGCGGGTCAAAATCCCTATTTTTGCTCGATTCTGAAGGTACAGAATTTGATGCAGCAAATTTTGATGGGTCAGATCCTGATGTGTCAGGTTTTGACACGTCAGATTTTGTTGGTTGAGAAAGCGCTTTCTTGGCTGATTGGTATAGTTTTTCTACATTCAGCTGATAAATATTGCTTGCGTTACGATTGCCTTTTCTACGCTTTTCACTGGTTAACCACCCTTCTTTTTCCAACTGTTTTATTGCCGTGCGCACCGTGCTTTCACCCGCACCAATTTGACGAGCAATCGTCACAACAGAAGGCCAACAAATACCTTCATCATTAGAAAAATCAGCTAATCTTGCCATGATAGCGACTGATGTGAGTTTTAAACCTGCATGGGCGCAACCATCCCAAACATAACTAGATAATTTAACACTCATAAGAGGCCTCACTTAACTCGGGTATATCTCTCTTTAAATCTTTGAACCGGCTCGCATTGTTCGTATTCACAACCATCAATCATAAAAATAACGCGCTGTTTTTCTCGATCATAACGAATGACATGAACAAGGAGCCCTCGAGGGTTTCTGTAATAGCGATCAAGACGATTGGGATCTTCATTTCGCATTGCATTTTCCTCCACTCAAGAAATAGAAATCAGCCCATGACTTTTTCAGTGTCCTCTTATCTACCAAATCGATATTTTTTCGGTAGTTGTGTGATCGATTGTCACTCGGTATGCTTTCTACATAGCGAAATGTTCCCTCTTTAGTTAAGGGTAAACAGCGAAATTGCTTTTTAGGTATTAAATGCGCTAATCTACTCATGCTTATTTCTCTTCACATCATTGAAATTGGCAATCGAAGCCAGAGGCCGTATACCTTTGGCTTCACCCTTTCTTAGTCGCTTCCTGTTTTTCACCGTACAACACTTTCAGTGAATCCAAGAACCCAATTGCATACGCAAAAACTTTCCCTGCTTTTCGATAAATACGCCCTATTTCTTCATCCGTTAAAACACCATCAACAAGGCTTTCTTGAATTAAAACGGCGAGTGATCCTTGCATAGCAGCCAATGTCATTCGCATATCAAATAGCTCTACTTGATCTATCTTTTCCGCTTCTATTTTTGGTAATGCACTCATGCCATGGCGATCTAGATGATATTCCACCAGCAACTTAGTGCCTGAAATGTCTTCCATGGCTTCTTGTTCATCAATATCAAAGAAACGACAGCCATTTTTTTCGTATAACTTGTTATTAAACGTCTCGAGTGACATACCTAAAGCCCCTGCCATAGCAGAACGTCCACCCGGCAGTGCTTTGCACATTTCTTTCACTACCTGTTTTATTGATTGATTACTCATTTCCTACCACCATTGATAAATTCTTGTAGTTAACTGCTTTAAAAGATTTTGTTATTTTGTTGTTGGTAACGATGTGGGTATAAGATCTCTAACTCAGTTATTTTCCCACGATAAAAAGCTGCTAATTTTTCAGCCAGTTCCAAAGAAGCTGTTTGAATACCTCTTTCTAATCGTGAAAGGTTTCCAACATCACAATTAATGGCATTAGCTACTTCTGAAATTGTTAGATTTAGTTCTACCCGAACTTTCCTTAATGGTGTTTGCATACCCCCTCCTTAAATGCGCTACACGCATATTACCACACAGTAAAATATGCGCAATACGCTTTGTGCTGTACGCATAAATGAAGTTGAATTAGGGTATGAAAATAGGAACAAAAATTAGAGAGTTGAGAAAGAAAAAAGGATTAACAATCCTTCAATTAGCCACTGCTATTAATAGTGATGTGGGCAATATTTCTCGCCTTGAAAGAAATATACAAGGCTATACAGAAAACACTTTAGTAAAAAATAGCAGAAGCACTTGGCGTATCTGTTGCTGATTTATTTACTGAAAATGCACCTGAGCCAGATAAAATAGAACTTATTGGTAGGATACCTTCTGGTTTGGTTCAAGTTAGAGGTGAAGCATTCTTAGGTGTTGATGGCGCTGTTGATATGATTGAAGATCACAACGGCTGGCTAAAAATATACAGTGACGATGCTGATGCGTACGGTCTAAAAGTTAAAGGTGATAGTATGTGGCCACGCATTCAATCTGGTGAGTTTGTTGTAGTTGAACCCAACACCAATGTCAGAGCTGGTGATGAAGTATTTGTTCGTACGGTTGAAGGCCATAACATGATTAAAATCTTCAACAAAACGAGAGATGGTGACTATCAGTTTTCTAGTATCAATAACTCACATAAACCTATCACTCTATCGCCAGATCAAGTTGATACTATGCACTATGTATCAGCCATTGTTAAACCAATTAAGTATATAGACGTCTGCGAAAAAACTGGTCGAGCGTTGCTTTAATGGCCTGACAACACGTTTTAGGTATGGTTGACAAAATAACAGTAAAACTGAAATTTAGTTGACCCGATATTAATAATTAATCATCAAATTAAATATGAGATGGCGATGAACAACGCTGTAGCTATAAAGTTTAATTACAATAAAGATAGAAGTGACCCTGAAGATATTCTCAATATTTTAACTGGTTACGTTAAATTTTATAAAAGAATTGGCTTGATATCATTATCATCAATTAACGAAAAAGATGATGCTATTTTTGAATTAGTTGGGCTCCAAAACGGGTCGGCTATAGCATGGATTAAGTGTGTAAAGGATAAATGGGAAAGTCTTATATTTAGATCAGCAACATCCCTAGCAGACAGTATGCTTATAAACCCTGAAGTATCAACGAGAGAGGATATCGAGTCCTATTCTGATGTTATTTCAGCAACAATTATTAATAATTCAAGTGAAAGTATAAGAGTAGAACCGTGTATAGATCTAGAAATGCTGGGAAAAACTTTATCTGATTATTCAGTCTTGAGCTCTAAGCTTCACGAAAATGAATCGGCTCTAATCGGAATTGGAACAATTGGCGACACTGACTTTAGTGACTTCAAGAAATTAAATAATAGGTTTGCTTTTAATGGCAATGTTGAAGATATTCTTTCCAATGTAATAAAACACCACAAAAGAAAATCTAAATTTCATGTAAATGTCTTAGCAAACAAAGGGGATAATATTTGGAAACTAGAAGAGCTATTAACTGAAAATGTATTTGCAGCAAAAGTTGCAAATAATGATTGGCTAGGTAGTTATCAGTCTGGACTTATTTCTCCTATTGGACCAAATGATTTGATGGAAGCGATTATAGAATATGATGAAATCATGCCAGCAAAAGGAAAGAAAAAAACAAAAAGTAAGTGTAAAAATGCTAAAATAATAGAGGTTATTAATATCGAAAGAAATGCGGGTGTACAAGATGACTTCTTCCAAAAACGAGAATGAAGAAAAAAAATCTATGATGGCTGACATCTATGGAGAAGTTGTTTTCTTAATTATTCCTGTTGTTGCGCTGGTGTTCATTACAACTGTAAAAAATTCTATTTCCATTGAAACAATCATATCTTCTCTGCTAACGACATCTGATTGGTCGATTATGTCATCCGTGATATTTGGTCAATGTGCATACAAAGTATCTAGGGTTGTAACTCTTCTAGGACCAAAGACTGACGGAAGAAGGTATGCCTTCTATCTCGCCAGAAGATTATTTTTAATTACAATCTCTTTACTTGTTTATGCCGCTGTAACTTTTTCTCCTAACTTGTACCTTGGCGCAATTCAAATAATCCTATTCTTTTTGTCTATCTATTTTTTCTTTGTAGATAGTGCAGGGTCTTATGTCTTACTAAATCGAAATAGCTTTAAATAACTCCCAGCCCTCCCACCGAGGGCTTTTTGTGTACTATCCCCACCAAAGAAGTAATCTACATTCCAATCTGAGATCTTTTAAAGATATAAATTAAAAATCAAACAGATAAAATTCGTCCTTTTATATTTTTACACAAAACAAAATATGCGCTTGACGCATTTGCGTATAATGCATATACTAATTTTATCAAATGCAAAGTGTCGATAAATAAATGTATTGAGCTTGTAGGAGCAAACATGACAACTGAACCAGTAATCTTACTTCAAGATAATTTAACGAATACCGATGCAGTTAAATGGATGTGAGAAAAATTACAGTTTATTGGACACTTATCTGAGTTGTATGTAAGGCGCGATGTGCTGGTGAAACAATTAGAATACTCTAATATTAAAATAGCAGAGCTAGAGCTCTTTCTTATTGTATGAAGTGTGAACCCATTTTTATTTTTTATTAACCAACATCAGGGAAATTTAATCTCGATTAATTCGAGAGGGATCTTTATTACTTAAATTATGTGGAGAGAATAATGTCTTATATTGCAACTGCAACGAATAAGCACTTCTATTACCTCGATGTACGGATCGAGGATATAGATATTCAAGACATCGCGACAGGTTTAGCTAATGAATGTCGCTTTAATGGACAGATTGATAATTTCTATTCTGTTGCTCAACACTCAGTATATGTCAGTTATTTAGTTGCACCTGAATATGCTTTAGAAGCCTTACTTCATGATGCCAGTGAAGCCTATGTAAAAGATCTGCCATCACCGCTTAAAAGGCTATTACCTGAATATAAGGAGATAGAAAAAAGAATTGATACTGTTATTCGTCAAAAATATAACTTGCCACCCGTTATGTCGGACGCTGTGCATTTAGCCGACTTAATGATGTTAGCAACCGAAAAACGAGATTTAGAAATTGATGTGGGTAGCAATTGGCTAATGCTTGAAGGTATTCCTACGAGTGATTTTATTGTTAATCCATTAACCCCACTACAAGCCAAAGTTTTATTTTTACGTAGATTTAATGAATTAAGTAAAAGGAGCTAAATAAACAGTTCTAAAAAGTTTAAATAAATACCACCAGCATAATTAACGTCTATTTAAACTGTATACGGCAGTATGGAGAGAAAATATGTCAAGAATGGTGACTCTTGAAGCGTGGGCAAGGTTGGAATTTGGAGATGCCTCTCCTTGCATGACGGTATTACAAAAATACGCAAAGAATAACCTTATTGCACCACCTGCAATGAAAGTTGGCCGCAAGTGGATGGTTGATAGAGAAGCTCGTTATGTGGGCTATCTGTCTCTCCCTCAAATTCCTACTAAATCAACGGAACGACTTAAGAGGATAATTACAGATGGCTGCCCGACCACGAACCCATAAAATTATTATCCCTAATCTATATCGAAAGCTAGATAAGCGTAATGGCAAAATTTATTGGCAATATAAACATCCCATCACCGGTAAATTTCATAGCTTTAGGCACCGACGAACAAGAAGCGAGAGAAACCGCCATTCAGGCCAATACAATTATTGCTGAACAACATACTCGACAGTTATTAAGTATTAATGAACGGTTATCAAAAATTAAGACAAACAAGTCTGAAATATCTGTCGATATATGGATGGATAAATATTTAGATATTCAAAAAGAAAGATTAGATATCGGTGAATTAAAAATTAATTCTTATCGACAAAAAATGAAACCTATTAATTTATTCCGTCAGTATTGTGGTACGAAAATATTAAAAGAGATAACTGCTTTAGATATTGCTGAAATAATAGATTCCGTCAAAGTATTAGGGCATTCAAGAATGGCTCAGGTCGTTCGCATGGTGCTTATTGATGTATTTAAAGAAGCTCAACATGCTGGCTATGTTCCGCCTGGTTACAATCCTGCGAAAGCAACTAAACAACCACGGAACCGAGTGAAAAGAGAACGCATGACATTGGACGAATGGCGCACTATTTACCAGCAAGCTAAAAACCACCCTCCTTACCTGCAATGCGGCATGTTGCTGGCCTTAACCACAGGTCAGCGGATCGGTGATATCTGTAAAATGAAATTCTCTGATATTTGGGATGATATGTTACATATACAGCAAGAGAAGACGGGCAGTAAGTTAGCCATCCCTCTCTCACTAAAATGTGAAGCTATCAATCTCTCCTTAAAAGATGTTGTTGCTCAATGTCGTGATGCTGTTGTAAGTAAATATCTCGTGCATTATCGGCATACCACCGCACAAGCAAAACGAGGCGAACAAGTCACACCAAATACATTAACCACAACATTTAAAAAAGCACGAGATAAATGTGGGTTAACTTGGGAAAAAGGTACGGCACCTACTTTCCATGAACAGCGATCTTTATCTGAGCGACTTTATCGAGAACAAGGAATTAATACACAAAAATTATTGGGGCATAAAACACAAAATATGACCGATAAATACCACGACGATAGAGGAAAAGAATGGCAAATTATTGCTGTTTAATTGAACAGTTTTGGGGAAGAGTTTTGGGGATATTTTGGGGAAGAATTTTATAGTACAAAAAATAAACGGGAACTAATAAGCTCCCGTTAACTATTTATCAAATCAACAATTACATGTGTTTGATAATCGCGTCACCAAACTCGCTACATTTCAGCAGTTTAGCGCCTTCTAACTGACGTTCGAAATCATAAGTTACAGTCTTAGCGGCAATCGCCCCTTCCATACCTTTAATGATTAAGTCAGCGGCTTCTGTCCAACCCATGTGGCGTAACATCATTTCCGCGGAAAGAATAATTGAGCCAGGGTTAACTTTATCTTGTCCTGCATACTTAGGTGCTGTACCGTGTGTTGCTTCGAATAAAGCACACTCATCACCAATATTTGCGCCAGGTGCAATACCGATACCTCCAACTTGAGCCGCTAATGCATCGGAAATATAGTCACCATTAAGGTTCATACATGCGATTACATCATACTCTGCTGGACGTAACAGAATCTGTTGCAAGAATGCGTCAGCGATAACGTCTTTAACGATGATCTCTTTACCTGATTTTGGATTTTTGATTTTAACCCAAGGGCCACCATCTAATAATTCACCACCAAACTCTTCGCGTGCTAATTCATAACCCCAGTCTTTAAAGGCACCTTCGGTAAATTTCATAATATTACCTTTGTGTACCAGCGTGACTGAATCTCGGTCATTATCAATCGCGTATTCAATCGCTGCACGAACTAAGCGCTTAGTCCCTTCTTCTGAACAAGGTTTGATACCAATACCACAATCTTGAGGGAAGCGGATTTTGGTAACACCCCATTTCATTTTGCAAGAATTTAATGACTTTATCTGCTTCTGCTGAACCAGCTTTCCACTCAATACCCGCATAAATATCTTCTGAGTTTTCACGGAAGATAACCATATCAGTCAGTTCAGGGTGTTTAACTGGGCTTGGAGTACCTTTGTAGTAACGTACTGGGCGTAGGCAAATATAGAGGTCAAGTTGTTGGCGTAATGCAACGTTTAATGAACGGATACCACCGCCAACTGGGGTAGTCAGAGGACCTTTAATAGAAACACGATATTCACGGATAAGATCTAAGGTTTCTTCTGGTAACCAAACATCTTTACCATACACCTGCGTAGATTTTTCACCGGTGTAGACTTCCATCCATTCAATCTTACGTTCTTTGCCATAAGCTTTCTCAACGGCTGCATCAACAACTTTTAACATTGCTGGCGTGACATCGATACCGATACCGTCCCCTTCAATATAAGGGATAACCGGATTATTGGGAACAACAAGCTTACCTTTAGCATCTAGTGTAATTTTAGCGCCATTAGCCGGAACAACTACTTTGCTTTCCCATTTACCTCTCCTTTCATGTAAGCGCACGCTTTGTTAATTTTTTGTAAGAGACCTGTCAATACTACTTGATTATTCAGCTAACGCCAATCGCTTCTCTTTTAAGGTATAATCAATCTCCCATTTTTTACAAAAATTAGCTATGACAAATCAATTTAAAAGCTCGATTAAAACAAGAAAACATCATGCCCCTTCAACACAAAGAAAACCAGCACGCCTAAGAGGTGAGCGTAAAGTGGTTATCTTTAATAAACCCTTTGATGTGCTAGTCCAATTTACTGATGAAAGTGGTAGAAAAACACTAAAAGATTTTATTCCTATTCGTGATATTTATGCTGCAGGGCGTCTAGATAGAGATAGCGAAGGGCTTTTAGTCTTAACAAATGATGGGAAGTTACAAGCAAAATTAACGCAACCGGGTAAAAAAACAGGAAAAATCTACTATGCTCAGGTAGAAGGCGTTCCTTGTACAACAGCATTACAACAATTTCGAGAAGGATTAGACCTTAAAGATGGCAAAACACTACCTGCACAAGTCGAAATAGTTGAACAACCCGAATGGCTATGGGAGAGAAATCCACCGATTAGAGAACGCCAAACTATTCCGACAACTTGGCTAAAAATCACCTTATTTGAAGGTAAAAATCGTCAAGTGAGACGAATGACGGCTCATATTGGTTACCCTACATTACGCTTGATCCGCTTTAGTATGGGAAATATTACGCTGGATAATCTATTACCTGGTGAATGGAAGGAGATTGATTTTGTTTAAAACCTCATGTGACTGTCGCATGTATTGTTCATGCAAAAAATAAATTTCTGGTTGTTGAAGAAACCGTTAATGGCAAAGCAACATGGAATCAACCTGCTGGCCACCTTGAAGCTGATGAAACACTTATTCAAGCTGTTCAACGTGAGTTATGGGAAGAAACAGGATTAACACTTCCTGTTCAATATTTCCTTAAATTACATCAATGGATTGCCCCTGATAAAACGCCTTTTTTACGGTTCCTCTTTTTAATTGAGGCTCAAGAACAAGTTGAAACTCACCCTAATGATAGCGATATCAATTGTTGTCATTGGGTTAGCGCAGATGACATTATTCAAAGCCAGCAATTACGTTCACCTTTAGTGAGAGAAAGCCTGTTATGTTATCAACAAGGTGAACTCTACCCCTCTTTCTATTTTAAGTGGCTTTGGTGCACCCTTTAATTAAATAACAGAAAATGGGAAAACAAAGCATCAAAAACAGAGCAACACTTGATGCACCTGTGTCAGTGATATGGTAAAGTATGGCGCTTATTTTTCCGCAGTGAGATCCAGTCATGTCAGATAACAGCCAAAAAAAAGTCATCGTGGGAATGTCCGGTGGCGTAGATTCATCCGTCTCAGCCTATCTTCTTAAGGAACAGGGATATCAGGTCGTTGGTCTGTTTATGAAGAACTGGGAAGAAGACGACGATACAGAATATTGCTCAGCATCAGCGGATCTTGCTGATGCACAAGCCGTGTGCGATAAGCTTGGTATCGAGCTTTACACCATCAATTTTGCTGCTGAATATTGGGATAATGTTTTTGAACATTTTTTATCTGAATATAAAGCAGGCCGCACTCCAAACCCCGATATTCTGTGCAATAAAGAAATAAAATTTAAAGCATTTTTAGAATATGCGGCAGAAGATTTAGGTGCTGATTATATCGCAACAGGCCACTATGTTCGCCGTCGTGATATCAATGGCAAAAGCCAATTACTTCGTGGCGTCGATAATAACAAAGACCAGAGCTATTTCTTATACACATTAAGTCACGAGCAAATCGCACAAAGTCTTTTCCCTGTTGGTGAGATGGAAAAGCCTGAAGTTAGAAAAATCGCTGAAAAACTTGAATTAGCAACAGCGAAGAAAAAAGACTCAACGGGTATTTGTTTTATTGGTGAGCGTAAATTTACCGATTTCTTATCACGTTACCTCCCGGCTAAACCTGGCCCGATCATCACAGTTGATGGTGAAACTATTGGTGAACACCAAGGATTGATGTATCACACATTAGGTCAACGTAAAGGTTTAGGTATCGGTGGAACAAAAGACGGTGGCGATGATCCTTGGTATGTTGTTGATAAAGATGTTGAAAACAACATTCTTGTTGTGGCACAAGGTCATGAACACCCAAGATTAATGTCTGTCGGCTTAATTGCTCAACAATTACATTGGGTATCAAGAGAGCCAATGACTGGGGCGTTTCGCTGTACTGTTAAAACACGATATCGCCAACCTGATATTGCGTGTACAGTAACGCCATTAAGTGAAGATAAAATTGAAGTCCGCTTTGATTATCCCGTTGCTGCTGTAACGCCGGGACAATCAGCCGTCTTTTATCAAGACGAAGTCTGTTTAGGTGGCGGGATCATTGAAACACGTATTCAGGAGTAGATGTGGCTAAAGATTTTCGTGATATAACACTTGCATTGGCAGGCATCTGCCAAGCAAGTCGTCTCGTTCAACAAATTGCTTACCAAGGTAGTGCGAACGAAAATGATGTTGAAGTGATGGTTAACAGTATTTTTAATCTCAATCCCACATCAACACTTGATGTTTATGGTAATCAAATTAGCCATTTAAAATTAGGCTTTCAAACACTGAAAGCTATTCATCAGGCAGTAAGAAGAGAAAAATTAACGCTAGAGTTGATGACTTATCAACAAGGTTTAATCAACTTAGAACGCTTAATCGGACGAAATGATGATTATAGTTCACGTTTATCACAAAAAATTTCTCAATTAGAGCGTCAAAAAAGCTATTTTGAACCTATGTCCGAAGGTGTATTTAATGCACTCGCTGGCGTTTATGTTGATGCGGTTAGTCCTGTAGGCCCTCGCATTCAAGTTCATGGCTCTATCGAACTGTTAAAAAACCCAATTATTCAAGCTAAAGTTAGAGCGTTATTATTAACGGGTATTCGTAGTGCCGTGCTCTGGCGTCAAGTGGGTGGTCGTCGCTTTGATTTTTTATTACATCAAAAGACAATTATCCGACAAGCTGATGATTTTCTCGCTCAATGTTAATACTTTAAATTCAACCTGGGAGTTGCCAACAATGGAATTATCTTCGCTGACAGCGATTTCACCGATTGACGGTCGTTACGGTAGTAAAACTTCGTCGTTACGTTCTATTTTTAGTGAATTCGGTCTTCTGAAATTCCGTGTACAGGTAGAAGTTCGCTGGCTACAAAAGCTGGCATCTTGCGCCGACATTAAAGAAGTTCCTGCCTTTGAAAAAAACGCAAACGATTACCTTGATGCGATAGTTGCTAACTTCAATGAAGAAGATGCAGCACGTATTAAAACCATCGAACGCACCACTAACCACGATGTAAAAGCTGTAGAATATTTCTTAAAAGAAAAAGTGGCGACCATCCCTGCATTACATCAGGTTTCTGAGTTTATTCACTTTGCTTGTACTTCAGAAGATATTAATAATCTGTCTCATGCCATTATGCTAGAAACAGCTCGCCAAGAGATTTTGCTACCAACATGGCGTGAACTTATTGATACTGTTAGTAAAATGGCACAAGAATACCGTGATTTACCTCTTCTTTCTCGTACTCACGGTCAACCTGCAACCCCCTCAACAATGGGTAAAGAGTTTGCTAACGTTGCTTATCGTATGGAACGTCAATATCGCCAACTTACACAAGTTGAGATCTTAGGTAAAATCAATGGTGCTGTCGGTAACTATAACGCACACTTAGCCGCCTACCCTGAAGTAAACTGGCACCAGTTTAGTGAAGAATTTGTGACTTCATTAGGTATTACATGGAATCCATACACAACACAAATCGAACCGCATGATTATATTGCGGAACTTTTTGATTGCATTAGCCGCTTCAATACAATTTTGATCGATTTCGACCGTGATATTTGGGGTTATGTCGCACTAAATCACTTTAAACAAAAAACCATTGCCGGTGAAATTGGTTCATCAACGATGCCACATAAAGTGAATCCTATTGACTTTGAAAACTCGGAAGGAAACTTAGGATTAGCCAATGCCGTTATGGGACATCTTTCGAGTAAGTTACCGCTTTCTCGTTGGCAACGTGATTTAACAGATTCAACCGTTCTACGTAATTTAGGTGTAGGTATTGGTTATGCATTAATTGCTTATCAATCGACCATTAAAGGTCTCAATAAGCTTGAAGTAAATGAAAAACATCTTCGCGAAGAATTAGACTGTAACTGGGAAGTGTTAGCTGAGCCAATTCAAACTGTAATGCGTCGCTATGGCATTGAAAAACCGTATGAAAAACTAAAAGAATTGACTCGTGGCAAACGTATCACAGAGCAAGATATGGCTATTTTTATTGATGGTTTAGAACTACCTGAAGATGAAAAAACTCGCTTAAAATCGATGAAACCTGAAAGTTATATTGGTTTTGCAACTCAGTTTGTTGATAAATTAAACTAATTTATCTCCCTCCCTCTCAAAGGCAGATAATTTCTGCCTTTTTTTATAACAAAAAACGAAGAAAACTATCTGCAACTTAAACACATTGCTAGCTACAGTATTTTTTAAGCAATAGATTGTCTATGATAACCTAATATTTTTATCTGATTAACTAACTATCATTTCCTATATTTATTTTACAACGGTGTATCTTGGCCGATTGTACTCAAGGAGGAATTATGCGGATCTTAATTATTGAAGATAATATTTTACTTCGTCATCACTTATCCGTGCAGTTTCGTGATGCCGGTCATCAAGTTGATGCAGCAGAAGATGCCAAAGAAGCTGATAGTTTTATAACAGAAGGTACACCAGATGTTGCCATTGTGGATTTAGGATTACCCGATGAAGATGGTATTAGCCTTATTCGCAGATGGCGAGAAAATAATGTCACGTTGCCCATCATGGTGTTAACTGCACGTGAAAGTTGGCAAGAAAAAGTCTCCGCATTAAATGCAGGTGCTGATGATTATGTGACAAAACCTTTTCATTTTGAGGAAATTGTTGCTCGTATTCAGGCATTAATGCGAAGAAACATGGGAATTGCATCACAAACTCTCTCTATTGAGCCTTTCGA
This sequence comes from Proteus vulgaris, assembly GCA_901472505.1. Taxonomy (NCBI): domain Bacteria; kingdom Pseudomonadati; phylum Pseudomonadota; class Gammaproteobacteria; order Enterobacterales; family Morganellaceae; genus Proteus; species Proteus vulgaris. Next base: position 79,302 of record LR590468.1, read on the forward strand.
GTTGGATTTGTCACGTAAAGAGTTCATGATTTCAGGCGAGCAAATTAAATTAACAGCATTTGAATATACGATCTTAGAAACATTAATGCGCAATCAAAATAAAGTCGTTAGCAAAGATGCATTAATGCGCCAGTTATATCCTGATGCCGAATTAAAAGAAAGCCACACTATTGATGTATTAATGGGGCGATTACGTAAAAAAATCTTAGAAAAATACCCTGATGATGTTGTTGTAACAGTACGCGGACAAGGCTACCGTTTTGATATGAAACCTTAATATGCAAAAAAAAACAGCGTTCCCCTTTTTCATTACGAACACGATTTTTACTAGCGACCAGTGCCATTATTTTGGCACTTACACTCTCTTATGGGTTGGTAGCCATAGTCGGTTCTATCGTGAGCGTTGATAAAACCACTTTTATGTTAATGCGCAGTCAAAGTAATCTGTATTACAGTTTAGCACAGTGGAATAAGGGCAAGCTGAATATTGAATTTCCAACAAACCTGAATAATAACAATACGTCGCTGGTCATCATTTTTGATGATAAAGGCAACGTCTTATGGACGCCTTCCGATTTACCCAAAGCGATTCCAAATAGTATTAAGCATAAATGGCGCCATGAAGAAGGTTTATTTGAGATTTTGGTTGATGTCAAAACAACCCGTTTAATGTTACAACAGTTGCCTCAATATCGTGTTTATCTTAAACGTCTTGAAGAATATTCAAGCAATGAATTTTTAACTCACTCCGTGGTGATTAACCATTATCCTGCAGCAGATAATATGCCTTATATGGCAATCGCTGTTATCGATCCTATCCCCCAACGTATGCAAAAAGTCAGTCAGGTTTGGGACTGGTTTTTATATATTATTCTCGCTAATTTATTCTTAGTTGTGCCTTTAATTTGGTTAGCTGCCCATTGGAGCTTACGACCTATAAAGCAAGTAATTGAACAAATCAGCGCATTAGAAAAAGGGACACGTAATGATTTAGATGAAAACCCACCAACAGAATTAAAAGGTTTAGTCCGAAATTTAAATGTGTTATTGCGTAATGAACGAAGCCGTTACAGTAAATATCGCACAAGTTTATCTGATCTTACCCACAGCTTAAAAACACCACTTGCCGTGTTGCAATCAACATTACGCTCTTTGCGATCAGGTAAGCAAATGACGATAGAGCAAGCTGAACCTATCATGCTTGATCAAATAGAACGAATTTCACAACAAGTTGGTTATTATCTGCACCGAGCATCGATTCATGGTGATCACGACATTACCACACGAAAACTCCATTCACTGTCAGGATTATTAGATAATCTTTGTAGTGCATTAAGTAAAGTTTACCAATCAAAAGGTGTTGATTTAACACTCAATGTTTCACCTGAAATTATGTGGTTAGGTGAAAAAAATGATTTTATGGAAGTAATGGGTAATATTCTTGATAACGCCTGTAAATACTGTCTAGAATTTGTTGAAATCAATGTAAGTAATAATGAAAATAGTGTAATAATTATTGTTGATGATGATGGCCCCGGCGTCAGCCCTGAAAAAAGAGAAGTCATCTTCCAACGAGGAACAAGAGCAGATACTTTACGCCCAGGACAAGGTTTAGGATTATCCATTGCGATTGATATTATTGAGCAATATCGTGGTGATATTACAATGACTGACAGCCCTTTAGGAGGAGCCCGTATTACAGTCACGTTCGCAGAAACAACAACTCACAACAGAACGTGAATAAACTATCCTGAATAAATCACTACCCCACATCATCTTTATGTATGATAACTGTCCACTTATTCTTGTGTTAATCGTTATTACTCACATTGCTCAAAGGAATGTTTAGCAGGAAGTTAGAATTCATTATATTATGACTTCAGGCTTCCCGAATTCAGGATATACACAATGGACTATAAACTTAATTTAGATTGGCAATCATTTCTCGAAAGCCATTGGCAAAAACGCCCTTTATTAATTAAAAACGGCTTCTCACGTTTTGTTGATCCTTTATCTCCTGACGAACTTGCTGGTCTTGCAATGGAAGATGAAGTGGATAGCCGTCTTGTTAGCTGTCAAGACGGACAATGGGGAGTCAAACATGGGCCTTTTGAGCACTTCGAGGGACTTGGTGATAAAGACTGGTCTTTGCTTGTACAAGCTGTCGATCACTGGCATTTCCCTAGTGCGGCATTAATGAAGCCATTTCGTGTATTACCCGATTGGCGCATTGATGATTTAATGATCTCTTATTCTGTTCCTGGTGGTGGTGTAGGCCCACATCTCGATCAATATGATGTCTTTATTATTCAAGGACAAGGTCGTCGTCGTTGGCGTGTGGGTGAAAAAATCCCGATGAGACAACACTGCCCTCACCCTGACTTACTTCAAGTGGATCCTTTTGACGCAATTATTGATGAAGAATTAGAACCCGGTGATATTCTTTATATCCCACCTGGATTCCCACATGAAGGCTATGCGATTGAAGAATCACTTAACTACTCTGTTGGTTTCAGGGCTCCTAATGCCCGTGAACTTTTCAGTGGCTTCGCTGACTATGTGTTAGCTAACGATTTAGGTAGCTATCGTTATAGTGATCCTGATTTAACCGAGCGTGAAAATCCAGCATTAGTACAACATCAAGAGTTAAATAAACTTCATGAAATGATGGAAGATTTACTTGCTCAACCCGAAGTATTCCGCCATTGGTTTGGTGAATTTATTTCTCAATCTCGCCATGAACTCGATCTCGCTGTTCCTGAGCCTTTATATGAAAGCGCAGAAATTCATGATTTACTGCAACAAGGTGAACAACTTCATCGTTTAAATGGTATTCGCGCACTGCGTGTTGGCGATAGCTGTTTTGTAAATGGCGAATTAATAGATACTGCTCATATTGAAGCAGCTGATGCGCTTTGCCAATATGATTATATTGATAAACAACACTTAGGTGAGGCGCTGTCTGATCCAAAATTTGTACGTTTATTAACACACTTAGTTAATCAAGGTTATTGGTATTTTGAAGATTAATTATCACTAATCTTCAATGATAAGTTATAAAGCCCTACCATGTTAATGGCAGGGCTTTTTTATTATTATATATTTTAAAATATCTCTTATTTTCAAACTTAGCGAATAAAATAATTTATTGCTTCTTTTAAAAGAACTCTTGTATTACGGAAGAAAAAAGGAATAACAACAAAAAATGTACTTTGTAAGAAAAAAAGTAATAATGTATGTTTGCTATTTGTCACATAAAGAGAAAATAAAATTAAAAAAGTTATTAGAAAATAGCTAAAAATAATAATAAATGATTGTTGCTCAGATTTTTTTAATCATTTCCTTTTTATGAGAATTTAGTTGAGCTTCTGTTACCGGTTTTAATAATTTTCCTGCTATGGTTTCCATTCAATATCCTTATATTATATTTATAAATTTCATTGTGATTATAAGATAAATTTAATAAAGTTAATTTATCAAGGAGTTATTAATTTTAAGCCTATATTGAAATTTTAATATTAAATAATATGTAAGCCCATTATTATAAAATCATTCTATTTTTAATTAAGTGCGTTCATATATTAACACTCCGTCTATTTTTCAGTCAGTTCTCCTATTTTATCTTATTAATTTCCTTTAAGGTAAGGCTAGGTTTTCACCACTTTACTTCTTTTTTCTACAATGGAGTCGTCTATGAAAAAATTTATTGTTTTAATTGCTGCGTTTATTTTACCGTCCATGGTATTTGCAGAAACAGCAGAAATAGCCAATGTGAAAGCACCACCAGCACAAACGGATATCATTTTTGTGTTAGATAAAAGTGGTTCAATGCAAGGATATGAAAAAGATACTATTGGTGGATTTAATACCATTTTAGCTGAAAATAAAAATCGCCCTGAGAAAGTTTATATAACCACGATTTTATTTGATAGTAAGGCTAAAAAACTACATAACCGAATTGATATTAATAAGATAGAAGATTTAACTACTAATGATTATTTTGCATCAGGCAATACTGCATTGTTAGATGCAGTTGGAAATGCGATCACGGAAGAAAATAAACCAAATTCACCTTATAAAAATGTCATGATGGTGATCATAACTGATGGTGAAGAAAATAGTAGCCGTGAATATTCGCTAGAAAAAGTAAAATCATTAATTACTTCAGCAGAAAAAGAGAAAGGTTGGGAGTTTATCTTTTTAGGCGCTAATTTTGATGCGATAAGTGCAGCGGAAAGTATTGGTATTAAATCGTCTAACTCAACTCAATATATTCAAGATGCTAAAGGTTATGGAAATGCCTACGAATCGGTTAATAAAGCCGTTCAGTCTAAGATTGAAGGTAAAGAGTTAAATGAAGATTGGAAATCTTCTGTTGAGCAAGATTATAAAGAGCGTAAATAAATCATCTCAGTTAACAATATAATTAAGAAATATAACTAAAAAATAATAGCCGATATTTCGGCTATTATTTTTATCTTATATAACAAAATCTATCAGTCATTAGCTAATCACTTTTGCCTTTTCTCTTTCCGCTGTTATTTCCGCAATGCGCATGATCACACTCACTGCGGCTTCCATTCCTTCTAAAGAGATAAATTCATGCTTACCGTGAAAATTATAACCACCGGTAAAAATATTAGGGCAAGGAAGTCCACGATAAGAAAGCTGCGCGCCATCTGTACCACCGCGAATAGGCTTAATATTAGGTTCAATATCACAATCAATCATCGCTTGTTTTGCTATTTCAATAACATGTGGGAATTGAACAACTTTGTCATGCATATTGTAATAACTATCATCAATAGTCAGCTCAATATAGCAATCCGGGTGTAAGCCTTTACCTACTTTTTCAGCAATCGCAATCATATTCTGTTTGCGTTTTTCAAATAAATTACGGTTAAAATCACGGATAATATAATGCATTTCCGCTCTTTCTACCGTACCTTTAATACTTTGTAGATGGTAAAAACCTTCATAGCCGTCAGTATTTTCTGGTGTTTCATCGACAGGTAATTCTTGGTGAATACGAGACGCTAATCCTAATGCATTTACCATTACCCCTTTTGCACTACCAGGATGAACATTGTTACCAACAATTTTAATATTCACCGATGCGGCATTAAAGTTTTCATACTCTAATTCACCGACACCACCACCATCAACAGTATAAGCCCAACTTGCACCAAATTCTTTTAAATCAACATAATGTGCGCCACGACCAATTTCTTCATCTGGTGTAAACGCAATACGAATATCACCATGAGGTCGGTTCGTTTCTTTTAAACGTACCATGGCGGTAATAATTTCAGCGATACCCGCTTTATCATCAGCACCTAATAAGGTTTTACCGTCTGTCGTAATTAATGTTTTACCAATCATGGAATGCAGTATTGGAAACATAACGGGTGACAACACTTCATCACCAATACCCAATGCAATATCACCACCACGATAATCTTCAAGAATTTGTGGTTTTACATGCTTGCCCGAAAAATCAGGAGCTGTATCAAGATGCGAAATAAAACCAATAACAGGCACTGGCCAAGAGACATTGGATGGCAAACTTGCCATTACACATCCTTTGTCACTGAGTGTTACGTCAGAAAAACCCAGTTTTTTTAATTCTTGTGCCAATGCCTTAGCCAGTTTTAGCTGGCCATCACTGCTTGGCGACATTTTTGAAGATGGTTTTGATTGAGTATCAAAATTAATGTATTCAAAAAAACGTTCTAATAATTTATCCATTTTGCCCCCTAAGATCTCTCTAAGAACAATAATAGGGAACTCTATAAAATAATTATTGCGTCAAATCAGCTTTAGGATCATTAATTAATTCAAACAATTTATGAACATATTCATCAACAACCTGACTTGCTGGTCCATAATGTTTCTCTTCAAACTGGCTTTCAACTAAACTAGGTTCAAGATTTAACTCAACAGTATGCGCTCCCGTCAGTTTTGCTTCATGAACAAAACCGGCAGCAGGATAGACATTACCTGAAGTCCCAATAGAGATAAAAATATCAGCCTCAGCCAAAGCACGATAAATATCATCCATACCAATAGGCATTTCACCAAACCAGACGATATGCGGACGTAGTGGCGATGGAAACTGGCAACAATGACAGTGATCTGTGATGTCTAAATCACCTTTCCATTCAAAAACTTGGCGGGATTGTGGGCAACGAACTTTTAACAATTCACCATGCATATGCAAAATATGCTGACTACCCGCTTTTTCATGTAAATTATCAATATTTTGTGTTACAAGAAGAAAGTGATCTTTACCTAAGCGTTGCTCAAGTTTCGCTAATGCATAATGTGCTTCATTCGGTTGAATTGTAGGTTGTTGCAATTGGCGCCGGCGTTCATTATAAAACTGCTGAACCAATTGCGGATTGCGTTGATAACCTTCAGGTGTTGCAACATCTTCAACGCGATGTTCTTCCCACAATCCATCTTCTGAACGAAATGTTTTAATTCCTGATTCAGCTGAAATGCCAGCCCCTGTTAATACGACAACTTTGGGTAAATTCATTTCATGTTCCGTTTTATGGGTGAGATGAAAATAACGACAACGTGAATGTTGTCTACGTAAACTTTTAATCTTACGAAACTTCCTAAGCCGACGATGACGAAGTTTAAGTTTCATCATTACAATCCTTGGTTTTCAAGTTTAAATATCGCGTTTCTAACTTCACTATTTTAAGTGTTTTTTCTTCTTTGTATGTCAATAAACTTATTGTCCACTTAAAATTCTTGCAGGATCTAGTTTAGTGGCTCGACGAGCTGGATACCAACTTGCTATCAGACTTAAGATCACAGTAGTAATAAATACAGAAAAAACATCCATCAAATGCACTTCTGAAGGGAGAAAATCGACAAAATAAACATCACCTGAAAGTACACTATGCCCTGTTAATGATTCAATAATAGAGACTAAAGGTGTCAAATTGTAAGCCACTGCTACACCAAAAATAACACCGGCAATACAACCAATCATGCCTGATAATAAGCCGTACCATAAAAAGATATTACGAATATGGCTATCTCGTGCACCTAGTGTACGTAAAATAGCAATATCACTGCTTTTATCTCTTACTGCCATAATTAACGTTGAAACAATATTAAAACAAGCCACACCAATCACTAAAATCATGGATAAATACATAATGCTGCGGATCATTTGAATATCACTATACATATAGCCATAGTCACTTATCCAACTTTTCGCATAAACATACTCTTTGCTGTTTAAACCCGCATTATGGATGATTTCATTAGCCAAAAATGGATCAACTGTGTTCACTTCAATCCCTGTAATGCCTTGTCCATAATCCATATATTGCTGAGCATCAGCTAAAGGCACTAACGCTAATTGGTGATCAAGCATACCACTCAGTTTAAATATGCCACTCACTTGTAAACGGATACGTTTAGGCTGTAATAGCTTAGTAGGATCATCATTATTCGGGATTAATACCGTTAACCAATCACCCTGTTTTATTTTTAATGCGTCTGCAACACCTTGCCCAACAATAATTTGTTGCTTGCCTGCACGAAAATCTTGCCATGCATTATTTTGTACATAACGAGGCAATAAGCTGATATCACTTTGTTTTTCAGGGGATACTCCCATAACACTCACTGCTTTTAGTTCAGTTCCTTTCTCTAATAATCCCGTTAATAAGATATACGGTGCAGCGGCAACAACACCTGGAGTGCTTTCAATCCGAGGTAATGCCGATTGCCATTGTACAAATGGCTGTTCAACAGAATAAATTTGACCATGAGGGACGACAGATAAAATACGGTTTTTTAATTCGCGTTCAAATCCATTCATAGCACTTAAACCGATAATTAAAACGGCAACACCAAGCATAATACCCAATGTTGAAATAACCGAGATTAACGAAACCATTCCCGCACGTTTTCGCCCTCTTGAAAAACGTAAAGCGGTCACTAATGCAAGTGGCAATTGCGCCATTATTTCACTCCTGAAATCGCGTTTTGTGGCTGTAATTGACCATCTTTCATTTCTAGTTGACGCTGAAAACGAGCCGCCAGTGATAAATCATGCGTCACTACCAGAAAAGCGGTTTGCTTTTCTTTATTTAACTTAATCAATAGCTCGAAAATCCCTTCGGCATTTTTCTGATCAAGGTTGCCTGTTGGCTCGTCTGCAAGTACCAATGCCGGATCATTAACTAATGCTCTTGCAATCGCAACACGTTTGTCTTTCACCACCTGAAAGCTCTGAAGGACGATGATGAGCGCGCGCTTTTAAACCGACGGCTTCAAGTAAAGACATCGCTTTCTCTTTCGCTTTTGCCACGTTAATCCCACCAATCATTAATGGCATTGCCACATTTTCAAGGGCAGTGAAATCAGGTAATAAGTGGTGAAATTGATAAATAAAACCCAGTTGTGTATTACGCAAGTCGGCTTTTTCTGAGGAAGATAATGTATTGAGCGACAGCCCCTCAAAGAAGACTTCGCCCGATGTAGGTGAATCTAAACCACCCAATAGATGCAATAAGGTACTTTTACCTGAACCGGAGCTACCCACGATAGCTAAAAAATCACCTTTTTCCATTTTAAATGAAACCGATTTCAGTACTTGCGTTGAAATTGTACCATCTTGGTATTGTTTACACAGGGCGTGACAATCCAATAAACAATTCTTGTCAATTTGCATGTTTTTTTCTGATGCCATTGGCTGTTTATTAATAGAAGAATTACTCATAACGTAGCGCCTCTGCTGGCTGAATAGTCGCGGCCCGCCAAGACGGGTATAAAGTGGATAAAAGGGAAATCACAATAGCGGCAAAGCCAATCATAAATACCCGTCCCCAATCAAGCGTGGCAGGTAATTCGACGCCTTGTGGAATAAGTCCTACCGCTGGCATAATGGTATTTAACTGGCTTGAGAGCAATGCCCCTAGAAGCCCCCCCGCAACAGCACCTAGTATGCCAGCCCCAGCACCTTGCAACATAAAAATGGACATAATCTGAGAACGTTTTAACCCCATGGTTTGCAAAATAGCCACTTCCCCTTGTTTTTCCATAACTAATAAAGAAAGTGAGGTAATAATATTAAAAGCAGCTACAGCAATAATTAAGCTTAATAATAATCCCATCATATTTTTTTCCATTTTAACTGCCTGGAAAAATTCACCTTTACGTTCACGCCAATCTTTCCAACTTAAATTTTTAGCTAAAGGCTGAGTACTGTATTTTTCAATATTGAGAGGATCAGAAAAGAAAAGACGCCACCCAGTAATATTTCCTGGTTGATAACGCATTAAACGTGCCGCATCTTGTTGATTAACTAAAATTTGAGAGGCGTCAGCATCTCCACCACTTTGGAAAATACCTTTAACAGTAAATAATCGTTGACTGGGTAATCTTCCCATCGGGGTTAGTTGGCTTACACTTGGCACAATCAGGCGAATTTTATCCCCTTCTTTTGCTTTCAATTGTTTAGCTAAGCCACTTCCTAAGATCACACCATATTCACCCGATTTAAGCATAGAGAAATCACCATAACGAATATATTTTGTTAATGGCTCATCTTGTGCTTTCTCAATCCCTAACATAACGCCAACACTGATATTGTCTTTACTTTGCAAAACAACATCACTTTCTACTAAAGGAACAACGTTTATGATACCTTCTCGCGTCAGTAAATTTTCGGCTATATTTGATTGTCGGGGTAGTTGCCGTTAGGTGATGTCACTATGGCTTGTGGAAGATAAGCAAGAATACTTTCTTGCAATGAACGTTCAAAGCCATTCATAACAGAAGTCACAGTGATAAGCGCTGCGACACCTAACATGATCCCTAAAGCAGATAGCCATGAGACGAAGCGACCGAACTTATCGACCGCGCGACCCCGCATATAACGGAGCCCTATATAAAATGAGACAGAATTGTACATGAAATCTGTGCTGTTCCTGTTGCTAATGCGAAGTGTTCAGGGATAATAAAGGGTAGTCTTACTGAATGGAACCACTCTATTCCCAAACTGTGGTTTTTCTTTTATCTTAACCTGCCCGCCAGTTTAAGCTTTAGCGAGTACGCTGAAGATGTGTTGGGAGTTAACTACAACAAAGAGTTCACATTACACGCTTATGTCCTCAGAATATCGTTATCAACTTCCTATAAAACAAGGGGATACTCGCCAGCTCGGTCAACTGACTGGTGCCGCTTGTGCTCTAGAATGTGCAGAGATCATCAAACGTCATTCTGGATTAGTCGTTCTTGTTACTCGTGACATGCAAAATGCATTACGTTTACAAGATGAAATCCGTCAGTTTTGTGATTATCCAGTAGAGACATTATCGGATTGGGAAACTCTGCCTTATGACAGTTTTTCACCTCACCAAGAAATTATCTCAAACCGCCTTTCTACGCTATACCGTATTCCATCACTTCTCAAGGGAATTTTAATCTTACCCGTCAATACGTTAATGCAGAAAGTCTGCCCTACGGATTATCTCGCAAGTCATGCGTTGGTAATGCAAAAAGGAGAGATACTTTCTCGTGATAATTTGCGTAAAACACTCGATGAAGCAGGATATCGCCATGTAGAGCAAGTATTAGAGCATGGAGAATATGCAACACGTGGTGCATTGCTTGATTTATTTCCTATGGGAAGTGAATTCCCTTATCGTATTGATTTTTTCGATGATGAAATTGATAGCCTGCGTACTTTTGATGTCGATACTCAAAGAACATTAATAGAAGTGGAGCAAATCAATTTATTGCCTGCACATGAATTCCCAACTGATGCCAATGCAATTGAGCTCTTTCGTAGTCAGTGGCGTGAGCGCTTCGATGTAAGACGTGATCCTGAACATATTTATCAACAAGTCAGTAAACACATACTGCCAACTGGGATTGAATATTGGCAATCACTATTTTTTGAACAGCCTTTATCTAACTTATTTGCTTATTTTCCCCAAAACACCCTAATAGTGACGCAAGATCTACAAGATTTCGCTGATAAATTCTGGCAAGACATCAACCAACGTTTTGAAAGTCGTCGCGTTGATCCAATGCGGCCTTTGCTCCCTCCTGATGATATTTGGCTCAATGTTGATAAGTTTAATCAAGCGCTCAAACAGTGGCCACGAATTCAACTTAAAACAGACACGTTGCCAGAAAAAGCAGGACAAACTAATTTAGGTTATCAACCACTTCCTGATTTATCGATTAACGCGCAAAGTAAATCTCCTTTAGATAATCTGCGTCGATTCCAAGAGCAATTTTCAGGTAGTATTATTTTCTCTGTTGAGAGTGAAGGCCGACGCGAAACAGTACAAGAACTATTATCACGTATAAAAATAGCCCCAAAACAGATCGTTGAGTTATCAGATGCCCAAGAAAAAGGGCTTATTTTATTATTGGCGCAGCTGAACACGGCTTTATTGATAGCCATCGCCAATTAGCCTTGATCTGTGAAAGCGATATGTTGGGTGAACGTATTAATCGTCGCCGTCAAGACAATCGCAGAGCAATTAATACCGATACCTTAATTCGTAACCTTGCCGAATTAAGTATTGGTCAGCCTGTTGTGCATCTTCAACACGGTGTTGGACGCTATCAAGGTATGACAACCTTAGAAGCAGGTGGCGTAAAAGCAGAATACCTAATGTTAGGTTACGCAGGTAACGACAAACTTTATGTTCCTGTTTCATCATTACATTTAATCAGTCGTTATTCTGGTGGTGCTGATGAAAATGCCCCTTTACACAAATTAGGGGGGGATGCGTGGGTAAGAGCGCGTCAAAAAGCGGCTGAAAAAGTCCGTGATGTTGCGGCAGAGCTGTTAGATGTTTATGCGCAACGCGAAATAAAAACAGGCTTTGCCTTTAAAATGGATAAAGAGCAGTATCACGCGTTCCGACAAAGTTTCCCTTTTGAAACTACTCCCGATCAAGAAATAGCAATCAACGCCGTATTAAGTGATATGTGCCAGGCCATTTCAATGGATAGATTAGTCTGTGGTGATGTGGGTTTTGGTAAAACAGAAGTGGCAATGCGCGCAGCATTCCTTGCGGTTAACAATAATAAACAAGTTGCGATTTTAGTACCAACCACTCTATTAGCTCAGCAACATTTCGATAATTTTCGCGATCGTTTCGCCAATTGGCCCGTTAATATTGAGATGATTTCGCGTTTTCGTAGCGCAAAAGAACAGCAACAAATCACAGAGAAACTGGCTGAAGGTACTATTGATATTGTCATTGGTACACACAAATTATTACAACCGAGTATTCACTGGAAAGATTTAGGGCTACTCATTGTTGATGAAGAGCATCGCTTTGGCGTTCGTCACAAAGAACGGATTAAAGCTATGCGTGCTAATGTAGATATTTTGACACTAACAGCAACCCCAATTCCTCGTACATTAAATATGGCCATGAGTGGTATGCGTGATCTTTCTATTATCGCAACACCACCCGCACGCCGTTTATCCGTAAAAACCTTTGTACGGGAATATGATGATTTAGTGGTACGCGAAGCTATCTTGCGTGAAACATTACGTGGTGGACAAGTTTATTACTTGTATAACGATGTTGAAAATATCGAAAAAGCGCGTGAGAGACTGGCTACACTCGTTCCTGAGGCTCGTATTGGGATTGGGCATGGGCAAATGCGTGAACGTGAACTTGAGCGAGTGATGAATGATTTCCATCATCAGCGTTTTAATGTGTTACTTTGCACTACCATCATCGAAACAGGTATTGATATACCAAGTGCAAATACCATTATTATTGAGCGAGCCGATCACTTTGGTTTAGCGCAATTACATCAGTTACGTGGTCGTGTAGGTCGTTCTCATCACCAAGCTTATGCTTATTTGTTAACGCCACATCCTAAAGCCATGACAAAAGATGCTCATAAACGTTTAGAGGCGATTGCTTCACTGGAAGATCTAGGTGCTGGTTTTGCGTTGGCTACTCACGATTTGGAAATTCGGGGTGCGGGCGAGTTACTCGGAGAAGAACAAAGTGGCCAAATGAATACGGTAGGCTTCTCTCTTTATATGGAATTGCTAGAAAGCGCCATAGAAGCACTAAAAGAAGGCAGAGAGCCATCACTTGAAGATCTCACCAATCAGCAAACTGAAATTGAATTAAGAATGCCAGTTTTATTACCAGATGATTACATTCCAGATGTAAATGTCAGACTCTCATTCTATAAACGAATTGCAAGTGCGGTTGATTTAAATGAACTTAATGATTTAAGAGCAGAATTGATTGATAGATTTGGTAAATTGCCTGATGCTGGTCGTTATTTATTGCGTAATGCCGCTATTCGTTTAAATGCAATGAGCTTAGGTATTACACGTATTGAAGCGCATGATAAAGGCGGGTTTATTGAATTCGGTGAGAAGAACAAGGTTGATCCGAGCTATTTAATTAGCTTACTCCAAGAACAACCCGCTGTTTTTCGCTTAGACGGCCCATCTAAATTAAAGTTTATTACTAATTTAGCTGAACGTGAAAAACGACTCACTTTCATTGATGATATGTTAAGTGCATTTGATGATCATAAGATAAAATAGCAGTCGAATTCACCGCTATTTAAGTCAATAAAAAGGCGTGATGAAGGAATAAAGCCTCTTCATTTACGCCTTTTTATATTATTAGTATTAGTTTGTACGGCAAGGAACTTTTTCATTCATTGAACAATAAGGTTCTTGTGCCAAAATCAGCCTGCCATCAGCATCTAAAGCAATAACTTCGCCAGGCTTAAAGGTAGTGCGCACTTTACCTGGTGTTCCATCAATAGTGTAAAGCACATCATAGCCCACAATTCTGCGCTCTTGTCGATAAATCGGAATACATTCTTTGAATTGAGGATAAGGAAAATTTGCAATATTACTGTTATTAAGTGCTTCAATCATATAAAACACGCGACATTCTTGCTCTGCCGGATGAAATCGTGACAATTTTTCTGGAGTAAAAGGCGTTGGTAAACCGATTCGATGACAATACTCTTCTGTCACAAAAACCGTTGATTTAATCGGTGTAGCGGAAACGACATGAGCGAATTGAGGCTGGGGAAATACCCACCTCCATACAATAAATGAAAGAATAGCTAATACAACGACTAGTCCTATCAGTGTGTACTTTCTGACATCAACACTCACTTTTACCCCTTTTTATTTGTTTTGTCCTTAATTGCTACAGATGCTCAATAAAAAGCCACTATTTTACGATAACTGGCTAATTTATTTATTATTCAATAAATGAATTCTCTATCTGACAGCTTAATTCAACATCCATGCTGATTAACATAATAAGTAAACTACGTATTTATGACATGTTAAATACACCACTTATTTCTGTTTTAATTACTTAATTAAATAAATCCTCATCATATTTTTAAGCATTATCTATTATATTAAGAGAGTTCTTAATTTATTTTCGTGAAAAAATTTAAACCGTTATACTATTTATAATACATCATTATGATAACACGAGGTTAACAATTGTTGCTTAAAAATAAGTGATAATTCATATTTAAAAATCTATTTTTAAGATTTATGAAAATATTTCATTGAATTAAATTTTAATAAAAATAACATGTTAAGCTTATACTAATGCTTTTCACTTATTGTGTTTTAAATGCAAATCAGAGAAATACCATAACACTTTATTTGATAAATTAATGAATTAAACATCATTTTTTATTTAAGAAAAGTCTTAAATAATTTAGCATAATAATCAAAAATAGATCTTATCTTTAATATTACTCATTAACCTTAATGATAAAATTATATTTACCATTGTCTTATTGAGCTTTAGTGTTATTCGTTATTTTTGATATAAACAGATAAATCATCTAGTCATTTATGCTAAGATTATTTATCTTATTTAGATATTCTAATTTAATTATTTAATTTAAAAGAAAAAATAGATAAAAAACCCTCATATAATACGAGGGTTTAAAAAGATAACTTTTGTCTTATCAGAAAAGCAAAAGATAAATCAATGAAGTTTTAGCTTGGGTCTAATCACTCGATTGATAGAACCAACCAACATCATAAGCCCTGTTTTGATGTAACCATGTAACGCAATTTGATGCATCCGATATAAAGAGATGTAAACAATACGAGCGATCCGTCCTTCGATCATCATGTCACCTTTCATCAAATTTCCCATTAAACTCCCTACCGTACTGAATTTCGATAGAGAAACTAATGAACCGTGATCGGTAAATACATAATCTTTTAATGGTTTTTCTTTTAACATTGCTAAAATATTACTGTAACAACGGCTTGCCATTTGATGTGCTGATTGTGCCCTTGGTGGAACAAAACCACCTTCTTTTCTAGGGCAAGATGCGCAATCACCGATAGCAAAAATAGACTCATCGACGGTCGTTTGTAAGGTTGGTTTTACAACTAATTGATTAATGCGATTAGTTTCTAGGCCTGCAATATCTTTCATAAAATCAGGTGCTTTAATACCAGCCGCCCACACCATTAAGTCAGCATCAATATGCTCACCTTCTTTTGTGTTTAATCCGCCTTCATCTGCACTTGTGACCATTGTTTTGGTCATAACTCGTACACCTAATTTTGTTAACTCATGATGTGCTGCGCTCGAAATACGCACAGGTAATGCAGGAAGAATACGCTCTCCCGCTTCAACTAAAGTAATATTTAACGCTGATGGCGCTAATTTTTTTAATCCATAACTATTTAGCTGGCGTACTGCATTATGTAATTCAGCAGAAAGTTCAACCCCTGTAGCTCCCCCACCAACAATAGCGATATTCACTTTACGATCTTCGGCTTGTGCATTGGCGTCAGCTGAATATTTTAAGAATAAATTCAGCATTTCATTATGAAAACGATGTGCTTGTTGTGGGCTATCTAAGAAAATACAGTTTTCTTTAATGCCTGGTGTACCAAAATCATTCGATTTACTGCCTAATGCCATAACTAAAATATCATAATCAAGCGTACGTTCGGGGACGAGTAATTCTTGGTCTTCATCATAGATAGCCGCTAATGTAATATTTTTTTGTTCGCGATCAAGTCCGGTGAGTGAACCTAATTGAAAATTGAAATGATGGTTATAGCCGTGTGCTAAATAACTTAACGCATCAACGCCATCATCTAAAGAGCCTGTAGCCACTTCATGTAATAATGGTTTCCATAGATGGCTATTATTACGATCAACTAAGGTGATTTCGGCTTTTTTGCTGCGACCTAATTTATTGCCTAATTTAGTCGCAAGTTCTAAGCCACCCGCGCCACCACCGACAATAATAATTTTTGTTAATGACATTTAACGTCACTCCATAAAGATATTTACTGTTGTTATTTAAATAGCCTTAGTGAAATCTACTTATATAACGACAGTTAAATCGTTTCGGCTGCTATTTTTGTTTTCAAACAAGTTAATTGGAAAGATGGTCATACCAAAGTTGATTTATATCAAAAATAGTTGAATATTCATATCTCTTTTTTGAAAAAATCGAGAGCAATGCGCCTTTTTCTGATTAATAAACAACTAAAAAAAACATTAAGACTAAATTTTTTAAATAAATACAAACTATTAAGGATAAAAAGTGAAGTTAAAGCGATGAAAACAGAATGTGATGAGCAGATAATGAATAGGTCATCTTAAACCAATTGCACTAAAGCCAAAAGGGACAAGAAGAGATAAAAATATTATGCGGGAGACAATAAAAATGGATGGAAAACCCACCCATTTTTGGAAACAATTTTAGTCTTAAATTTTGCTATTAAACGCTTTAATTTTAAACAGATGCTCAGAAAGACTTTTAAATTTATGCGTCTGGACTTCATCCCAAATCACAGTGTAATAAGGTGATAATTCATCAGCAGAGCGCTGGTTATCTAAAATCTCATCATTGCGGGATAATATCACTAATGCATTGTCTTTGTTCTTAGAACGAAAATCTTTAATACATTTCGTTGCGATATCTAAATATTCTTCAGGTCTATCGATTTTATCTGTCATGTTTTCGTAAGGAAAAAGATTAGGGTTAATCATTACCTGACGAATATTACATAAGAAACCAATACGTTCTGCCCAATATCCCCCTAATCCAACACCGCAAATTAATACGGGCTCTTTAGTGGATTTAATCACTTTATCCGTTTCTTTCAGCAAATGTTGCATATCATGACGAGGATGCAAGGTGCTGTAACTGAGAAAACGAACATCAGGATCAATAAACTGTAGCTGTAAAACCTTCTCATGATTTCCAGGACTTGTGGAATCAAAACCATGTAAATATATAATCATGCGCGCTCCTGCCATTGCTCCTGTAATTGGGTCAGCAACTGATTCGCTTTTTTCCAACGATCAGAGGTTTGTAGCTCACTCAATGTGTAACGACCTCGGTGATGGTACAATGTGGAAATGCGTTCTGCTTTGACTGAGGACAGGTTATCTAACACACTCACTGCCCCTTTTCTGTTATTACACACTAAAAGCATATCACAACCCGCATCAAGGGAGCGCTGTGCTCTTTCTGCGTAACTTCCCATTATAGCAGCACCTTCCATAGATAAATCATCAGAGAAAATAACACCTTGGAAGCCGAGTTGTTCACGTAAAATTGATTTCAACCAGTAGGATGAGCCACTCGCTGGACGTTCATCAACTTGAGAATAGATAACATGAGCTGGCATAATTGCATCTAACAATTGACGCTGAATAAAATCTTTAAAAATTGACATATCACGTTGGCGAATATCATTTAAAGAGCGATCGTCACGCGGAGTTTCTTTGTGAGAGTCAGCTCTTACAGCACCATGCCCCGGGAAATGTTTACCTGTTGATTTCATGCCTGCAGAACGCATGCCTTTAATGAAACTTTCTGCCATTGTCATGGCAATTTCAGGAGAATCATGGAAAGAGCGCTCCCCTATCGCAATGCAGTTATGGCCTAAATCGAGGACAGGCGCAAAACTAATATCAATATCCATAGCAATCATTTCGGATGCCATTAACCATCCCGCTTCTTGTGCTAAATGACTCGCTTGATAGCTTTCATTTAATGCTGCATAGGATTGTGCTGCAGGTATCCGTGTAAAACCATCTCGGAAACGTTGTACTCGCCCACCTTCTTGGTCAACGGCAATCACCAGACGTTCATGAGATGCATCACGAATTTGGCGAACTAATTCATTTAATTGTTCTGCATCGTGGAAGTTGCGGGTAAAAAGGATTAATCCACCGACAAGAGGATGCTTTAAAATTTCACGCTCTTCACTATCGAGTTCATATCCTTCAACATCAAGCATTACTGGACCCATAACATTCCTCTCTTTGTAATTGTGACAAGATAATGTCTTTAATTCGTCAGACTAAAATAGCGACGTAAAGGTTCAGACATCATTAAAAATGATCCATCTTTTGTTTGTTGCCAACGGACTTCATACCACATTAGCATCATATAAAAAATGAATGATTCCCTTGAAAGAATACGTGCTCTTAATTCTCTGACAGAATAAGAGTCAGCCTCTTTCTGCTCTGTATAATGACAATGATACGAACAATAATAATCCAAAAAATGCCATTTGTTGCGTTTCATTCAGTTGATTTGTGGCAAAGAACGTCATTAATGAATCAGCTGTATCAATATCTGCAGCATATTCCCAATCAATAAATTTTATACCTGAATCACTAAGAAGAATATTCTCAACATGCAAATCCATGTGAGCTGGCGCGTATTTTATGAGATTACATCGAGGTTGGCGTAAAAAATATTGTTGTAAACGTAGCCATTTAGCAGATAACCGTTTTCTATCGACTCTTTGCCAATAAAGGGATAACTCATGATTTAAGTCAAGAGGAAAGCCTAACGGAGTTTGTTGATGTAACGTTGCTACTTTTTCCGCTAATGGCTTCAAATAAGTACTAAAAAGAGATTGATGAGAAAGGTGTTCGCCGGGTAACCAATGAAGAAAAAACCATTCTCCATAGCATGTTGCAACTTTAGGTGATAAATCAGAGTCTGAAAGCTGTTTTAGAATGGCATACTCTTTTCTTCCGTGTACATAAAGTCCTTTTCTTTCATCCCCATAGTAGCGAGCAATCAAATCAATATCAGCATATTGAACACGAAAAGAGCCACCTCCCAACCCCGTTAATGCTGTTATTCTCCATTGACTTAATGCCGTTGCAGGAAAAAGCCTTTGCAAGGCATTAAGCAAACTTAAGTCATACCGATCACTCAATCTTATTGCGTCCATTCCAAAGAATTTCGCCAGAAGAAACCGACATTAACTGCATGCTAATAACGCGGTTATCTTTTTTGCCATCAACTGTTGAGAATAAAATATAATCTGCTTTTAAATGACGAGCTAATCCAATTGCGGCACTACGAAGACCTAAACGGTCTTCTCCTGATAAACCAAGCGCTTTTCGAGCTGACATCATTTGCGTATAAGGCACAGTTTGTAACGCACTAATACTATTAACAGATTCTATAATTGTATTGGTTGCATTTACCGCTTGGATGTTTCCGCCAGAGTTATTTTTGACATTATCAATAACGATTAACTTACCCGCTTCTAAGTCATCAGTGACTGCCATTTCTCTAATTAAAGGTGTTACCACCGCGCTCCAATTAATACGGGTGATCTTTGGTGGTGTCGGCACCACTTCAATCGGTGGTTCTATTGGTTTAGGTGGCTCAACAGGCTCAGTCGGTGTAACCGGCTCTACTGGTACAGGCGGTTGTTGTGGCAACATAGACGGACAACCTGCTAATAAAAACACAGAGATCGCCACAAATAAAAGTCTTTTCATACTCGCGTTACCTTATCCTAAGTAAAGAGATAAACTCTGACATAACTAATGGTTTTATCTGGAACATCGGCGCTAATTTCAGTATCTCCATCACCAAGAATAGTCACATCATTTACATGTCCAGCAGGAGATACTTCAAGTCCTTGTTCGTTATACCAGTAAAAGCGATAGCGAATTGAAACAGGATACGATTGTGTATTCGACAGCATAACAGTCGCTCTTGTACCGTTAGCATGGTGTTCAAGGGTTGGTTGTCCCGCAACAATCCCCACAACTAAGACAGAAGGTTCCATAATAATGGCCTGTTGACGATTAAAATAGAGTTTATTATCTGAATGAGATGATAAACACCCAGAGAGCAATGTCGTCATACACATAACGATAAGTAACGAGTAAATAGCCTTACCTTGTCTTATCATGTATTACTTCCTGTTATTTCGCTTTTAGTATCATGTCGATTATTGGCTTAATAATGGCCCTAATGGTCTGCCACCCAATAAATGCATGTGAATATGGAAAACTTCTTGCCCACCATGTTTATTACAATTCATCACTAGGCGATAACCATCTTCTGCAATACCTTCTTGTTGAGCAATTTTAGCGGCAACAACAAATAGGTGTCCTAACACTTGTTCATCTTCAACTGTAACATCATTTACTGTAGGAATCAGTTTATTAGGAATAATCAAAATATGTGTGGGTGCTTGAGGCGAAATATCACGAAATGCAGTGACAGTCTCATCTTGAAAAACGATGTTAGCGGGAATTTCACCACGAATAATTTTACTGAAAATTGTTTCTTCTGCCATTTCCATCACCTTAATTATTTGTTTTAATCCCTGATTAATCAATTAAGCAGGTAAGTTTTGAATATGAAAGAGCTTAGCAAAATTGCGCGTTGTTTGTAGCGCTAACTCTTCAACACTCACCCCTTTTAATACAGCCATATATTCTGCAACATCACGGACATAAGCAGGTTGATTTTCTTTTCCGCGATGAGGAACTGGTGCTAAATAAGGGGAATCTGTTTCAACTAAAATTCTATCAAGAGGGACAATACGTGCAGCCTCCCTAATTTGTTCCGCATTCCTAAATGTCACAATGCCTGAAAAAGAGATGTACATTCCAAGATCAAGTAATGCAGTTGCGGTTTCTTTATCTTCAGTAAAGCAATGCAACACACCGCCACACTCTTGCACTTTTTCTTCTTTTAAAATCGATAACGTATCTTCACGAGCACTGCGTGTATGCACGATTACAGGTTTGTTGACTTGTCGGCCAATGCGAATATGTTCACGAAAAATATCACGTTGCAATGCTGCATTTTCTTGTTGGTAATAGTAATCTAACCCCGTTTCGCCTAAAGCAACTACATCAGGCGCAACCGCTAAGCGCGCGAGCTCTTCAACATCATGACCTTCATCTAAATTCAAGGGATGAATACCACAAGAGAATGCAATATTGTCACGTTTGCCAATAAGTTCACGCATCTTTTTGACCCCCGGTAACGTTGTTGCTACAGCTAACATATATTGAACATCACGCTGCTGTGCTTTTTCGACAACATCATCAATATTTTTGTGTAGTTTTTCATAATCTAAGCTGTCGAGATGGCAGTGTGAATCAACTAAAAACATAACTTACTCTCATTTATCTGATATAACTTATAGGTGTTTCTATTACAGCTAAATCACAATTAATTTTATGTAGCTATTAATGTTGTGTGACTAACTGATTTTCCCAATCTAGCAGTTGTTCTGCCAATAATAATTCTTTATTTAAGGCTGGAATGGTCATTAACTGATAACGACATTGTTTCCATCCATCAATAATGGTTAACAAGATATTTGAAGACCATTGTGATAACGCCATAATTAAAGGTTGTTGATCTTGGTTAATACAATAGCCTTGTGCATTCGTTTGATACTTTAAAGCATCAAGTAAAAGCGATAACAACCAATACAAGCGACGCTCTGCATTATCTTGATTTAGTTGTGGAAGAAATCCAAATAAATCACGTTGTTGCAAACTCGAATATAACACTTGGCAAAAAGTCTCTCTTTCTTGCCATTCTTCTTTCAGTAATGAGAGTGCTGCTATTGGTGCATTCTGCGATAAATTTAACGCAGTTACACTATTAGCATAAGGTACATTCGGCAGCTGTTGTTGTATCCAATATGACGCATGTTGATGATCAGGAGCCACTAAATGGTAATAAAAACAGCGGCTACGCAATGTGGCTAATAAAACTTCAGGTTGCTGACAATTAAGTAAAAAATACGTATTTTTAGGCGGTTCTTCCAACGTTTTTAATAATGCATTTGCAGCCGCTTCAGTTAACGCTTCAACCTCTTTGATCCACACAACTCTTGCACCACTTTGTTGAGCATGCTGCTCTAGTTTTTCTGTCACTTTTCTAACGGCTTCCACACCAATAGATGTCTTACCCTTTTCACTTTGTAAAAGGTGCCAATCCGGGTGTGTTTCGGCAAGCATCAAGCGACAACTGTGGCACTCATTACAGCTTTTTAATCCCTGTTTATTCTGACACATTAACCAACGACTTAATCCATAAGAAAGCGCGTCTGCTCCCATGCCTTCGATCGCATGTAAAAGCAGAGCATGATGGCCACGCTCTTCTTGATACATGCTAATAAGTTGCCGATATGCCTGATTTAGCCAAGGATACCAATTCATAATGCTTTATTTTCCTGCTGAGCTAGCCATGTAGTCAGTGTTTGGCGGATATCGGCTTGAACTTTCTCGATAGTTTGAGATGCATCTATTGTAATAATAGAATCGTCACCTTGAGCCAATGCTTGATACCGTTCACGAGTGCGATAAAAGAAGTCCATTGACTCTTTTTCAATCCGATCTAACTCCCCCCTAGCTCGCGCCCTTGCAAGTCCAATGGCGGGATCTAAATCAAGATATAACGTTAAATCAGGACGAAAGTCGGCAAGAACCGTATTGCGAAGTGATAGCATGAGATCTTTATCTAAACCACGTCCACCACCTTGATAGGCTTGGGAAGAGAGATCATGTCGATCGCCAATCACCCATTTACCTTCTGCTAATGCTGGTTTTATCACATTTTCAACAAGCTGAACACGCGCTGCGTATAACATTAACAGTTCTGCTTTATCAGTCACTTTTTCGCCTTCGATTCCTTGCTTAATAAGTTCACGTAGTTTTTCAGCAAGAGGCGTGCCTCCTGGTTCACGGGTAAAGACTAAGTTGGTGATATTTTTTTCTTTTAATGTATTAACAACGGTTTGAATTGCACTGGTTTTTCCCGCGCCTTCTAATCCTTCAATTACAATAAATTTACTGTTGTTCATAATTATCTTTGTTGTAAGCGTCGATATTGTGCGACGGCTTTATTATGTTCATTGAGTGTGGTTGAAAATTTATGACCACCCGTTCCATCTGCAACAAAATAGAGATAACGCGTATCCGCTGGATGTGCAGCGGCTCTGATTGAGGCGACCCCTGGCATCGCAATTGGTGTTGGTGGCAATCCATCAATTTGATACGTGTTATAAGGGGTATAACCATTTAAATCACTACGATAAATCGTACCTCGATATTTATCACCTAAACCATAAATTACAGTAGGATCGGTCTGTAATCGCATATTGGCTTTTAATCGATTAATAAATACAGACGCGACCTTTGTTCTTTCAGCCTCAATCCCCGTCTCTTTTTCAATAATTGATGCCATGATAAGCATTTCATAAGCTGATTTATACGGTAGACCTCTATCTCGTTTAATCCACTCTTCTTCTAATGTTTTTTCCATTTGTTGATAGGCGCGTTTTAAAATTGCGACATCTGTCGTACCCGCTGTGTAATGGTATGTATCTGGTGCAAACCAACCTTCTAGGTTAGCCATCTCGGGTTTTATCCCTATCTCTTCACGTAATTTATCGCTATCCATTGTATGTGCAATAGTCGTAAGTTGGGGGGCTTGCTCAAAAATAGACTGCCAATCTTTTAAACGACTCCCTTCAATAAAACGGATGGTAAATTGGGCTTCTTTACCACTGTTGATCAGCAACAAAACATCACGCAAAGACATACCTTTTGTTAAACGATATGTACCTGCTTTAAATTGACTAAGCTCTGGTTTTATTTTTAGTAAAACTTGAAAATAATCGCCTTTGTTGAGTAGATTATTTTTTATAAGCAGTTGTTCCATGGCAACGCGCCCTGTTCCTGCTGGCACTGTGAGTAGCATTTCATCTTGCTTTACAACAACATTTTCTTCTAAAGCACGAAGATGTTGCATCATATACAACGCAATTGCACCGATACTAATTAGTAAGGCAAAAAAAACTATCCATACTATTTTTTTTATCTTCATTTATAACTCATCAAGTTCTATTTAAGTGACAAACAGTGTTGTAAAACAACATGATAATACTCTCTAGTTGAATACTGATAGCACTTATCATCCGAAAAAGTGATACGTGAAACAGGAAGTATCGGCATTAAGCTATTTGTTAACCAAACTTCATCTGCTTGATAAAGGGTTTCCGGTTTCTCTTTTACGATATCAATTTTCCAATTCAGTTTTTTAGCTAATTGAATAATTGATTGACGCATTATGCCCTTTACGCCGGAATCCCTCAGATCCGGTGTGAAAAGTGTATTTCCTTTGCGCCAAAAAAGATTTGCTGCATTTGCTTCAACTAAATATCCCTCATTATCACACACCAAAACATCATCAAATTCTGTTTTTTCTAAATGATGCTTAATAAGAACCTGCTCTAAACGATTTAAGTGTTTAATTCCCGCCAATAGAGGATTTTTTCCTAAAGTAACAGGACTGATGCTAAGTGATATACCTTCACTTTGCTGATGAGAATAATGTGAGGGATAGGATGACAGTGATGTTATAACCGTCGGTGTCATAAATCCATTTGAAGAATAACCACGCCCCCCATAACCGCGACTGATGATAATTTTAATAACACCTTTCGCCTGGGTATCTGAGGCAATATTTATTATGTGATTTTCTAAATCGGGCCAATTGGGATGAGGAAGAAAAAGAGCCTCACAGCCTTCTTTTAAACGGTTAAGGTGTTCGGGTAATAAAAAAGGTTTACCCTGTTCAATCGCAAGAGTAGTAAAGCAACCATCCCCAAACTGTATCGCTCGGTCACTGGCATCTACATTTTGTTGCTGTTGTCCATTTACCCAATGCATCTAACACACCCTACATCTATGTTATTGATATCAACCTGCACATGATAAAGCAACTGGCAGTAAAAGGACAAAATAAAAGACCCAGAATAATCCTGGGCCTTTAAGTATTTTTCAACTTTCTGCAAAAAACGGTTTAAACGCGCTTAAAGAGAATTGAACCATTAGTACCACCAAAGCCGAATGAGTTACACAGAGCATATTCCATGTTCTCAACTTTACGTGCTTTATGTGGAACAAAATCAAGATGACAATTTTCGTCTTGATTATCGAGGTTAATAGTTGGAGGTACGATTTGGTCACGTAGAGAAAGAATAGTAAAGATAGACTCAATAGCTCCAGCAGCGCCTAATAAATGACCTGTCATAGATTTTGTTGAGCTAACTAATACATCTGTGCCTTTACCAAATACGTTTTCTACCGCTTGTGCTTCAGCAACATCGCCTGCATTCGTTGATGTACCATGTGCGTTGATATAACCCACTTCTGATGAGGCAATACCCGCATCTTTCAGTGCATTTGTCATCGCCAGCGCACCGCCTTCGCCATTTTCTGCTGGTGAAGTCATGTGATAAGCATCGCTACTCATCCCAAAACCAACCACTTCAGCATAAATTTTAGCGCCACGGTTTTTAGCATGTTCATATTCTTCAAGAACCAGAACACCAGCACCATCACCTAATACAAAACCATCACGATCTTTATCCCATGGACGGCTAGCCGCTTGAGGATTATCATTACGTGTTGATAATGCACGAACAGCACCAAAGCCACCTAACCCTAATGGTGTGGTTGCTTTTTCGGCACCGCCCGCCAGCATTGCATCAGCATCACCATAAGCGATAATACGTGCAGCATGTCCTATATTATGAACACCTGAAGTACACGCTGTGGCGATAGAGATTGTAGGGCCACGAAGGCCATACATAATGCTTAAATGTCCTGCAACCATGTTAATGATGGTTGAAGGTACAAAAAATGGGCTAATTTTACGAGGACCACCATTCATCATGGATGTATGATTTTCTTCGATAAGGCCTAAGCCACCAATACCAGAACCAATAGCAGCTCCGATACGACTTGCATTGGCTTCTGTTACTTCAAGACCTGAATCCGCAATGGCTTGCACACCGGCTGCAATACCATATTGAATGAAAAGATCCATCTTACGCGCCTCTTTACGCGAAAGATTATAATCTTCATGATTGAAATCTTTTACCAATCCTGCGAATTTAGTCGCATGATGACTGGTATCAAAATCTTTGATAAGGCCGATACCACTCTGTCCGGCACACACTGCTTCCCAAGAAGCTTCTGCGTTATTACCGACAGGAGATAACATGCCTAGTCCGGTCACAACTACACGACGCTTAGACACGCTTATCCTCCAAGGAGGGAAAAAGTTTAGGATTAAAAATATAGGCGGTCGAGTGACCGCCTAGATTAGCAAGCTTATTTACCTGCGTTTTCAACGTAATCAATAGCAGCTTGAACTGTAGTAATTTTTTCTGCTTCTTCGTCTGGGATTTCGATATCGAATTCTTCTTCCAGAGCCATTACCAGCTCAACTGTGTCAAGAGAATCAGCGCCTAAGTCATCAACAAATGAAGCTGAATTTACAACTTCTTCCTCTTTAACACCCAGTTGTTCAACAATGATTTTCTTAACGCGTTCGTCGATAGTGCTCATACTATTAAATTTCCTATCAAAACTCGCTTGCGCGATGATTTTCTTAGTTTATAAATACAGGAAAAGATCTAACCAATCCCGACTGTGTGGACTACTTTATTCGCTATATTTTGCATTATATTGTACGCAAAAAGCAAATATAAAGACGTCCCCATAATTAGATCATGTACATGCCACCATTGACATGCAATGTTTCACCCGTGATATAGCTTGCTTCATCAGAAGCTAAGAAGGCTACAGCACTGGCAATCTCTTTGGCATCACCTAAACGGTTAGCAGGAACTTGAGATAAAATACCTGCTCTTTGGTCATCTGTTAATGCTCTTGTCATATCAGTTTCGATAAAACCAGGTGCAACAACATTTACCGTAATGCCCCGGGAAGCAACTTCGCGTGCTAATGATTTACTAAAACCAATCACACCCGCTTTTGCCGCCGCGTAGTTTGCCTGTCCTGCATTACCCATAGTTCCAACAACAGAACCAATGGTAATTATACGGCCATAACGTTTTTTCATCATAGCACGCATAACTGCTTTAGACAGACGGAAGACTGATGAAAGATTTGTGTTGATGATATCTTGCCACTCATCATCTTTCATGCGCATCAACAGGTTATCACGAGTAATACCTGCATTATTGACCAAAATATCAATTTCGCCAAATTCAGCACGCACTTCAGCTAAAAATTTTTCGATAGAGTCGTTTTCTGTGACATTTAACACAAAACCCTTACCTTTACCGCTTAAATATTCGCTGATAGCTTGCGCACCGTTTTCACTCGTTGCTGTACCAATTACGGTCGCACCGCGCGCAACTAAATCTTCTGCAATCGCACGGCCAATGCCACGGCTTGCACCAGTAACTAGCGCTATTTTTCCGTCAAATCCCATGAGATCCCTCAGTCATTTCCTAATGCAGCATTTAATGACGCAATATCATTAACTGCTGCAGCGTTCATTTCTTTAGAAATACGTTTTGTTAAACCAGTTAATACTTTTCCTGGGCCGATTTCTAATAGCTGTGTGATACCTTTTTCAGCAATAAGTTCAACCGTTTCAGTCCAGCGAACTGGATTATAAAGCTGGCGAACTAACGCATCACGGATAGCATTAACATCAGTTTGTGCTTTCACATCAACATTATTAACGACCTGTATTTCAGGTTGTTTAAATTCAATTTCTTGTAATGCAATCGCTAGCTTATCAGCTGCTGGTTTCATTAAAGCACAATGTGAAGGCACGCTTACCGCTAATGGCAACGCGCGCTTAGCGCCAGCTTCCTTACATAAAACACCAGCACGTTCTACTGCCTCTTTATTACCAGCGATAACCACTTGACCTGGTGAATTAAAGTTTACAGGCGAAACAACTTGCCCTTGGGCTGCTTCTTCACATGCCTTTGCAATAGCGTCATTATCTAAACCGATAATCGCATACATTGCGCCTGTACCTGCTGGTACAGCTTCTTGCATCAGTTGACCGCGTAATTCTACTAGTTTAATTGCTGCGGTGAAATCAATAACACCCGCACACACTAAAGCAGAATACTCACCAAGACTGTGACCTGCCATCATTTGTGGCATTTTGCCTTGTTTTTCTTGCCATACACGCCAAACAGCAACCGAGGCGGCTAATAATGCGGGTTGTGTTTTCCATGTTTTGTTTAACTCATCTTCAGGGCCATTTTGAACTAAATCCCAAAGAGAGTAGCCCAATACATCAGATGCTTGAGCAAATGTTTCAGTCACTATTGGATATTGCTCGGCAAGTTCTGCAAGCATTCCAACAGTTTGCGATCCCTGTCCAGGGAAAACCATTGCAAAATCAGTCATGTTTATTTTCCTGATAATATTAAAAACGGATAAGTGCAGAACCCCAAGTAAAACCACCACCAAACGCTTCCAGCAAGATTAACTGACCACGTTGAATGCGATTGTCTCTTACAGCTTCATCTAATGCTGTTGGGACTGATGCTGCTGACGTATTGCCGTGGCGATCTAATGTCACCACTACTTTATCCATTGTCATATCCAGCTTTTTCGCTGTCGCTGAAATAATTCTTAAATTTGCCTGATGAGGCACAAGCCAGTCCAGTTCAGATTTATCAATATTGTTAGCTTCGAGTGTCTCATCCACAATGTGGGCAAGTTCACGAACTGCGACTTTAAATACTTCATTTCCTGCCATTGTAACGTAAGCAGGTAAATCTTCATTTTCTTTACGCTGATAAGGTAATGCTAATAAATCACCGAAACGCCCATCAGAGTGTAAATGTGTAGAAATAATACCTTCGTCTTCTGACGCACCCACAACTGCTGCACCCGCCGCATCACCAAATAAAATAATGGTGCCACGATCGTTAGGATCTAACGCATGGGATAATCTATCAGCACCGATCACAAGAGCATGCTTAACAGAACCAGCTTTAATAAACTGATCTGCAATACTTAATGCATAAACAAAGCCAGAACATGCTGCAGCAACGTCAAAAGCGATGCAATCATTGATACCTAACGCATTTTGAATCTGACATGCTGCGCTTGGGAATGCATGTGAGCCTGATGTTGTGGCAACAACAATCAACCCAATGTCTTGCTTATCAATACCAGACATTTCTAATGCTTTTTCAGCCGCACTTGCTCCCATCAACGCAACAGTTTCTTCTTCTGTTGCAATCCGACGTTCATGAATACCTGTCCGGGTAACAATCCACTCGTCAGACGTTTCAACCATTGTTTCTAAATCGGCATTAGTTCGCACTTGTACAGGCAAGTAACTACCAGTACCTAAGATTTTTGTATACATTCTATCAATCGCTCTTGGGTAATACTGTTGTCAGTCGAGAAGCGATCCGTTCTGGGATTTTTCGCTCAACGGCATGAACAGCCTGTTCTATTGCTGCTGTAAACGCGCTTTCATTTGCGCCACCATGGCTCTTAATGACGATACCGCGTAATCCTAACAGAGAAGCACCGTTATACTGGTCGGGGTTCATGTGTCCAAAACGCTTAATTAGCCGTTTTTGTAACCATTTCTTCAATATTTTTATCCACCACGACGTTTTTTTATTTTCAGTAGTAGAAGATTTAATCAATGAAAGGAAAACCCGAATAACCCCTTCCATCGTTTTAAGGGAGACATTACCTGCGAAGCCGTCACACACCAATACATCCGTTTTGCCTGTCAGTAATTCATTACCTTCAACATAACCAATATAATTGATATTAGGTGTCGACTTTAATACCGTAGCGGCTTCGCGGATATTATCTAACCCTTTACTCTCTTCTTCACCAATATTTAAAAGTGCCACTTTAGGTGAACTAATTCCTGCAATTTCTTCTGCCATAACTGCGCCCATCACCGCAAACTGTACCAACATTTGGCTATCACAGTTAACGTTCGCGCCTAAATCAAGAACGACAGTCTTACCTTTTTTCTGGTTAGGTAATACCGAAACCAGTGCAGGACGTTCAATTCCATCAATAGCATTCAGTCGCAGTTTTGCTAATCCCATTAATACGCCAGTATTACCAGCGCTTACACAGGCTTGTGCTTCACCTGTTTTCACGAGATCAAGCGCCACTCGCATTGATGTACCTTTACTTGCTCTAATAGCTTGTGAAGGTTTAGCATCATTGGCGACAATATGTTCAGCGGGTATAACGTGTAAACGGGAAATTAGCTCAGCATTTTGATCTGCAAGCAAAGGAGAGATAGCGTCTGGTTGACCTACCAGCAATATTTTTAAATGAGGATTAGATGCCAGCGCCCGCAAACAAGCAGGCACTGTGATGCGAGGACCGAAGTCCCCGCCCATCGCATCTAACGCTATGGTTAGATTTGTCAAGGTATCAACGAGCTATAAAGCTAATTACTTGTTGATAACCTTGCGACCACGGTAGTAACCGTCAGCAGTTACATGGTGACGCAGGTGAGTTTCACCAGAAGTTTTGTCAACTGAAACTTGAGTTACTGTCAGCGCGTCATGAGAACGACGCATACCGCGTTTAGAACGAGTTGGTTTGTTTTGTTGTACGGCCATTGACCTTACTCCTTAGTACTTTTCTTTAAACTGGCTAATACGGCAAATGGATTCGGCTTCTCTGATAATTCCTCAGGGAGTTCACCAAACACCATATCCGCGTCGGACACTTCACAGTGTTCAAAATCATGTACCGGAACCACCGGCAAGTTGAGGATTATTTCATCTTCAATCATTGCCAGCAAATCTATTTCACCAAATTCGTTTACATCGACTGGTTCATATTCTTCCGGTAATGCCTCGGCCCGTTCATCACTGACAACAGGGCTAAAACAATATGTTGCGTGAACATGATAAGGAAAATGGCCACCACAACGTTGACATTCTAAAGTCACATCCACATCGGAATGTCCTTTAATCACGGCAAGGCGTTGATGGTCAATATCAAATGATAAAGCCACATCAATATTACTGTCCACACTGACCACCGATTCAGCTAAGCGGCTTACTTGCTCTGGAGAATAATGACCGTCATAGTCTAAATTCTTTTGAGCTGCTCGCAACGCATCAATGGTCAGGGGTAATTTTACCTTTTGCATAAGGCGCGCATATTATCTTTGTAATGGAATATAGTCAAAGAAAAAGGCGGGTTATCTACACCTTTCCACCAAAATTCGCTTTATCAGCGGCGCATAGTTTAGAATGTCAGGCATCATTTTGCTACGGATTTTAAAAAAAATATGTTGCCACTCGTTCTTGCGTCTACTTCACCCTTTCGAGCTCAGTTGCTAAAAAAGCTTGGAATGCCCTTTATACAGGCATCTCCCGATATTGACGAAACCCCAATACCCACTGAGTGTGCTCAGGATCTTGTCACTCGCTTATCCTATGAAAAAGCCAGTGCTTTACAAGCAAAATTTCCACATCACATTATTATTGGCGCCGATCAAGTTTGTGTATTAAATAAAAAAATCACAGGTAAACCCTATAATTTTGATAATGCTTTCGCACAATTAAAACAAGCATCAGGACAATGTGTGTCGTTTTATACTGGATTAACTGTATATAATAGCCTAAATTTAGAACACCAAACGCATTGTGAATTATTTCAAGTTTACTTTCGTCATTTAACCGATGATGAAATTATCAGTTATTTAAATAAAGAAATGCCTTTCAATTGTGCTGGAAGTTTTAAATCTGAAGGGCTGGGTATTACTCTATTTGATAAACTAGCAGGCGATGATCCAAATTCTTTAATTGGTTTGCCACTTATCCGATTGAATAAAATGTTACTCTCGCAAAGAATAAACCCATTATTTTTCTCTGATGATCAAAAATAAACCCGATCATCTTATTTTTAATCTTATGTAGCGATAAAACGTATTATGAATAAACTAACATCCGTCTTGATAGCGTTAGTGATGGCAACAGCATTAGCGGGTTGTTCTGATGAAAAAGACACAGAAACCGCTCAAACAACTAATGCCAACAATATTGGCCAAGACAGTGTAATTTCGAATAAAAAAGATGACAGCACATCTTCATTCAAAAAGAACTTTGTCAGCAGTTGCATATTAGGATCCGGCATTACTGATGATGCACTTATTCCTCAAATTACAGAAGTGTGTGGATGCACCTACGACAGCATTATCAAAAATTATGGCATTACTGAATTTATTCGTGTTGATATGGAAATGCGCAAAAATGGTTCAAAATCACTGCCTAAAGAGTGGAATATTGATAACATCGTTGAGCAATGTATGACAAAAATAGAGGGTTAATTGTATTCTTATTAACCGCTCCATATGGTTTTAAGCCCCAATGCGTCCAATTAACTGGACGTATTGGGAATTCGAATTTTTTGCCGAAATAAGAATTTAAGATTTTTGACTACGCAATACCTGTAAACAATGGCGTAATGAGGTATCCATGGGTGCCTCAATCCGCATCTGTTCACCCGTTGAAGGGTGTGTGAATGTCAAAGAACTCGCGTGTAAAAATAAACGATTGAGTTTTGTTCCTACCAATTGTGCATCGAAATCACGATCACCATAACGATCATCAAAAGCAATAGGATGACCTGCATGTAATGTATGTATACGGATTTGGTGTGTTCTTCCTGTTACTGGGCTTGCTTTCACCAAAGTGGCAAATCCGAAACGCTCTTCCACTTTAAAACGCGTCTCTGAAGGTTTGCCTTCATTGCTCACTTTTACTACACGCTCACCACTTTGAAGAATATTTTTCAATAATGGCGCTTGCACCACTTTAGTATGCGATTGCCACTGACCACGAACTAAAGCTAAATAATCTTTTTGCATCTGCTTTAAACGTAACTGCTCATGTAAAGCACGCAGAGCTGATCGTTTTTTCGCAATTAACAATACGCCAGAGGTATCTCTATCAAGGCGATGCACAAGCTCTAAAAAACGGGCTTCTGGGCGTAATGCACGTAAACCTTCAATGACACCAAAACTTAAACCGCTACCACCATGCACAGCCGTACCAGATGGTTTATTAATCAGCATCAAATGATCATCTTCATATAAAATACAATTGGCTAATGCGGAAACTTTGTCTAACTTTGGCGATACGGCAATTTCTTCTTTTTCTGCTACTCTCACAGGTGGAATACGAATACTGTCACCTGCATTTAATTTGTACTCAGGTTTAATTCGCCCTTTATTAACCCGAACTTCCCCTTTACGGATAATTCGGTAAATCATACTTTTTGGTACACCTTTTAAGCGTGCCAGTAAAAAATTATCGATACGCTGGCCTGCTTCATCGCCATCAATGGTGACGAACTGAACTTGATTAAATGATTTCATAGTGGCGATTCTTTGGCTCTCTTAAAAATAAAAATAACAAACAACTTTATGGTGCACAAAATAACATCAATTCTGTCGTCTATTTTAACCTGAATAATGGGAAAAAGACGAAACATTAGCTAATCTCTCATATTTATACAGAAAAAGTCACCAAAGCAGAAAAGTCATCTTGCTATAACCCTAACACCAATGGAATAATGCAGACTCTCCTGATTATGTTTATCAGGTATATTTATGAAAATTTTGTTTGTTTGATTTTCAAAATGCAGCAATGGCGTAAGACATAGTCGAAAATCAAACAATTTAGTATGCCACAAATACATCGCTTATTGAGTTGAAACATTGTGTTCAATTAAAGAGTGCTGAATTTTTGAACTGAAAATCAGACTCACCGAGATATTGCACCTCTATACAATCGACAACCGTGAGGTTGACGCATTTGTAAAAGACACGAGGTCATCGGTTATCAATAGTGTAATTACGTATGTTGGTGGCACATTATAAAACGTGAAAATAACGAGTAAGTCACAATATGAAAAGAATGTTAATTAACGCAACTCAGCAGGAAGAGTTGCGTGTTGCCCTTGTTGATGGGCAACGCTTGTACGATCTGGATATCGAAAGCCCCGGTCATGAACAGAAAAAAGCGAATATCTATAAAGGTAAAATCACTCGAATTGAACCCAGCTTAGAAGCCGCTTTTGTTGATTATGGTGCGGAACGCCACGGTTTCCTTCCTATTAAAGAAATAGCCCGCGAATATTTTCCTAGTAATTATCACTCCCATGGTCGTCCTAACATCAAAGATGTCTTGAAAGAAGGCCAGGAAGTTATTGTTCAAGTTGATAAAGAAGAGCGTGGTAATAAGGGTGCAGCATTAACCACTTTTATCAGCCTTGCAGGGAGCTATTTGGTGTTAATGCCAAATAATCCTCGCGCAGGTGGTATTTCTCGACGTATCGAAGGTGAAGAC
Source organism: Proteus vulgaris (assembly GCA_901472505.1). Lineage (NCBI taxonomy): Bacteria > Pseudomonadati > Pseudomonadota > Gammaproteobacteria > Enterobacterales > Morganellaceae > Proteus > Proteus vulgaris. The sequence continues at coordinate 113,803 of LR590468.1, forward strand.
CGTACAGAACTTAAAGAAGCCTTATCAAGTCTTGAGATCCCAGATGGCATGGGTCTAATTGTACGTACTGCAGGGGTCGGTAAATCTGCTGAAGCACTACAACAAGATTTAAGCTATCGCCTAAGGCACTGGGATGCCATTAAAAAAGCAGCAGAGAATCGCCCTGCACCTTTTTTAATTCATCAAGAAAGCAACGTAATCGTTCGCGCATTCCGTGACTATTTACGTCCTGATATTGGTGAGATATTAATTGATAACGCAAAAGTCGTTGAAATGGCGCGTAGCCATATTGAAGCGATTGGACGTGGTGATTTTGCTAGCAAAATTCGCCATTACACTGGCGCAGTTCCATTATTTAGCCATTATCAAATTGAATCACAAATCGAGTCTGCGTTTCAACGTGAAGTTCGCTTACCTTCTGGTGGTGCATTAGTTATAGATACTACAGAAGCATTAACGGCGATTGACATTAACTCCTCGCGCTCAACTCGTGGTGGTGACATCGAAGAAACAGCATTCAATACTAACTTAGAAGCAGCTGACGAAATTGCACGCCAATTACGTTTACGCGACCTCGGTGGTTTAATTGTTATCGACTTTATTGACATGACGCCAGTACGCCACCAACGTGAAGTTGAAAATAGAATGCGTGAGGCCGTACGCCAAGATCGTGCCCGTATTCAAATTGGGCGCATCTCTCGCTTTGGCTTATTAGAGATGTCTCGTCAACGTTTAAGTCCTTCATTGGGTGAATCAAGCCATCATGTTTGTCCTCGTTGCTTAGGCACAGGCACTATTCGTGATAACGAATCACTGTCACTTTCTGTGTTACGTCTAATTGAAGAAGAAGCACTGAAAGAAAATACCCATGAAGTTCATGCAATTGTTCCTGTTCAAATCGCCTCTTATTTGCTTAACGAAAAACGTAAAGCAGTAACAGATATTGAACTGCGTCAATCTAACGTTAAAGTGGTTATTGTCCCTAATGACCAAATGCAAACTCCTCACTTCTCTGTTATTCGTGTGCGTAAGGGCGAAGAAATTACGTCTCTAAGCTACAACTTAGCGCAATTCCACGAAAGTCAGTTAAATGAAGCTGAAGACGATGTTGCTACAGAACGTAAAGCACCTGAACAACCTGCTATTTCAGCCTTTGGATTACAAGAAGAAAACACAACTGAAACAACGAAAAGTAAAAAAGTTCCTCAGCCTCAAACTAAGCCTGTTAAATCAGAGCAAGCCCAAGTTCAAGGTACAGGTTTCTTTGCTTCTATTGCAAAATTCTTCTCTAACTTATTTGGTAACGAACCAGAACCTGCGGTAACTCAAGAAAAACCACAGGAAACCAAAAAAGAAAATACAGATAACCGTCGTGAACGTCGTAATAACAACAATCGACGTAACAACAATCGTCGCGACCGTGATAACGATCGTAATCGCGATAACGCGAATAGCGAAGAGAATCGTAAGAATCGTAATCAAAAACCACAGCCGACTCCAGCAACTGAAGTCAGTAGTGAACAAGAGATTGCAGAACGTGAAGCGCGCCGCCAACAACGCCGTGAACAACGCGCAGAACAACGTCGTCGCCAAGAAGAAAAACGTCAGCAACAACAGGAAGCTGCGAAAGCACAAGTTGCACTTAGTGAAAAAAATACGACTGAAAAAGACAATGCTGATGAGAAGAAAGAAGAACCTCGTCGCCCTGTTATGCAACGTCGTAATCGTCGTCAATTAACGCAATCTGTACGTGTTACTGATAGCGATACACCGTTAGCCATTGCACCAGTTGCAACAGTTGCAACAACAGAAAAGGCTATTTCAGAACCGCCTGTTGCTATCGCACCAGCTAAAATTGCGCCTACAGAAAAAACAACGCCTAAAGCTATTGCAATAGCAAAAGTTGAAACAAATGAGGCACAACCGGCAAAAGCTCTACCAGATACAGCACCTAAAGCACAAGAGGACAATAAAACTGAAGATAACAACGGGCAAGATAATGTCATGCCTCGTCGTTCTCGCCGTTCACCTCGCCATTTACGTGTCAGTGGCCAACGTCGCCGTCGTTATCGTGATGAACGTACATTAACCGTGTCACCAATGCCTCTAGCCATGGCTGTTGCATCACCTGAACTCGCTTCTGGTAAAGTATGTATTAGTTACCCCGTAACACCAGTAAGTGATGCTCCAATTATTGAGAATAATGTTGAAAACAACAATGAGAGTTTTGTTGAAAAGAACATCATTACTCATGCTGATCCTCAAATGGTCGCTATCGCTCCTGCAGTTTCAGAAACCCTTGTTACAGAAGTTGAACAAGCTGATACTACAGAATCAACCTACACGGTGACTGTTAGTAGTGAATCAACCACGGATGCTGTTGCTGAAATTATTGCAATAGAGCCACAATCAGCGCCAACAGTAGCGAATAACATCATTGAAAATCAAGTTGAAGAAAGTGTTGTCGACAACGTTATCAATGATGTGAATACCGAAGAACATGTCACTCGTAAAGAAAATATTTCTGCGGTATTAAACACAACTGAGGCTTATATGCATGAAGCTTCACAACAAGCGGAAACAAGTACAGAGGTGGCTGAAGAAGTAGCACAAGAGGTTATTGCACCAGCATCAATAGAACGCGAAGTGCGTGAAACGTCTACTCCAGAGCCAGTTGTCACTCCTGTTGAAACCGAAAAAACGGTTGAACAACACAAAGAAAGTGATGTTGAAACTGTTGCTGAGCCTATCGTTGATGCTATGACTGAAAGCCAGTCAGAAGTAAGTTCAGCGCCTGTAGCAAAAGCGGAAACAGTAAAAGAAAGCAAACCGACAACCGTTATTATTCGTCAAGAACCAGTGGTACGCCAACTACACGCAAGCGCACCGATGACGAAAGCACCAGCATCTGATGAAGCCACTGTCGCGGTTGAAATCAAAGCATGGGAAGCTCGTCCTGCTTTTGATAAGAAAGGCCGGACTGGTGCTGGTGGACATTGTTCTACCAACCAAGCTTCATCAGTGATGACGAAAACGGAAAGTCAAGATTGATAATAAGGCATTATTAAGAATATCTTGATAATACTATTAAATTGAGAACTCACTTTTAGTGGGTTCTTTTTTTAACTAAATGAATCAAAATAGTAAAACGTATTGTGCTAAAAATAAGATAAAAAAAACCTCTGAATTTTCTATTCAGAGGCTGAATTTTGCTTAGTAAAACAATCAGTCTTTTAGATCTGGAAGGTTTTTAATTTCACCCATCGCTTTTAACTGTTTAGAAAGTTCACGGCGTTCTTTAGATAGATCTGCATTTTTAATAATATAATCATCAACACGATCATCATAGTCGCTACGCATATTTGCGATAATACCCAGTACATCTTCGATAGACATACCTGGTTTAATATATTCACTTAAGTTGTCTAATAAAAGAACACGTTTTTGGTTATCACGGATCTTTTTCTCATTGTCAGTGATCTCACGACGGATTTTGTTTTTACGACGATACATACGCACAAACTCCAGTACGTTTTGGAAAGACGGCTTGTTTGCGTTATCCATTTCCTACACCTTTACAATTGATATTTAAGATAAATAGCTCTCTTTAAGATTATCGCTTAATCGTGTCAATAAACAAGCAAAGTTTACAATTATTACTGAAAAGAGTGATTATCCCTTATACTTTCAGTCTATCTGCCAGTCATTTTAAAACTTTTAAGTCATATCTTTTATCCTATAACATCATGCAGTAGAAAGAGTAAAAGTGTCTCATTTTATTTTTACTCTCCCCTCTATTACAAACTTGAAATCCATATAGCGGATTGAAAAAATCGTCTAGAAGACTGCTATCAATCTCCTTATTTGGTATGCAATTCTTTGGCGAGAGCGAAAAAATATAAAGGCTCATTATTAAGCTCGACATGAATCCTCTTTAATATGACATTTCACGTTTATTATATTATGGTTTACCATGTCTCGATTGAGCATTGCTAGCAATTTTATGCTTGGGGCACATCACTCTCGAAACAGAGATATATAATGTTTAAACCCAACGCAACTAAATAGTGCAAGGGTTAATACTTTTAAATCTCACTTAAAATTTAACTCAATAAGCAAATAAATTTACGGTAGGAAACCTTGTCTAATTCAGCGAAAATGCCCACATTTTATATTCATGATTATGAAACTTTTGGTACACACCCAGCGCTAGATCGCCCTGCTCAGTTCGCAGGTATAAGAACTGACATGGATTTCAATATTATTGAAGATCCTCTCGTGATTTATTGCAAACCTAATGACGATTATTTACCTCACCCTGAAGCAGTGATGATAACGGGAATAACCCCACAAATTGCGTTAAAAAACGGGTTAATCGAAGCTGAATTTACCCGTCAAATTCATCAAGCGTTTAGTCAGCCTAATAGTTGCATTATGGGATATAACAACCTTCGATTTGATGATGAAGTAACCCGTAATATCTTTTATCGTAATTTTTATGATCCTTATGCCTATAGTTGGCAAAAAGGGAATTCTCGGTGGGATTTGCTCGATGTTTTACGCGCCTGTTATGCACTACGCCCAGAAGGTATTGTTTGGCCTGAAAATGAAGACGGTTTCCCAAGCTTTCGTCTGGAGCTATTAACCAAAGCCAATGGCATCTCTCATGAGAATGCGCATGATGCAATGTCCGATGTTTATGCCACCATTGCGATGGCAAAACAATTGAAACAAGCACAACCGCGTATGTTTGATTATTTTTTTAATTTACGTGATAAACGCAAAGTACAGGCACTAATTGATATTCCTGCAATGACGCCAATTGTTCATGTTTCAGGTATGTTTGGAGCAGCACGCTCAAATTTAAGCCTTGTGGCGCCATTGGCATGGCACCCTGATAATCGTAATGCGGTTATTGTGTGTGATTTATCTGCGGATATATCCCCGCTATTAACCTTAACATCAGACCAATTACGTGAGCGTTTATATACGCCACGCAGTGAATTGTCCGTTGATGAACCACCTGTTCCAATTAAATTACTGCATATTAATAAATGCCCTATTGTGGCACCACAAAATACATTAAGACCACAAGATGCAGATAGAATAGGCTTAGATGTTGATGCTTGTTTAAATAACCAAGCCATTTTATTTTCACATCCTGAAATACGCAATAAAGTCGTGGAACTCTTCGCTCAACAATCCCTTTTGTTGTTTCTGATGATGTTGACTCTCAAATTTATAATGGCTTTTTTAGTGATAACGACCGTAGTGCAATGGACATTATCCGCTCAACACCGCCCCAAAATTTACCCGCTTTAGATTTAACGTTTGAAGATGCAAGAATGGAACCGCTATTTTTCCGCTATCGTGCGAGAAATTATCCTTCCACTCTCAACGATGATGAGCAACAACGTTGGTTAGCTCATAGAAAAGAGATGTTAACGCCAGAAAAACTGACTGAATATATCAATACGATCCAGCTTTTAGCAGAAGAATATAGCGATAACGAAGAGAAGCTAAAACAACTACAAGAGCTTTATTTATATGCTCAAGATATTGCGAGTTAGACAATAAGACAAAAGGCAGGTTTTATCCTGCCTCTCTTTTTAACTTAATAAACACGATATAAAACAATTATTTTTTGATTTCAATACGTTCAGTTTTAACCTCAGCGTGAGCCTGCCCACATCCGCACTCTTCTCCCCAATATTTTAATTTCGAGGTTTTACCTATGCCTGGATTCATACTATTGGTCGGATCGTTATGTTTATAGAACGCTTTTAATTGTGGCTTTGCATAATACAGATGGCCTACATTATGCTCTGCGGGATACTCTGCTCCACGTTTATCTAATAACGCTAACATTTCTGCTTTTAGCGCCTTCGCATCAACACCTTTTTTAATAATGTAGTCCTGATGCATAACGTGACACATAAAATGACCACAATAGAGTTTATAAAGTAATTTACTTTCTATTTCTGGTGGTAATTTTTCAAACCAATCTTTGTCATTACGACGCAATGCAATATCTAATGGCAAGACATCTTCAACGTCATTCACATGAACAGCATGATAACGAACAGCAGCACCAGCGGCAGCAAAACGGTGTAAGAATGCTTTATTACCTTCCTCTTCAGTACATTCAAAATAATCACCCGAAGCTTGTTTAAAATATTCTTTTAAATAGCTAGATGCCTCTTCAATACCGTCATCAGCCATTCTTAACATTAAATGATGTTCATATTTATCGCGGAAATCTGTCATACGCTCAGGTAAATGAGCTGGCCATAATTTGCTCATAAACTGCATGATTCTATCCGCCATGTTTTTAGGCAAAAAAGGCACTTTATTTAATACCGCATCTACTCGCCCTTTCACGGCAAATAAAGTTGGCATTTTATCTGTGCCCAATTTATCAATCACTAAAAATGTATCTTTTCCATATACTTCAGCCATTTTATAGTAGCTTCTATGCATATACTCTCCTGCAACAGGAAGCTTTTTAAAATGACTTAAAATATGGCGACGAATATCTTCAAGTTCATCAGGATTATTAGTGCCAATATAAAAGACTTGGGTGCGATGATCCGCAGGGAATGTATCTAATCGTACCGCAAGCACAGATAATTTACCTGCACTCCCCGCAGCTTCATATAAACGACGTTCATCATTATTAAATCGAGAAGGCGTATTGGCATCAACATCACGAACACGTTCATGATATTCATGATCAGACGCTAATTTTTCTGTCACTTGTATTTGTTTCTCGTGGTAATGACGATTATCTAAATTCGTTAGAATCTCTTCTGGGGTTTCACCTAAATCAATACCTAAGTGGTTAACTAATTCAGCTTCACCTTTTTCATTAACTCGTGCATAAAGCGATAATTCAGTGTAAGCAGGCCCTCGACGAACTAAAGCTCCGCCGGAGTTATTACAGATCCCACCAATAACAGAAGCACCAATACAAGACGAGCCAATAACAGAATGAGGTTCACGCCCTAATGGTTTTAATACTTTTTCTAAATGCCACAGCGTACTACCAGGAAAGGCTATAACTTGATTATGTTCTGAAAGAACTTGTATTTTATCTTGGCGTAATGTACTAATAATCACGATATCTCTATCATAATCATCACCATTAGGCGTCGAACCTTCTGTTAATCCCGTATTCGCTGCTTGCATAATAATAATTTTATCAGCTTCAACGCAGGTTTTAAAAACACGCCATTGTTCTAATAAATTGGCAGGAAATACAACCGCTAATGCCTTGCCTTGTCCCGAACGAAAGCCTTTACGATAACGTTCTGTTTTATGTGCTTGTGTTAATACCTGTTTTTTACCAACAATACTTTCAAGTTTACGAATAAAATGTTGATTTACAGAGCTATTACTTTCATTCATGTTCCCTATCCTATTCCTGTCTTGTCTGATTAATTTGTATTTTGCTCGTTTTTATTATTACTCATAAGACTACGTGCAAAATATAAACTTATCATTTATATAACTGCTTTTATACTGCTATCCACATTTCCGAAAAAAATGACATTTTTATGTTCAGTTATTTTTGCTATTAAAAAATATTTTTGATATTTATTTCTTAAATAGAATATAGATAAACCTTAATTTACTATTTTATTCTATTATTAGCTTTTCTCTTGCTAACCGATCCCATGCTTGGCAACTTCGACTTTTATAACTACTTTTATTATTTGCTAATGCTAATTGATATGACAATGTCGGTTCAACAACAGGAAGCACGATTAAGTCATCAATGGGATTTTTATTACACATACTTCCAGGCAATAGTGTTACACCTACACCCGCTTTTACCATCGCTATAATTAAATCTAAATGGTTACTACGTCCTGCAATAATAGGCTTTGTATTATAAATACCGCAGGCGCTATAAACTAAATCATTAATGCGAAAATCTTCAGAGAAAAAAATAAAAGGCTCACTTATTAACTCTTTAAAATGCACTTCTTTTTTGATGGCTAAAGGATGTGATGGAGACACTAATAGCATCAGACTTTCTTTTGAAAAAGGCGTTAATTCAAATATGTCATTATTAAAAGGTAATACCACGGCCGCTGTTTCTACTTTTCCCTCAACCATCGCTTCTGCCATTTGTTTAGTTCCCAATTCAAATATTTTCAGTTCAACCTGAGGGTGTAGAGAACTAAATGCCATAATAATATCGGCAAAATACGTCGAAGCTATTACCGGAGGTAATCCAACATTTAATGTTCCTGTTAATGCTCCTGACTTGTCCTGAAGGGCTTTATTCATACTATTAAATTGTGCGAGTATCTTTTTTGCATGTTCAAAAAGTATCGCGCCATCATCAGTTAATCTTACGCCATCAACTTCTCTTACCAATAAAATAACACCTAATTCATTTTCTAATTTTTTAATGCTACGACTAATTGCAGGCTGAGTAATAAATAGAGCATCAGCAGCTCGGCTAAAACCATTTAATTGAATGACTTCAACAAAATAACGTAATGTACGAATATCCATTAGTAATATTTACCTTATTACATTTAGTTATACCATCAATAATAATAAACCATTTCATATTGATTTATATCCGCGGTAAAACATTAAGCATAATATAAATGAATAATACTATTTTTACAGATTATTATTTGGATATTCTGGAGATAATATGAATAAGACTGTTGTTGAATATATGCTAAACCGATTATATGACTTAGGTATAAGTGATGTTTTTGGTGTTGCCGGTGATTACGCTTTTCCTATAGAAGACACGATTTGTAATAGCAACCATATACGTTGGATTGGTAACTGTAACGAATTAAATGCTGCTTATGCTGCTGATGGTTATGCTCGAATTAAAGGTATGGCTGCGTTATCAACCACATTTGGAGTTGGAGAATTAAGTGCGATTAATGCTATTGCTGGCTCTTATGCAGAAAATCTGCCTATTTTTCATTTAGTTGGGATGCCAGCAAGTGGTGTGCAAAAAAGTAAACGCCTTGTTCACCATACCTTAGGTAATGGTGATTTTGATATTTTTTATCAATTAGCTCAGCGTCTTGCTTGTGCTCATGCAATATTAACGCCAGAAAATTGCATCGCTGAAATGGAACGTTTAATTGCGACAGCATTAAAAGAACGTCGTCCTGTTTATATTGGTTTACCATCTGATTATGCAGTGATGCCAGTGATAGAAAACACCTCTGTTACCACACAGAAAAAACCAATAAGTGATAAAGAAATACTAGAAAAAGTGGTATCACTGATTATTGATAAGCTTACACAAAGCAATAATATCTGCGTATTACCCGGTATTTTATCCACACGTTTAGGGTTATCAGATAATGTCCAAGCTTTTATTGATAAAACAGGTTTACCTTATGCCACTATGTTTATGGATAAAAGCATATTAAATGAATCTAATACTCAATATGTTGGGATGTATGATGGACAATTAATGACGCCAGATGTCAGAGAATTTGTCGAAAATAGTGAATATGTGTTAGGGATCGGAGCAATGATGACCGACTTTAATGCAGGGAGTTTCACTGCCAATATTAAACCAGAACAATTTATCAACATCATGCCAAAATATGTTGAAATTGATTCCGTTATCTATTCTTCTGTTTATATGGAAGATATTCTCTCTGAACTAACAAAGCGATTACCGAATAAAACTTATCATCAGATTAAAGTCAAGGGATTAGGAGAAGCAATTTTATCTGATAACGGTAAAGTTACAGCGCAATATCTCTATCCTCGATTAGAGAAATTCTTTAGACCTAACGATATTATTATTGCTGAAACAGGCACATCATCAATGGGATTAGGCTTTGCTCTATTACCAGAAGGTGCTCAGTTCCATAACCAAACATTATGGGGTTCTATTGGTTGGGCAACACCCGCATCATTTGGTGCTGCACTTGCCGCGCCGGATAAACGAGTTATTTTAATTACAGGTGAAGGCTCACATCAATTAACCGTACAAGAAATAAGTCAATTTGTTCGTTTTAGATTAAAACCGATTATTCTTGTTTTAAATAACGATGGTTATTTAATTGAACGATTATTATGTGATTATCCTGAAGCCTATTATAACGATCTTGCTCAATGGAATTATCATCAATTACCTAAAGCTTTCGGTGCCAAAGATTGGCATTGTGTGAAAGTTACAACGATAGATGAGTTAAATAAGGCACTTGAAGTAGCCGAATCAACAGAAAATGCCTCTTACATCGAAATAGTAACAGAGCGATATGAATCTTCTGAATTAGCAAAAAAATTAAAAGAATCTAAAAGTTCGTTATATTCATTCTAAAATAAATGAATAAAATGATAAATGAAGTATTATAAAAAAAATGGATAAAATCTTAGATAACCTTCATTTATTAAGTTAGGTATAAATTAAATGATTGGCATGTTCTAATTTTTATTTTAAATATATAGAGCATGCCAATGTTTCATCCTCACATTTATCATATCGCATTAAAATAATCGTATATTGTAGTAGAAAATAATCAAAACATTATTAATGAATAAATTAAAACCAACTTTAAATATATCTCTTAATATAATACCCTGTCATAAAAAATAAACATAAATAATATAAATTAGCTCCAAACTTTTTGGAGACTATGGCTTATTTTATGAAAAACATTGTAATACCTACCTCGTTAAGCTTCTTTTTTTTACTTTTTTCAAATTCATCATGGTCTGAAACAGATATTTTAGCAACCAAACAACGTATTATAGACCAACGCAATAATTGGCTGGAAGAGATCAAAAATGGTGTCATCACAATTCCCCCTGAAAATGAGTCAAAAACAGCCGAACTAGATAGAATAATAAGCAATAATTATCAAACTATCACTGGTGAACGGAGAGAACTGGCCGAAGCTGATAAGTCACAGAGCCATTCTTATGTTTTTTAATACCTATGCCAATATTTTATTTGGCGATAACGCCAAGTCGATCAATTTTAGCGATATTCAAGCTTACCAAGATCTGAACATATTACATAACACAGGTACATATGCTTATGATCCAAACAAAAAAAGAGCACGCTCGATAGATTTTATCTTAAAAGAACTTTTTTTACGTGGCAGACCTTATCAAGTTATTGATAAGGAAGGTAATTATCTTAACAATTATACCAATATAACAGGTTCATCTTACCCAAGTGGACATACATGGAACGGATATAAGCAAGCTACGGTTTTATCCATATTATTCCCTGAAAAGGGCAGTGAAATGTTTGCCCGAGCAATAGAATATGGTGAAAGTCGAGTTATCGTAGGGGCACACTTTGCAACAGATACCATCGCTTCGAGAATAGGAAATTATTACCTGTTATCACAGATGCTTGCAGATGATGACACTACTCGAACTTTTGTTAAACTTGCCAAAGAAGTCCGCCAGAATGTCGCTAATCAGTGTAAAAGCCTAAATTGTTTAACCACACCGAAAAAAATAACTAACGATGAAGCAGGTTATTATGGAATAAAAGATCCTGAAATTTTACCGCTAATTTTCCCCAATAAAATACCCAGTTCAGCCAACAATTTACTACGTTTACGTTTTGCATATTTAACCAAAGAGCAGAGACAATCTATTTTAGCGAGCACAGCCTACCCTAGTAATTCTTTGGCTGGCTGGGCTTCAAACGAAAATGATCCAGATCCTAGCTGGGGATTAATTAATCTTCCTAAAGCCTATAATGGGCCTTCATATTTCTATAATCATTTTATTGTTAATCAAACAAATAATAAATTTGACTTCGCTGAGTTTGGTAAACTTGATGAATGGAAAAATGATATTAGTGGGCCTGGTAAATTAATCAAACAAGGCGATGGCACATTAATCTTATCTGGCAATAACCATTTTGCAGGCGTCGAGGTTAATCAGGGAAATTTACTACTTATAGGCGAAAATCACTATTCAAAAAATTCTTCCATCAATGGTGGTACATTGTTACTTGAAGGAAAATTAAATTCTTTACTGGATGTTAATAAAGGAACGTTACTATTAAATAATGGGAGCATAAATTCTCAGGTCAATATCAATGACAAGGGTGTACTTACTGGTAAAGGGAAAATTAAGAAACTAGAAGTGAATTCAGGAGGTATCGTAGCACCAGGCTATTCAATTGGTACGATTAATATAGATGATACTGTGCTCTTTAATTCTGATAGCCACTATCTGGTTGAAGTCAATTCACAAGGTGATAGCGATAAAATAATGAGCCTCGCACAGTGATACTTAATGGAGGTACAGTTAATGTATCTCTTGAAAAGAATAAAAACCTCCTCACAAAAGACAATGTTCAGAGTCTATATAACACGAAATATACTATTTTAATGGCGGATAAAGGTATTAATGGTAAATTCGCTGATGTTAATCCAAACTATCTTTTTGTAGGAACAACACTATATTACGATCAGAATGCAGTAATATTAAATATCGGAAGAAATAATACTGCTTTTTCAAGCTTGGCAAAAACAAAAAACCAAATATCTATTGCCAATGCAATAGATGCATTACCTTCTGGGCATCCTGTCTATGAAAGCATTGTCGGAATGGATCTAAAAAATGATGTCCGCAATGCCTTTAATGAATTAACTGGTCAAATTCATGCCGATGTTTTATCTAATCAACTTAACGGTAGCCGGCAAATAAAAGAAACACTCCTCTCTCAGGTTAAAAACGCAGAAATACTTAATAGCGAAAAAGAAAGTACAGACAATAAAGGCAATGTCTGGGCTAAAGTCCTTTATAATTGGGAAGATAGCTCAAGTGATGGTAATGCGAATAGCTATGATGCTTCTGCCTATGGTGTACTATTAGGTGCGGATCAGCGTTTTAACAACGATAAAATGCTACTTGGTGTAGCAGCGGGGGTCACCAAAACCTCTCTTTCAGGTTATAACAGTCACGCAAATAGCGAAAACTACCACTTATCACTCTATAGTGGTTATGATTTTAACCGTATCACGCTACGTGCAGGTGTATCGAATACGTTTCATCGTGTCCATACCTCAAAAACGCTCAATTACGTCGCGCAATCAGATAAAAATACGGCTAATTACAATGGGAACACCAACCAGATATTTATCGAAGTGGCTTATCCAATAACTCTTTCGGACACACAATTAGAGCCGTTTGTTAATTTAGAATACGCCAAAACAAAAAACGCTACCATTAACGAGCAAGGAGGCCGTGCAGCCTTACAAGCCCATTCACAAAGTTTAAATTCAACCACATCTACTACAGGGTTACGTTTAAATAACCAGTGGAAACTTAACAATAAATCTAATGTTTCTCTGTATGGCGAACTAGGTTGGTTACACCAATACCACGATATGGAACGAGGTATCAATTTACGTTTCACTAATACCCAACCAACATTTACTGCTAATAGCGTTGATACGGCACGGGATGCTCTTGTGGTTAAAGCAGGAACAACAATCCAAATCAATGAAATATCAAAATTATCAATCGGATATAGTGGATTAACAGCAAAAAATCAGCAAGATAATAGCATTGATATGAAAGTATCTATCTCTTTCTGATTAGGATTTTTTAACACTCCCTCATAATAAAGTGAAGTATTCAACGCGGATAGTTTATAGGAATGAGGCTCTTATTGAGGAATTCTTAACTCTAACTATCTATAACTGATCCGCAATGATAAGTTGCTACATATTATGAGAGTTTAAAATTATCCTCTTATTCACCAAGCCGGATAGTTGATTATCCGTTATGCGGAGAACGAATAAAGCAATTTAGGTAGAAGACTAAATTTAGTTTAAAAAACTTGAGTTAAAATAATTTACTATTGAAATATTTATTTAAGATAAAATAAAATCATAAATGAAATAAATAGAAATAAAAATATCTTTCATAAAAAAAGTGGATCCTAAGATCCACTTTTCCTTTTTTTAAACCATTATCTTTATCCGCGAACAAAAATATTTACATCCACTTTTCCGCGATATTCACCCGCTTTTGTGCCATCTGGTTTGCAAAGAGCCCATTTAATACCAAATATATCAGGTTGATTATTCCCCATATTGGTTCCACTTAGTTCGAGATCGGTATTATTGAACTTTAATAGATTGTTATTATTTTCATCAGCACATTTTAAATTCGGTGTTGAAGTTTGCTTATAAGGCAATCCTATCACCCAAGGTTTTTTGTTAGATACAGTACCATTAATAGGAGCTAAGACTAATTTATTTACATTACTGGGATCTAAACTTCCCTCTTTAATCACCGCTGACATATTTACAGGGTTGCCTAATCCACCACAGGATAATGTAAATACAGAATCTCTAATAACTTCATTCGTAAATGTCATATTTTCATTAATTTGTTGATTAGATACACCAGTAACAGCACAAGAACGTTTTACTGTTACATCTGCAATTACGTTAACTTGTGCAAAAAAGTCCCCACTAGCACTCCGACCAAAACTACCTACATAAAAAGGAGTGCCTTTATACGTTAACTTACCTGGCGTTAAATTAGCATCAATATAAACAGGAAATGAACTTGGTGTTGTGACACTAACAACTTTTGAGCCACCACCAGGAACTGTTGTCGTTGCATAATTATGTGGCACAAAACATACATTAATGCTAGATGATTCTTTATCAACAAGACTACTATTCACCTGAAAAAATTGCCCCGAATAAGCACTTTGATAATTAGAACTAAAATTAGATAAACTGACATTGAAGTTAAATTGTGGTGTTACATAAACTGCCGTATTTGTATTATTGGAATGCGTTAGTTTTAGACCGTATTTATTAGTTTGCCCAGGAATTTTAGAAACAAATGTGGCATCACATCTCGTTTTTGACTGACTTAAAGAAATAATCGCATACTTAGTATCCCAAGAAGAGTTACTGCTAATATCATAAACAGGACTCCCAGGAAAACTACTAGTCCCAGTCAATGTACCATTTATATATTGAACTTGAGTGGGGCTAATATTCATATCAATCACCCCAGTTAAGCTTAATGTCATAGCACCCCTATCTGTTCCAGCTAAAACATTAAATGACGAAGTCATTAATACTGAAGTTAGTGATGCCATCATTAAATTACGCATTTTCATTGTTATGCATCCACCTATAAAATAAGGATTATTTTTTATTGGCAAGAAAGAGATAAAATTCTTATTGGTTGCTTGCTATTGACTTCAATATTACTTAAGCCACTATATGAAACGTTGCAGCTTTGCTGGTTTTTATTACCCCATTTCACTAACAGCTTACCATTATCAGGAAGCCCACTCATATAAAGCTGGCCATTTTCACCAACAATACCTGTATTCAAATCATTAGGATTATCAGCATCAATTAACGTCGCAATAGCGCCAAATGGGACAACACTTTTATTTTGAGAAAGATTTAAAATAGCTTGGAAGCCAATCTTTGTTTTAAAGGCAACCTTAACAATAGCGCCTTTTGTCGGAACGACATTTTGAGATGTGGATTGTAGAGTCGTATTATCAGGCAATGTATTTACATTTAATGCAATTGTGTTTTGGCGATATTCTGTAAGATATGGTGATAACGCATATCCCTGTCCATTAATCGCACCATTTCCTGAACTTAATTCAGTTCCTTTTGCTCCAGGTGCTTCAACAATAGCCATACTATTGCCCATACTTCTACCCAGCAATAAACCACCTGAATGTAAAAGTAAACCACCGTTCATGCTGCCATTAACATTATAATAGTCACTTGAATAATTATAATTTAGAGAGGATGTGCCATAGTTACCTGAATAATTAGCATATGCTGAGCCATTATTAGATTGACCTTGGTTAGCCCAAGATTGAGAAATACCATAAGATAAGGAGTTATCAAATGCACTACCAGATAATCCAACTTGCTGGTTAGTTCTTCCATTATTATCATGGTTTATCATGTAAGTGCTATTAAAATTGTTGAGCGCAGGCGAATTACTAAACACACTAAATGGAACGCTCACATTAAAACTAATTTGCCTATTTTCAGGCCAACTATCATCTGATTTTATTCTATCAATACTGTAGTTAACGCCAAAATTAATACCACGAATATTTCCGTTATAACCCGTGGTAAGTTGAGTAACATTCTTATCTTGTTCCCAATAATTATAACGGCTACCAGATAAATAAATACTACCGTACTGACCTAATGATTGTGATAATGACGTTGTAAAACGACTTTTTTCTCGTTCACCTAACCACGGTGAAGTACCGTCTTTTAACCGATAATCTTCAGTATTAAATTGATTAAAAATCGTAATAATCTTTAGTTGAAAAAACGTAATGCCGTTAAGTCAACAGAGGTTCCTGTAGTAGTCATATTCTTAGAATAACGGAATCGATAAGATTGCCCATTTTGGGAGCCTATTGTATTAAAGTCAGCATGAGCATGTGTAATATCTGTAGACAGAGCACCCCAATTACCTAATGAAATTCCTATCCCAGAAGAAATAGCGTAATAATCTTTCGCACCTAATAACCCACCATAAAGAGTGACATCATGAGGTAAACCATAAATACCACTGGCAAGCAGAAAATCTGCTTTTTTAGAACCAACCGTTGTGCCACCATCAAATCGCCCAGTACTAATTTCATATTTCCAACCACCTGGCCTTAACATTACGGGTAATGATGAAAAAGCAACTGTAAATGTCCTTTCTGAACCATCTTCTTCTTTCACTGTGACATCTAAGTTCCCTCCCGAACCACTAGCATAAAGATCGGTTATTTTAAATGCACCAGGGGCAACATAAGTTTGATAAATGACATTCCCATTTTGTCGGATAGTAATTTGAGCATTAGATTGAGCAATACCACTCACATCAGTAGCAAAACCTTGCTGGCTGGCCGGCAACATTTGTTCATTAGAAACTAAACGTATTCCTTTCATTGGAATGCTATCAAAGACATCATTTCCTGTTGTAGTTTCACCAATAATAAATTCCGAACGTAAAGAGTAAAGATTACGAGAAAGATATGTATTAGAAAATTTATTACTATTATTACTTTGAGTCTCTGTATTATTTGAATTTCGAGTATATGTCTGTGTCATTGTCGAGCGTAAACGCCAATCATAAAGATTAAACCCCGCTCTTAATTGAGCAAAGAAGTTATCATTTTTTTGTTTTCCATTATTATTAATTTTATCGAAATGACTGTCGTTAGAAGAGTGTCCCCCGCTCAGCATATAATTAATAAACATAGCCGTAACACCACTATCAAAAGAGGCGGGGTCAATATAACCAACAGCCTCATTAGACATCACAATTTGAGGAAAACTAGTAATTAATTTTAGTTCTGATAAATTTACTTTTATTGATGCATCAGGTATATATTCAGTAATATCATAAATTACTTGATCATTTTTTAATGTGTTCAAATCAGGTATTACTTTAGTATTAACACCTAATTCATCTAATAACTCTCGCGTAATTTCAGGTACTACTTTGTTATTAGGCCCCTTTATTAAATCAATAATTATCTCACCCGTATTATTACCATTGACATAAACTAATAAAGATATTTTACCTTCAGGTAAAGCATCCTTTTGTGAAAACTGGCTTAAATCAATTTCATTTGCAGATGTACCTAATTGTCCATCAAGTAATGCGGGATCAAAATAATCTTCTGCAAAAGAATGAAATGAGAACAAAATAAGTGATGTAAAAAAACTATATCTAAACATTGTCATTGATTTATTCATTTTTACACTCTTAATATTTATCTTTATAAAAATACACTTTTATAAAACTATTAATTTACTGTTTTCATTTTTTCATCTAATGGAAACATAAACTCATCTAATACTTGCCAATGAATAGATGTAATATTTTTTTCATTTGAAAATAAATATTCTTGTGTGCCAAAAGGAGGAACATTTTTCGACAACTCTTGCAGTTCGATTTCTTTTCCATTTATCTTTATTGTGTTAAAAGCAAGATAAATGGGTGAATCATTTCTAGCGATTATTTTATTACCATCAACCAACATTGATAATTTTTTTTCTGCATCTTTTATTTTTATACCTTCAAGAGATTTTGGCCGATAATATACTTTAAAGTTTAATGCCCTAATAAAGTTCATCTGTACATTCGGTGTTTCTTCAGCTGTCGATGGGATTAATCGAAATTGAGCAATATAAACACTCTCTCTATCTGTTGGTAATTTACTTTCGGATCCCGTAAATTTAATTACCCATTCATAGTATTCTTCAGGTTCTATTTTTTGTAACAATGGAGTTAGAATAAAAGGAGGATTCTCTTTTTTATCAATTAATTGTAATCCTGTGGATTCATCTAACCATCTCATACTAGCTTGAATAAGATATGCTTTTTTTTCATTATTTCTTAAACCGATAGAGATGCTTTTACTACCTTCATTATATGTCATTCTTTGTAATGAAAATTCAAATGCATTATTAGCAGACCATGCTAATTGGCAATAAAAAAAACCTAATATCAAAGTAGTAATAAAAAAAATACGACTATTCAAAATGTTCATCTCATTATCCCTTATATTTGAATTCTTTTGATAACTCACCATAGTCGTTAATTATATGCCAACTAGCTTCTTTTATTGATTGTTCCGCCCATTCGGTCTTGCTATAAGGAGCTAACAAGAAAGTTCTATTATATTTTTATTATCAACTTTAATTGATGTTAATGTCATATAATATGGCGTTGGGTTATCTAAAAACCATTTTCCTTCTTTTTCTTTAAGAAGGATTTTTTTGTAATCTTGTTCTGAAGGCCTTGCTATATTTTCAGGGCGATAAATAACTTTAATCACAAAATTAGTTATTAATACTAATTTTGATTCCTGTGACTCACCTTCATTAGGTCGTTTAGTGGAAGGTATAATTTTTGTATTCAAATAAAAGAGTGACTCTTTATCATTGGGTAAATATTGAGTATCTTTTAATAAAATACGTAAAGATGATACACTTTTATTTTCTAAACGAAAAACCGGAGGAGTAACGATAAAATTAGAGGATAAATTTCCATCAATTTTCTCAGTAACGCCAGCTTGTATTAAATAAGGCTGATTATCATCATTAGAAATATATATACTTTCACTTGAACTACCTTCGGTAAAAATAACTCGTGTTTTGCCTAAACTAACCCCTTGAGCATTAGCATTAAAATAAGTAAAAGCCAATATTAAAATAATAGAAATTTTTATAATAAAATTATTCATATAATATCTTAATCAACAATATACGAAAAAGTTAACGTTGCTGAAAACTCTCCGGCTTCAGGATCACAAGTTGCAGGATCTTTGCATTTAACATAGGTATAAAGTGTTTTTTCTAACTGATCTTTACTAATGTTATCCCAAACAGTATCTTCAGATTTAAAAAAATCCGCATTAAGATTAGATTGAGCGACATTATTTTTATTCGATACTCTGATACCAAAACTTTTAGTGAGATCATCATTAAAAGTAACCGTATTTAAAGTACTTTTTGCCTTCATCGTCACATAAGTATCAAAGAAGTCATTTGTTTTACAGTCACTCAGTAAAACCTTTATCGGTATAGGTTCTATAAGATTATTTTTAATTTTATTCGATTGAATACTGCCAAAATCAACTTCATTGTTACTTGTACCAGAAACAGAGAGCTTACAAGTTTGTTTATCAATAATCACGTTAAAGTCAAATTCAATACTTTGAGCACTAAAACTGATAAAGAGTGCAGGTGTAATAAATAAACTTAACAAATTCCTTTTCAATAGAAATATATTCATATTTACTCTCTCAAGGTTGTATAAGTGTTAATGCTAATATTGCTTTTAGCGTGCCAGGATTAACCGCTGAACCGTCTTTCTTAACGAGCTCTACTTCAAAATCTTTATTTTTATTACCGTTTCCAGTTGTAATAAAAACAGAACTTGTCCCGGCATTAAAATTAACTAAAGAACAATGACCGTTTTTACAATCGTACAAAGCAAAACTTGCATTGGTTGGATTATTCACCGGTGATATTTTGTTATTTGCAATTTCTGTTCCTGATCCCGCTTTGATAACAACTTCCATATCAGGTGTTTCATCAACATAATCTTGACAAAGATAGTTAACAGAAAAAGGTATTTTGTTTTCTTCTTTTACACCTATTTCATCAACATTTTGCATTAACGTTGATTGAGAAAATTTCACCGTTTGGTCTGATAAAGTAAAAGCACATGTACCTTTTGTTACTGAGCCTTTTACGATGACAACCGCAGAATCATCAACAGCGCTATGCCCATAAAAAGAAACACAGGCTAATAATGCGCCCAACACAATTGGCTTAAAATGTGGCTTTATGTTCATTAAATCCACCTAAATCATCTATTGTACGCCATTGAACACTTCCTTTACTTACCCCTATAGGTAAGGCATATTTTATCGAACTATAAGGCGCGATCATGGCATTGTTATTGGCCAAACTAACATCTAGCTTTATATTGTTGACAGAAAACCCAGCAAAATTGACGTAATAAGGAGAATTATTGACTACCTTTAATTGCTTTCCTTCCACACTAAATCCTAATTTCTTTTGCGCATCCTCTGATGTCATCGGTAAGTTTTTAGGTCGGTAGAAAAGTTTTATGACATTATCAAATCCCACACTTAAGCCCGCTGTGTCAGAATTATTGTTTTGTCCAGGGATCATCTTTGCATGAAAATAAAAAATACTTTCTCTATCTTTCGGTAAAGAATTACTCATGATATAAATTTTCACTTCATGCCTTGATAAACTATTAATTCTAAAAAGAGGTGGCGTGACTTGAAATACAACAGGGTTTTCATCAGAGGAAATATAAGTTTGTACCAAATAATTTATTTTTGGCTCTTCATTACGAACAATAACACCTACACTATTTTCACCTTCAGGATAAATAATACGTGTAGCGTTTAAACCCACACCTTTGGAATAAGCAAGTGGAGATATAATCATTAGTAAAATAACAAAAAATTTTCTGATTCTATTTGTAACTTTAATCATTATATTTCTTCTTTAATGAGAGGCTCTATTAGATAGAGCCTCTAAAAATTAAGTAATATTAGTTATAAGCAACAGTAAAAGTAACTGGTACTTTTAATTCATCACTTGTTACTGCACCATTTGTTAAATACAGACCAGCAGTCATCGGAATACGACCAGTGCCGTCTTTAATGATCTCTTGTCCTAATGTCAGACCTGTTTCAACATTTGGTTTAACTAAAGTATTACTTGCTGTTGCTAACAATTTTACAGCTAAAGAAGCTGCTGTTGCGTTAGCAAACATTTCAGAATCAAAGTTTGATTTATTACCACGAGCATAAAGATTGATTGTTCCATCAGCTGCTAATGCTGCTGTACAATTAGAAAGCTCTAAATTAAACGTCTTGTTATCTCCTAATTGATCACCGACGTTTTTACCAGAGACTTCATCACTCGTAAAAGTTCCCCAATCAATTCTAGAACCTTCTGTTGTTGAAGAAACATCACAACTTGCGGCACGAATTAATGCTTCGAATGACACAGTTGTACCCTGTGTTACAGCAAAAGCATTGCCTGCAACCATAAATCCAGACAACACGATAAACGGAGCAACTTTCTTAATTAAAGACATATTGTTACCTTTCGTTTTTTAAATAAATCGCCTATTGAAATTAGCTATATTCTCTTAATTATCTTATTGGATAAAATTTAAGAAACTATATTTTCTAATTCCCTTAAAGAGTAGCACAACAATTTAAATTTACTCATGGAGTGTGTTTAAATTGCGAAAAGATAATTATTCAAAAAACTTTATTTATAAAGTAATTTCTTTATTTTTAGGATATATGCCTAATCTTTAATTGAGCATCAATATAATACTTTAAAAATAAAGGATATATTTAAAATATATAGACTTTATTTTTCATATATATAGATATATTCAAATTAATATTTAATTTAATATTAATAGGTAAAAACACTTAGATATAAACACTTAAGAATAAACTTATATTCCACATAAAATTATTTTTAAATTTTTTTATTTAAATAAGTAAATACACCTAATTTCATTGTGTGCAAATCAACCATTGGTTATTTATTAGCCTGATGTATTCTATTCTTGTTTATCTAATGTAAAAAAATGGCCTCATTACTGAGGCCATTTCATTTATCATTATTTCAATTTTTAGGATATTACTTTTCTGGCATTTGTGGCATTGGGCGACGGAAACGACGAGTGATCCATACCATATAAAGAAGACCTATTGCCCCCCAAACAAGTCCTAATTCCATAGAACCAGGTTCAAGGTTTATCCACAAGACGCCCATTGTCGCGGCACCAATAATCGGTAATATCAGGTAATTAATGTGATCCATTACCCCTTTATTACGGCGCTCGCGAATATAGAACTGTGAAATAACAGACAAGTTCACGAAAGTAAACGCAACTAACGCACCAAAGTTAATTAACGCCGTTGCAGTTACTAAATCAAAGAACACAGCACCTAGCGCTAAGAAACCAACTAATAGCACGTTAAATGCAGGTGTACGCCATTTAGGATGTACGTAACCAAATGTCTTCTCTGGGAATACCCCATCACGTCCCATTACATAAAGTAAACGAGCAACACCAGCATGAGCTGCCATACCTGATGCTAATACAGTTACACAAGAGAACACTAAAATAATGGACTGAAATAAAGCACCAGCAACATACAACATTATTTCAGGTTGTGACTCTTCTGGGTTTTTAAATCGTGAAATATCAGGAAAATACAGTTGTAAAAAGTAAGAAACTGCAATAAAAATGATCCCACCAATCAGCGCTGTTAAGAAAATCGCTTTAGGAATAACTTTACCTGCATTTGGTGTCTCTTCTGACAATGTACTGATACCGTCAAAACCTAAGAATGAGAAACAAAGTATTGTGGCTCCGGTTATCATAGGTATTAATTCAGCATCCACAGATGCAAACGGTCTAAAGGTCCATAACTCCCCTGCACCTTCCCCGTTATATACGCCGTGAATAAGTAACCCTACAAACACAACCATTACTGCAACTTGCACAATAACAATTGCTGTATTTAAGTTAGCAACAACGTTAATACCACGTAGGTTAAAGAACGTCATTAAAGCCACTAAGCCAAATACAAAGATCCACGGTTCAACGCCCGGGAATATTGCTTGTAAATAGATTTTCGCCAATAGAATATTGATCATTGGCATAAATAGATAGTCCAATAAAGAAGACCAACCTACCATAAAGCCGACATATGGACTCATGGATTTTTGAGCATAAGTGTATGCCGAGCCAGCTGATGGAAAACGCTTAACCAATTTCCCATAACTTACCGCGGTAAATAAAATTGCAACTAAAGCTATTGCATACGATGTTGCTACGTGACCATTAGTAATGCCAGAAACGATGCCAAATGTATCGAAAATAGTCATAGGCTGTAAAAAAGCAAGCCCCATCATGACTACCTGCATTAGGGTCAATGTCTTACGTAGTTGAACGCGATTGTTAGCACCGGTTTGGTTAGTGCCGATAGAGGAGATGACGTTATCTGACATTCGCGAACCCTCCCATAACTTCGGTTTGAGTATTCAATAAACTCAACCGATAGTTACTGGGAAGACTTCGCATCTGCCTATAAACAGAATAGAATGAAGTTTTTAAGGATGTGTATGTATTTAGGAGACGCCGTGCTCCGTAGTCATCATTACCGCAGGTACCGTTTGGCCCGACTGCGAAAGAGAATAATTGTACCATATTAGCATTCCTCTATCACGACAACCCTTTCTCTAAGGGGCTGGCTGCTAATCAAATTATGTTATCTATTCAGACTCAAGTGAATCTGACCTCTTGGTGTAGTAATAAGTAAAAATGCAAAAAAAAACCGATGCACTTTAAACGCATCAGTCATATTTTTAGTGGGCGCATTTTGCACGTCTCAGACTTAAATAGCAATACATTTTCATCAAAAAGCCCCCTTTTTTTACGATCTTTTCAATTCGCAAACTATGTCAACCCATAACGCTACATTTAATTAACAATAGGTGTACTTTTATCACAAAGATTAAGATATAAATACTCAAAAAAACAGAATTTCACTCAAACAAAAAACACTCAACAAGCTGATAAATAACAATAAAAAATAAAATAAAATCTAAATCAATACCAATCCACAAAAATAAGACATATAAAATACATTAATAAGATTAATGTTAATAAATTGCTAACAAACACTTGTTTATATAAAAAGACCGACTTTTAATAAAAAGTGTTTGTTTTTTAATAACCTGTTTTACATAAATAAAAAGCAAGAGGATGAATTAAGAAAAAAATGACAGATAATACGTAGAAGTAACAATCAAACAGTCAGAATAAAACAGTTGATAAGATAATTTATTGAGCCAAATGTAACCCCCAATATTTAATTTTTCCAATCTTAATTCTGAACAAATAAAAAACAATAAGTGATAAAAAAAGACTCCAACAAGTGGAGTCTTAATGACACAAACTGAGGGTAATAAATTAGAAGTTGTAATTCAAACCAATATTGTAACGACGGCCTTCTAATGTAGTATTAAAGTTTTCATAATTAATACGACGATCAAACACGTTATAGACACCACCAATCACATTAAGCTGTTTGGTTAAGCTGTAACTAGTACCAATGTCAACAAATGCATAAGAAGGTGTACCTTTCGCCATTGAGGTGCGTGATAAGTAATCCGAGGTTTTACCACGGAAGTTAATACGCGCCCACGTTTCCATTTCTGGCGTAGTTTCCCAATTTAAAGTTGCGTTTGCCATATGGCGAGGCTGTTTATTTAGAGGTTTACCATTAAATGCCCCACTCTTCTGCTCTGAATCTGTGAAAGTGTAATTAGCTGCTAAATTCCATTCAGGGGAAATCGTCCAGTTTCCTGTAACCTCGATACCACGCATATTGGCTTTATCAACGTTTTCACGTGAGCTCACGAAATCATAGACATGACCAAAACCATCACTTGCCTCACATTTTCTCGATGAATCTTTGTCGCAAACACGTCTTTCCATAATTTTATCTTTAAAATCAGTGTTATAAACAGTAAGGCTTGCGGTTAGATTATCTCGATTATCCCAGATCAGGCTAATTTCCTCAGTTACTGATTTTTCTGGTTTTAAGTCAGCATTACCGAAAATAACACCGTCTAAGCGCCCACCACCCGTAACTTGTCCCCACGTATTTGTTGCTTGGCGTAAATCCGGTGAGCGATAACCTGTAGATACCCCACCTTTTAGTGTCCACTCATCTGCCATATGCCACACACCGTAAACACGAGGTGTCCAGTGCGTACCAAAGTTTTCATCTTTGTCCATACGCAAGCCACCGGTTAAGGCGAAATCGTTGGTCATTGCCCACTCATTCTCAGCGAATAGTGCCCAGCTATAACGATCTAATTTATTGCTACCTTTTAACTTATTGCCTTCATCTTTTAATTCTTCATAACGATATTGTGCCCCCACACTTAATGTATGGTCACCCAAAATAAAGACGGTTTGGTTACGTACCGTAGTATCGTCATAATCCATTTTGCGAGATGGGTTGCGACTTTCATCACGTTGAACGTAAGTATTCATTGTACCAAAATCATAGATACCATCATGAGTTAACGCATAATGAGTTAACTCATAGTCAGTAAAGCTACTTTCAGGTGCTTTGCCTCGACTAGGTAACCCTGATTTTGAATACCAAACACGTGAGTCGCGGTGTTGATTATCTTTCTTAAACTCAAAATCAATCGTATTTTTTTCATCAGGCGTCCAACTTAAAGTACCACCACCTGTTGCAGTGATTTGACGATTATAGCCATTGACTATTTTATCCTCACTACGATGTGAATATTGACCTTGAATTTTCAAACTTAATACGTTATCGATTAATGGGCCACCAGCATAAAAACTTCCTTGATTGGTGTTACCTGAATCTTTACGCTCTGTGATAGTACTGTCTGCACGTAGGCTAAAGTTCCACTCTTTTTGTGCTTTACGAGTAATAATATTAATAACCCCACCCATCGCATCAGAACCATATAAAGAAGACATTGGGCCACGTACAACTTCAATACGTTCAATGGCAGGTAAAGGCGGTAACCAGCCTTGTTCAATACCTGAGTTATCACTATTAGGACGCGTCTCACGCGAGGCAACACGCTTACCATCAACCAAGATCATAGTATATTTTGGATCCATACCACGAATACTGATATCGGAACTACTTCCACCACCTGTTACCAATACGCCTGGAACATCTTTTAACGCATCTGTCACGTCACGATAAGACTTAGTTTCTAATTGTTCACGTGTCACAACAGAAACTGACGCGGGTGCATCTTCAACTGTTTGTTTAAACCCAGAAGCGGTTGTTACAAGTAATTTTTCTACATTTTCTGCTGTTGCAGTCATAACAAAACTAGATGCAATTGCAGCAACAACACTAAGCGCGATTTTATTTTTATTTAACACTACCATTCCCGATTCTCCAAGAATATATATTCTTTACATTTTATATAGATGGACAGATCGACAATTGCTCAGAAATTAGAGTAATTAATAATTTTAATTACCCTTCGTTATTTTAATATTATTTTTATATCCCTATTTACTGCATTCCTATATTTACTTCATTTTCTCTTTTACTTCTCTATATTTTATCCACTAAACCATCAATAATAATTTGAGGCATTCCTTGTGAACAATATTCCAATCGACCTTGAATGCCATAAACATCAGCAAGGCTTTGCGCCGTAATAACCTTATCAGGTGTGCCTTGCGCAATTAACTGCCCTTGTTTTAGCATTAATACATATTCACCATATCGTAAGGCTATATTGATATCGTGAACCACGACAATAGTAATAATATTTCGCCGATGTGTTTCCTTTACGATCAAATTCATTACATGATATTGGTAATTAAGATCTAATGCGCTTAAGGGCTCGTCTAATAATAATAAAGAGGGTTGTCTAATTAATGATTGTGCAAGCCCAACTAATTGTTTTTGACCACCCGATAATTCATCTAAATAACGTAAAGCTAAATACTCAATATCTAATTGACGTAATAAGTGCATGACCTGTGCTTCACTATGTTCATTATGTAATCCACCTGAAGCACGCTGAGCGACAATAATGGATCCTAAAACGTGTAAATGAACACCAGCAGGGTAATGTTTGTGGTAAATAGACAACATTTTGCGCACGTTGTACAAAATTCATTGATGTCAAATCATCGCCATCTAAGCTAGCAACACCTGATGATCTATTTAATCCCGCTAACGCTCTTAATAATGTTGATTTTTCCACTCCCATTTGGCCCTAATAATACGGTGACTTTTCCTTTAGGTAAGGGATCTATATCAAGTGACTTAATAATAAGATGCCTAGCATAACCTGCACTAAAGTCTTGAATTTTTAACCCTTCAATCATTAGATATTCCCTCTATGACGTAAAATCATGCTGAGGAAAAATGGCACCCCCACTAATGATGTCACAATACCGACCGGAATAATGACACCAGGTATTAAATTTTTAGAAGCAATTGACGCCAATGATAAAACTAAAGCACCGATTAATGCGCTTGCTGGTAAATAAAATCGGTGATCTTCTCCAAACATCATGCGAGCAATATGTGGGGCAACTAATCCGATAAAAGCAATTGGCCCAACAAAAGCAACCGCCAACGCTGTTAAAATACTGATACGCAACAATGAGCCTAATCTTAAACGTTTTACATCAATACCAAAGCTAATCGCCCTGTCTTCACCCAATCGTAACGCAGTTAATTTCCATGAATTCAGCCATGAAATTACCATAATGACAGAAAAAGCCCCTGTCATAACACCAAGCTTTATCCATGTTGCGCGTGCTAGACTTCCCATTGTCCAGAAAACAAGCCCTTGAAGAGTGTCTTCTGTCGCAATAAATTGCATCATTGAAACCAACGCGTTGAAAGTAAACACCATGGCAATACCAAAGAGCACAACACCAGATGTCGGAACGCGAGTCCAACGAGTCATCCCGTCTAATAACAAGGCGGATAGCAACGCAAAAAGAAAGGCATTGACTGAAATAAACCATTGGTCAGGAATACCTGGAATACCAATACCTAACACAATAGCCAATGCCGCACCAAATGATGCTGCATTTGATAAACCTAAGGTGAATGGGCTCGCTAAAGGGTTATTTAAAATGGTCTGCATTTCTGCTCCCGCTAACCCTAGCGACATACCTACCACCACAGCTATTAAGGCATAAGGTAAGCGAATATCCCATACAATCACTCTTGAACCTGCATCAACAAGCTCAGGTTGAAAAAGTGTTGTGAATAATTTATCCAGTGATAAACCGGAAGGCCCCATCGTGAAATCCAACACGACTGAAGCACAAATAATTAAAACGATAACCCCTAGCCATAACATACGCTGACTCATCATTTTTCGATAATGCGCTTTCACGTTATCTGATGTGCTTTTTGCTAGTTCTTCTGCGGTAAGTCGCTGTGACGTAATGCTCATATCAATTGTTGTACCCAGTCTTTTTTTATCTTTTTCTGTCTTTGCCTGTGCTTTATGAAGACAAAAACATGCCGTACAACTCATCAAATACTTTTTATTGCTATGGAGCAAATTATCAATCCGGGACGATTTATCTAACAAAGAAATGAGTCGCCAAATTATTATACTGTGAAATACATTCGTTGTGTAATTTATTACATTACGATAAGTTTTTGCTCTGAAATATTGAGAGATATAAGGATTAATTATTATCCGACTTATTACATTGAGCATAATATTTACAATCAATAACGCTGTTATTTTATTTATCAGCAAATGAAATATATGATAACAATAAAGCAAACAATAATAATTATCAATGCGATTGCTAATATAATTAGAGTTTTTGTATATTTTCTATAACGATTAGATTAAAAAAATAAAAAAGCGCTCGTTTAAATGTGACCATGATCACAAAACGAGCGCCTTACTTTATTGATTTATAGGTTGTTTTTTATTCGTAATATGCGTTGGAAATTCCATTTCGTTATAACGGATAAAACGAGTTTTCTTCACAATTTTATAAGTAAACCAGATTAACAAGAATAATGGGATACCAATATAGGTTGCAATAGCACCATACCAATCAATCGTATCTTCCAAAAATGCTTGGTAATTTTGACCTAATGTAATAATTAAACACAGGACAAAGGCAAAAATTGGACCAATTGGGAAGAAACCAGAACGATAAGGTAAATCATTTAAATCGCGTCCTTGTGCAACATAACCTTTACGGAAACGATAATGACTTATCGCAATACCTAACCATGCAATAAAACCTGTCATCCCTGATGTATTTAATAACCATAAGTAGACAGTCTGGTTTCCATACATTGAGCTTAAGAAACACAGAGCCGCAACAACGGTTGTTGCATAAAGTGCATTACGTGGTACGCCATTCTTAGACAGTTTACCAAAGCATTTTGGAGCTTTACCTTCTCTTGCTAGTGTAAACAGCATACGTGTTGAGGCATACATGCCGGAATTACCCGCAGAAAGTACCGCAGTTAAAATGACAGCATTCATAATTGCAGCTGCAGACAATAATCCAGCATTTTTAAAGACTAACGTGAATGGGCTAACGCTGATATCGCCAACATCATTACGTAGTAAGTTTGGATCAGTATAAGGAATAATTAAGCTAATAATTAAGATAGCAAAGATATAAAACAGCAAAATACGCCAGAAAACTTTACGCACAGCTTTGGGAATATTTTTAGCTGGATCTTTAGATTCCCCTGCTGCAATACCAATTAATTCTGTACCTTGGAATGAGAAACCGACAATCATTGCCACGCCTATCATAGCAGCAAACCCACCCGCAAAAGGTGCATCACCAATTTCCCAGTTATGCCAACCTGCGTTTTCAGCCCCTTTCATAATGCCAGTGATCATCGCAATACCTACAACAATAAAGATAATCACTGTGGAAACTTTGATCAAAGAGAACCAATATTCAGCCTCACCAAATCCTTTTACAGAAATATAGTTAAGCAAGAAAATAACGCCAAGAAATAAAGCACTCCAAATCCAACCATCAACATCAGGGAACCAATAAAGCATCACTAATTGTGCAGCAACAAGGTCAACAGCAATCGTGACTGCCCAGTTATACCAATAGTTCCAACCTAATGCGAAACCAAAGCCTTCTTCTACATACTTAGAACCGTAAGTTGAGAAAGAGCCAGATACAGGCATAAATGCGGCTAATTCACCAAGACTTGTCATTAAAAAATAAACCATCAGCCCAATTAGAGCATAAGAGAGTAATGCCCCACCTGGTCCAGCTTGAGCAACAGTAGCACCTGATGCGACAAAAAGCCCTGTACCAATTGAACCACCAATAGCGATCATCGCCAAATGTCGCGCCTTTAATTCTCGGCGCAAAGTTTGCTGTACTGCGCCCGACTTAGCAGCACTTTTTTGTTGTTCTGACATAACATTCCACTTTTATATTCACTTTTCTGACAAAGATTGTAGCAAATCTGTCGTTCGTGAATAGCAAGGATCCATGATTATAAGATACCTTCATAATCGGGCGTCAATTATTAGCAATTTATGAAAAATTGCTGATTAAGTGTTCAGCATTACAATATGCCAGCAGTTTTTTCAGCTCATCTGAGACATGTTTTTGACGGTGGTAAACCAGATATAAGGTACGTTGTAATGTCAATCCTTCTACTTTTATCTCTTTTAATGAGCCGTTATTAATTTGCTCTTCAATCACTCGACGAGATAAACAACTAATTCCCATTTCATACATCACTGCGTGTTTTATCGCTTCTGAATTACCTAATTCCATTTCAATGCGATACCCCGGTAAAGAAGCAAAAAGAAGGTGATTAAGTACATCTCGTGTGCCTGAACCATTTTCTCGCAAGATCCAAGGCGCAGATTGCAAATCAGCTAATGTTATCTTTGATGCTTTCGCTAAGGAGTGATCAGGAGAGCAAAATATAACCATTTCATCTAAAAGCCATTTTTGGCTAATTAGCTCAGAACTTTGGCAAGCCCCTTCAATAAGCCCTAAATCGACCCGAAACTCACTCACGAGTTTAACGACTTCTTCGGTATTGCCAATACTCATCTCTAAGGGAATATCAGGATAATTACGATGAAAAGTTACCCAGCATTTGTGGAAGAATGTAATTGCCTATTGTGGTACTTGCTG
Organism: Proteus vulgaris; assembly: GCA_901472505.1. Taxonomy (NCBI): domain Bacteria; kingdom Pseudomonadati; phylum Pseudomonadota; class Gammaproteobacteria; order Enterobacterales; family Morganellaceae; genus Proteus; species Proteus vulgaris. Next base: position 145,090 of record LR590468.1, read on the forward strand.
CAATACGTAAAGCACCATTTCCAGCTTGGAACAGTTGCTCAACTTCCGTCGCACGTTCAAGTAAAGATAATGCTCTGGGATAAAGTAATCGCCCATGTTCGTTTGTGACAAGACGTTTTCCCACTCTATCAAAAAGCTGAACCCCTAATTGGCTTTCAAGATCAGTTAAAGAAGCACTGACAGCAGATTGAGATAAAGCAAGCTGTTGTGATGCTTGCGTTGTAGAACCACTCTTGAGAACTTCAGTAAAGACTTCCAGTTGCCGCAACGTAATTCGCATATCCATTCCACCTTTGAGCTGTCATTGAAATAACATACTATCCACAAACCAGTAACATACCAAATACATTTAATAAAATACACCTATATTAGTTTTAATGGTTATTATTATAAAAATAATGAGTTTAATAAATAAGATTGATTGTTATATGCTTATGCAAAATTCATATAAGCAAGGTTTTTCTATGTCAGAGCAAAGTCAATCTATTACATTGGCGAAAAAATGTTTTACTCCAGTTTACCGCTGGCTTCCTGGTTTATTACTAACAGGTGTATTAACTGCGCTTGCCATTTATATTGGTGATATTCCTTGGTTTTCGAGTATGGGTTTAGGCGCCTTAACATTGGCGATCCTTTTCGGCATTATTGTAGGTAATACTTTTTATCCTGTTGCCAAACCGTATAGTGATGAAGGCGTCAAATTTGCTAAACATTATTTATTACGCACAGGTATTATTTTGTATGGTTTTCGGCTGACGTTTCAGCAAATTGCCGATGTGGGTGCAACGGGTTTAATTATAGATGCAATTATGCTGACATCGACTTTTCTTATTGCAATGTGGATTGGTCGAAAATATTTTGGCTTAGATGAACAGACCGTGATCTTAATTGGTGCAGGTAGTAGTATTTGTGGTGCAGCAGCTGTTATGGCAACGGAACCCGTCGTCAAAGCACAAGCAAGCCAAGTTGCTGTCGCGGTTTCTACCGTCGTCATTTTCGGTACTATTGGTATTTTCCTTTATCCTTGGTTTTATCACTTAAATGCATTTGCAGGTTGGCTACCATTTACAGAAGAAACCTTTGGTATTTTCTCTGGATCAACGATTCATGAAGTTGCTCAAGTAGTCGCAGTCGGACATTCAATTAGCCCTGATGCTGAAAATGCAGCAGTGATCAGTAAAATGATCCGCGTAATGATGTTAGCGCCCTTTTTAATTATTCTTTCAACATATTTAAGTAAAAAGAAAAGTACAGCCAACACTGGTGCACAAGATAATGAGAAGAGTCCAATAACTATTCCTTGGTTTGCGGTATTCTTTATTTTAATGGCTGGCTTTAACTCTTTAAATTTAATTCCTGCGTCTATTGTTAGTTACATTGTGACCATAGATACTATTTTATTAGCAATGGCAATGGTTGCGTTAGGCTTAACAACGCATATTAGTGCCATCCGCCAAGCTGGCGTTAAGCCACTATTATTAGCTTTATTCCTATTTTTCTGGCTAACCCTTGGTGGCGCTGTTATCAATATATTTATTCAATCGGCGCTGATGTCTTGAGATAACATGTGACGCCCCATTTATTTTCGCCTTGAGAAGTATTTTCATTATTGCGCAACTTTTTAGTTGCGCTTTTTTGCTTTTATCACCTCAATATGATGTTATACCTCTGTAATTTTGTTATCGTGGTGTGAAATAAATCTAAGGAGAGAAGTCATGAAATTTGTTGGCGCACATGTCAGTGCTGCTGGTGGCGTCGATCAGGCGGTATTACGCGCACATGAAATCAAAGCCACTGCGTTTGCCCTTTTTACTAAAAACCAGCGCCAGTGGAAAGCCGCACCATTATCTACAGAAGTTATTGATAAATTTAAAAAGAACTGTGAACTTTATGGTTATGGCCCTTCTCAAATTTTACCCCATGACAGTTATCTAATTAATTTAGGCCACCCTGAAGAAGAAGCACTTGAGAAATCAAGAGTGGCTTTTTTAGATGAAATGCAACGTTGTGAACAACTTGGTATTGAATTACTTAATTTTCATCCAGGTAGCCATTTAAATAAGATCGATGTTGATAAATGCCTACAAAAAATAGCCCAATCCATTAATATCACTTTAGAAAAAACCAAAAACGTTACTGCAGTGATTGAAAACACGGCAGGGCAAGGTACAAATTTAGGTTATCGTTTCGAACATCTTGCTGCGATTATTGAAGGTGTTGAAGATAAATCTCGAGTAGGTGTTTGTATTGATACTTGCCACACTTTCGCTGCTGGTTATGATTTAAGGACCCGCGAAGAGTGTGAAAAAACCTTTGCTGAATTTGAAAGCATTGTCGGTTTTCAATACTTAAAAGCAATGCACTTAAATGATGCAAAAAGCGAACTAGCAAGTCGAGTTGACCGTCATCATAGCTTAGGTGAAGGCAATATAGGTAAAGTTCCTTTCAGCTATATTATGCAAGATACACGTTTTGATGGTATTCCACTGATTTTGGAAACCATTAACCCTGATATTTGGCCTGATGAAATCGCGTGGTTAAAATCACAGCAAGCATAAACTTAGTTTACTTTGCGGTTTATTTTAAAATAAACCGCAAATAACTTTATTTAATCGGTGTTAACTCAATTTTAGTCATCATCTGTGCAATTTGACTTCTATCTTTGATCCCCACATCAGGCTGACTCACCGATAACGCAGAAATAGCGGTTGCCAAACGCAAAGTATGCTCGCTAGTTTGGCTCATCAATAAACCATAAACTAATCCTGCAACCATAGAATCACCAGCTCCCACTGTACTTATTACATCACAATGTGGGGGGTTAGCTAGCCAAGCACCCGATGCATTTACCCATAAAGCACCTCTTTCACCTAATGAGATAACGACATGTGCAATACCTTTATCTCTCAATTGATGAGCTACTTTAATAATATCCGTCATTTCAGTCAATGAATGCCCAATCCATGCTTCCAACTCACGATGATTCGGTTTTATTAACCAAGGCGCAGCTTTCAATCCCGCCACTAACGCATCTCGACTACTATCAAAAATAATGCAGGGGCACAATTGTCTTAATTTAATCATCCATTGAGTAAAAGCGTCTGGATCAATACCACTAGGTAGGCTACCACTAACAACCACCATATCAAAATGCCCTAGCCAATTAAGTGAATCTGTTGCAAAGCGTTGCCAGTCTTGTGGTGATACCGTAAATCCTGAAAAATTAAAGTCAGTAACCTGCCCCTTTCCTTCAGTTAACTTCACATTAATGCGTGTGCGGCCGGAGACAAGATAAAAGCGGTTAGCCATCCCATTTTCACTAAAGAAGTGCTGAAATGCTTCTTGATTTTCGCGTCCCATAAATCCGCTGACAGTAACATCTATTCCTAAATCACGTAAGACTTTCGCAACATTATTACCTTTACCCGCAGGATTAAGCCCAGCTGTTCGGACTAAATTAACACCACCTACGTCAATCGTAGAACAAGCACCAACAAGATCATAAGCGGGATTTAAAGTGATCGTAGCGACACGGCGACTCATGTCTTTACTCTCCAATCGTTTTTATTATGAATATTTAGGGCTATATATAGCACTAATTAACCTTTAATTCAGTGAAATTGCGTCGGTTATTCTTGCACTCTCGCTATCCAGCAAGGACAATAGTGCCCATAAAAAACGACTTATTTTATCCATTATTGATAACTATATAAAAAAGCAAGGAGTCTAGAATGTCAGTCGTGGTTGGTGTTGGTGTAATTATCGTAAATGAAAAAGGGGATGTGTTATTAGGAAAACGTTGTGGAAAACACGCGCCTTATTGGTCAATTTTTGGTGGTCATGTTGATGATGGCGAAACCTTTGAACAATGCGCCATTCGTGAAATAGAAGAAGAAATTGGTATTACTATTACATCACCTCAAGTAATTGGTATTAGCAATAATCTAGAAACTTACCGATTAGAAGGTAAACACACTGTCTCTATTTGCATGATTGCACAATACCAAGGTGATGAGCCCAAATTAATGGAACCAGACAAATGTTCTGAAATCCGTTGGTGTTCACCTAATGATTTACCTGAACCTCATTTTGAAGCCAGCCGTAATTCTATTGCATTATGGAAAAATAAACAGTTTTACCAAGACTAATTAAAAGTCCCCTATCATCTTCATTATTCTGAATATTTTTCGTTCAGAATAATGGTTTCTTCTTCTATTTTTGCTTGAAATAGAAACTTATTTAATACTCTATTTCTTTATTATTTCTGATAATGCCTACACTAATCTATTGATTTATATAATCACATTCTTCTATTGTATTATTTTTGCTCACTTTTTTCTTTTATATAGCACAATAACCTCTATTTACACCCTGTGCACAAACGTGTATTCTTCACACTATCAAGCTAGTACATTGAGTCAATTTTATAAGGACATCTTATGTCAGAAGTCACATCAATAACTAAGCGCCCATCCATACTTGGTGGCGCAATGATCATTGCAGGTACTGCCGTCGGTGCTGGCATGTTTTCTATCCCAATTGTGACTTCCGGTGTCTGGTTTACTGGGTCTATTTTTCTATTGATTTATACTTGGTTTTGTCTGTTTATGTCAGGATTAATGATCTTAGAAGTGAACCTTCATTACCCTTTAGGCTCAAGTTTTCATACCATTACTAAGGACTTATTAGGAAAAGGCTGGAGTACCATTAATGGGTTATCTATTGCGTTTGTTCTTTATATTTTAACTTACGCCTATATTTCTGCCGGAAGCTCAATTATCGTACAAAATTTTTCAGGGATGATCAGCATACCACAAGCTATTGCTGGCTTAGTATTTGCATTGATTGTTGCTTTCTTTGTTTGGTTATCAACACGTGCAGTCGATAGATTAAGCACAATTTTAATTGGTGGTATGGTTATCGCGTTTATCTTAGCCATTGGTGGATTATTTACAGAGGTAAAAATGCCTGTGTTATTTAACACCAATGAAAATAATGCAAGTTACTTACCTTATGCTTTAGCCGCACTCCCTTACTTACTGACCTCATTTGGTTATCACGGCAATATTCCAGGCTTAGTCACATATTATCGTAAAGATGGCAAAGCCGTCATGAAGAGCTTGCTGATAGGTACATTAATTTCACTGGCAATTTATATTTTATGGCAGTTTGTTGTACAAGGTAATATTCCTCGTGAAGGCTTTAAACAAGTCATTGCTGATGGTGGGAATATTGGTAACTTATTGGCACAAATGCGATCAACAACTGCCAATGCCACTGTATCATTGTTACTAGACTTATTCTCTTATATGGCATTAGCAAGTTCATTCTTAGGTGTATCATTAGGATTATTCGATTATTTAGCTGATTTCTTTAAATTCTCAAATAATAGTAGCGGTCGATTAAAATCAGCATTAGTGACATTTATACCACCGACTATTTTAGCCATTATTTTCCCTGATGGTTTCTTATATGCCATTGGATTTGCTGGACTGGCAGCGACTATTTGGGCTGCAATTATTCCAGCTTTAATGGCAAAGGCCAGCCGCCAACGTCATCAAGCACAAAGCTTTAAGGCTCCCGGTGGTATGTTTATGATTGGATTTGTTATTTTGTTTGGCGTCATTAATGCTGGTGCACATATTTTAGCAAACTTTAATCTTCTTCCTATCTACCGTTAATACCTTCACTAAAAGCCAGCTGATGCTGGCTTTATTTTTCATAAAATCTTATAAAAAAATGTGCGAATAACTTGCCAAGTTTCTACACTGCGAGTAATTTTGTCGCCATTATCGTCAATGTTATTTAATGGAAGGTTTTATATGGCAAAAGCCAATGAAATTAAGCGTGGTATGGCTGTTAGTTATAACAATAAATTATTACTGGTAAAAGATATCGATATTCAAGCACCAAGTGCTCGAGGTGCAAGTACTCTGTATAAAATGCGTTTTACCGATATCCGTACAGGTCAAAAAGTGGAAGAGCGTTTTAAAGGCGACGATATGGTAGATACCATCAACTTAACTCGCCGTGCTGTCAGTTTTTCTTATATTGATGGTGATGAGTATGTCTTTATGGACAATGAAGATTACACACCTTATACCTTCAAAAAAGATCAAATTGAAGATGAATTACTGTTTATTCCTGAAGAAGGTTTAGCGGGAATGCAAGTATTAACAATGGACGGTCAAGTCTTAGCATTAGAACTGCCACAAACTGTTGATATGGAAATTGTTGAAACTGTTCCAGGTATTAAAGGTGCGTCAGCAAGTGCACGTACGAAACCTGCAACATTACCAACTGGATTAGTTATTCAGGTTCCTGAATATCTTTCTACTGGCGATAAAGTGCGTATTCATATTGCTGAACGTCGCTATATGGGCCGAGCTGACTAATCAATAGTCAAAAAAACCTACTCATTAGCACATCGCTAATGTTGTTTTAAATAGGTCAGATAATCGTAAGAAACCCAATGTGACAAACGATTATTTGACTTGTTTATCTTTGTTATCCTTCTCTACTATCCTCGAATACTTTAAAAGTATTGAACGTCAATAACGCCATTTTTTTGAGCATTATCCATCCAACGGATCTCGGCCTTACCCATATCTTGAGGTAAAATAATGGTTTGTTGAGATTGATTAAAAGAAGCAGGAACGATGGATTGAGTAGATGTAAACACTTTGTTATGTTTATAACACTGATATTCAGCTTTATCTAATGTGAAATTCATCTCACATGCAGGATCGACGATCGCCCCCCGCAGATAAATCTGTCCTGTTGTTTGCATGGGATCAGATGCCCAAGCTAATGATATCGAACTGGAAACGAGAAGACTACATACTACGGTCAGATATTTTCTCATAACGACCTCACTTCTTGTTTGCGCTAGCAGGTATGAGGATCACACCTACCCGACATGTTTTCATCATAGCAATAAAATATGACATTCATATAAACATGAGAAGAATATTTGATGTCTATCAAATATTCTTCTCATGTTTATAAATAAGAAATCAACGTTGATTAAACTTAAGCCAAATATTTAAAAAATAAATAACACTATAGAGAAGAATTAAAAAATATTTAATTAACTCTATAATTTTTACTATTTTAACAATGAAAATTTAGTTATAAACAATATTCATTATAGCTAAATGATCATTTATCCATTTAATATTCATAGAACCTTTATTGTTAATCAGTTTAGAGCTAAAGTGCTTATTCCTTTCTAACTGATATTGAGATTCTTGCATTTCCTTTCCATCCCAACAACTTGTTTTAAAAGTATTTTTATCCATATCCATTAGGCAATTTCCTTCAACAATTGCACCAACAAACGTGATTGTTCCAGAACCAATAACTTTATTTTCTTTACTAAAAGATGGAATACTAAATAATAAAGATAAGCATATAGCTGTAATATATATCTTTTTCATTTTGAATCTCCTTTGTTATTGGAGTGTAAGGAGTCACAAGCCAATATGTTATTAAAGACATAACTAATATCGGCCTGTAACTTTTTTTATTTAACTTTTATCTTTAATTAAAGAATAGAAAACAATTATAAATTACTCAAATTACGACTATCAAAAAAAAACACCTAAAATTTAGGTTAAGTAGAGATTAACGAGGTACAACAAAAAAGAAACAAAAAAATAACATCCACTTAAGCGATAAATTGCAAAGATATATTTTTTTATTTTGACTATAGTCCTATCATTAAACTTTGAATTTTTGTGACGAGCATCACAAAAATACTTAAAACTTGCCATTTGATTACTATGAAACTTTCTAATTTTCGCCAAAAAGCACTTGTTATTTTTTTACTTAATCTCACAGGATTAATTATTTTTCTCTCTTGGTATCTTCCTGCACAGCATGGAATATGGCTATCAATTGATACCCATATTTTTTATTTTTTTAATCAGCACCTGTTACCTGATAGTTTTTTTGCGACTTTTGTTGCTTATATCAATAACAGAAAGTTTGATTTAGTTATTTTATTGGCAATGGGCGCACTTTATTACCATACATTTCGTAAGAAAGATTATAGGGGCAAACGCCATCTTATAATTGTAGGATTAGTGATGGTAATTAGTGCCGTACTCATCAATCAAATTGGACAAAATATTCCAATTGAAAGACCTAGTCCGACACTTCATTTTGAAAATGTACATAGGGTAGGTATTGTGACCGGTATTCCGACAAAAGATTCCTCAGGTGACAGCTTTCCTGGTGATCACGGCTTAATGCTACTTATCTTTTGTAGCTTTATATTACGTTATCTGTCGTTTCGCTCTTTTTTATGCGCACTTCTTATTACCGTTGTATTCTCACTACCGCGTGTTATGGCGGGAGCACACTGGGCATCTGATATCTTAGTAGGCTCTGTTTCTTTAACGTTAATCGCCACAAGTTGGTTATTAATAACACCATTATCTGATGCTATTATTAGGAAACTGGAAAAGACCCTTCCTTTTAAAAATAAAAAAGAAAACTCACCTAATTAATTAAAAGAGAATAAGTGTGATATTTACACTTATTCTTTTGGTCATTTTTTTGACAATTAAATGATATTATTATGACAAAATGAGATCTATTTTAAGTATTAGCACTTTATTATCTAATGTTTTGTAAATTAAGCCTCTTTTCTCTCGCCATTTAACGTCTCTTTCTGTACACTTTTCTGGTTTCCTCATTATTTATTGTTTAATGTGGATATTTACGTGCTTTAGAGCACGTTTTTCGCGAAATAGGGTTGCCAGAGTTAAATTACACTATATTCTCTGGTTATTTAGTGAATAATTCATGTGCGCTTCTGCACGTAAGGATGTAAGGGAAATCTGTCACAATGAGAACAAAACCGTATATGAGAATGCTTAAGCTCATACCGGCGTTCATTGTTGTAGCTACGCTATCGGCCTGTAGCTCACAGAACGCAAATTCACGCTTAGCGAATTCAAACACAACCCCACTTAATACATCATCAAGCACTTCTATTTCCCAAGCATCTCAAGATGAATTTGAATCATTGGTGAAGAATCTCGATATAAAATCTAAGATACTTGACCAATATGCAGACTGGAAAGGGGTCGCTTATCGTTTAGGCGGAGAGACCAAAAAAGGCATCGACTGCTCTGCTTTTGTACAAAGAACTTTCCTTGAACAATTCGGTGTAGAACTACCTCGCTCAACCTCAGACCAACAGTTCTCTGGCACTCAGGTTAATAAATCAAAATTACAAGCAGGAGATTTAGTTCTATTTAAAACAGGTCGCACTATGCGCCATGTTGGTATTTACATTGGAAATGACAAATTTGTACACGCATCCACCAGCAATGGCGTGACAGTGTCAGAAATGTCTAATGTCTACTGGAATAAGCGTTTCTATGCGGCAAGACGTGTTATCGAAAATAATGATGCGACTCTTGCTGACAACAACCTTTCAAAAAGTGTATTAAGATAATTCATTCCCTTATATCTTATTGCAAATAAAAAGCCTCATTATTTGATAATGAGGCTTTTTTAGTGTTTTTTATATTATAAATCAAATAATTATCACGTTGGTTTATAACAATGAGTAATGCTATAAATAAGAGTACGCTGTAGGAAATGGTTCAGCAATGGCCACGCCTGCATTTTTTAAGCAACATAACGCAGCGCATTCATCATCACTACATAAGAAAAGGCATGGTACGCCATCCCATTCAATCACAACGCTATCAATATGGAGATTACTCAGATACTGACGCAAATTCTGTATTGCTTCGTCCAGTGTCATACCATCGTGACTTAATAATTTTAAGCCAATCAGTGTATTTTGCTTTCCAGCCTCATTTTCAGGCAGTATCTCTACTCTTGTGCCTGCAAAGCCTGCTAGCCACCGATAACTCAGCGGCAGCTTATGGACTACCGAAAGTTGTACATTATCCACAAATCAATCCTGTTTCATCAACACGTTAATTTAATACATCATCAATACGAGTTTGAACTGACTTGCTCACACGTCATATTAGAACCTGCCAATTATAAAACATAATTATTACAATTATTTTACAACAAAAGCAAAGAGACGTATCAAACTATTTATTTAGCTTAGTGTTTGTACGCTTTCATTTCTATGATGATTATTCTCTTCAATTATTCTTTCATTTATTTAACATTTTATCAACTATATAAAATAATTGTATAAATATTACGTATTCAAGTAAAACAATTCATCCATTTTTATCACTATGATTCATATCAACAAAACAATAATAGATGATTATTAAAATAATTTTCACTTAATTTAACAAAATAACAACATCAAGTATTGATTCAAATCAAAAAAGCGTACTAATTTGAAGCGATTCAAGCAATACAGCAGAGGAAAATATGGTTTTTCTAGGGGGGAAAAAGGGGGAGAAAGAGAGGCACGCTATAAATTCCTGTGATTTATAGCGTGATATTCTTATTTGTAGCGACGCGCAAGTAAAATAAAGCCCATTGCAAACAGGACACAAAAAGCCATGGCGCTGACCATTGGCCATTCTGATTTTGCTGGGAACATAGCAATAGCTGTTCCAACTAAAGCTCCAACACCAAAACGCACGGTTCCTGCTAAAGAGGAAACCGTTCCTGCCATATGAGGATAATCATCAAGAATAACAGCCATCGCATTTGATGTGATCATCGCGATCCCCCCCACATACATCGCCACTCCCACAACGAGATAATAGAAATGTAAATTAAGAGCAACAACTAGCAATAGAAAGATCCCCATAACGCATTGAATGGTTAGGCCTAGGCGCAACATCTTCAACGCACCAAATCGTCGAACATATCGCCCATTTATACTTGTCATAACAATTAAAAAGATAATATTAAAACCAAAATACAAGCCAAACTGATCGAATGGAATGCCGTGTAGTTCAATATAAACGAAAGGCCCTGCACTGAGGAATGAGAACATACCAGCAAAAGAAAAACCTGATGCCAAAATATAACAAAGAACACGACGTGTTCTAAACAAGCTAATAAATTGGCTAAATGTCACTCTTAGGCTAAAGCGCTGACGACGATCTTTGGGCAAGGTTTCAGGAATATAAAATGCAATTAATGCACCTGCAATCACCGCAGCTATCGCAATACTCCAAAAAATAGCATGCCATGAAAACCAATTCATCACCCAAGCACCCAGCAATGGTGCTAATAAAGGTGCAATCGTCATCACTAATGCAACGAAAGACATACTTCTAGAGAAATCATCTCTAGAGAACATATCTCTCATTAATGCATTAATAACCACACTCGCAGCAGCTGCCGCAAAGCCATGAAGAAAACGCATGCCAATTAGCATATCTATAGATTCAGATAATGCACATGCACTAGAGGCAAAAGCAAAAACAATCACACCGCCCAAAATGACTGGCTTACGTCCCAAACTATCCGCCATAGGACCATAAACTAATTGCCCAATAGCAAAACCAAAAATATAGATACTTAATGTCATTTGCACTTTACCACTAGGCACACCAAAATCTTGTGCAATAGTGGGTAAACTTGGCAAATACATATCTATAGCCAATGGCATAAGCATGGAAATAAGTCCCAATATTAAAATGAGACTAAGGTACGACGAACGTTGCTGTTGCACGCAGATAAACTCCCAAAAACGTCAGGATAAATAATAATTATTGAGGTAGGTGAATGCTGTTGATCTCTTCTTCTGTTAGTGGACGGTATTCGCCCTCAGCTAAAGTTTCATCTAATGTTATATCCCCAATACGCTCACGATGTAATGCACTGACGTGATTACCCACGGCAGCAAACATACGTTTTACTTGATGGTATTTACCTTCACTAATAGTGAGTTTCACTTCTATAGGTGTAATAATTTCTAATTTGGCGGGTTTAGTCAGATCTTTTTCACCATTTAGCTGCACACCTTTTTGGAACTGTTCAGCAACACCTTCAGCTATTGGCTCTTCTAGTGTAACGTGATACGTTTTTTCACAATGATGTTTTGGCGCCGTAATACGATGTGACCACTGACCATTGTCAGTCAATAAGACAAGCCCTGTTGTATCAATATCTAAACGCCCTGCAGCATGTAATTTATATGCCAGGGGTTCATCAATAAAATAAAGGATGGTTGGATTAACTGGGTCATCTGTTGAACAGACATAACCGATGGGCTTATTTAACATAAAATAACGTGGCCCTAAAATCTGGGTTAACACATTACCGTTATAAGCCACTTTTTGTTCTGGTGTTATTTTGGTCGAACCGCTTTTCACCATTTCACCATCAATTGTTACAAGCCCTGCTCTTAATTCACGAAGGATCAAGCTACGGCTAATCCCCAATTGCTGGGATAAAAATTTATCTAATCGCATGAATTTCTCTGAAAAATGGAAGAATACCATCTGATATGAGGTATCTATTAAAAATGAATATTAACAATAAAACAACTAATTAATTTATAAATAAACTATCACATTCTTTACTTATCAAGTTCCACTCGCCTTATTCGCGCTATCTCTAAAAAAATGCTACGCTGATTGCTCTGTTTGATTTCTTATGTAGAGTTATGGCATTTACACTCAGACCTTACCAACTTGACGCCGTTAACGCGACGATCTCTTATTTTCGTCAACACAGCACACCCGCAGTGATAGTCTTACCCACAGGTGCAGGAAAAGTTTAGTTATCGCTGAACTAGCCAAAAAAGCGCGAGGGCGTGTCTTAGTCTTGGCACACGTAAAAGAATTAGTCGAACAGAACCATAACAAATATGAGGCTTATGGTCTATCTGCGGGTATTTATGCTGCAGGCTTACAACAAAAAGAGAGTAGTGGAAAAGTTATCTTTGGTAGCGTGCAATCTGTTGCGCGTAATTTATCACAGTTTAATGATAGTTTTTCGCTACTTATTATCGATGAATGTCATCGTATAAGCTTGTCTAAAGATAGCCAATATCAGCAAGTTATTAAACAATTGCAATTCGTTAATCCGAATTTACGCATCCTAGGATTAACTGCAACACCTTATCGTTTGCCTACGGGTTGGATTTATCAATACCATTATCACGGGATGATTAGAGGCGATGAAGACTGTTTTTTCCGTGATTGTATTTATGAATTGCCTTTACGCTATATGATAAGCAATCATTTTTTAGTTCCACCAATTCGATTAGATATGCCTATTTTGCAATATGACTTTAGCCAAGTCCGAACTAGCCAAAATGGGATATTTAATGAAGAAGATCTTAATCGTGAAATAAAAAAGCAAAAGCGTATTACCCCACACATTGTTTCACAGATTATTGAATATGCAAAAAATTGCCGTGGTACAATGATATTTGCAGCCACAGTTGAACATGCAAAAGAAATTCTTTCTCTTTTACCTCAAGATGAAGCGGCATTAGTGAGCGCGGATACGCCTTCTCATGAACGAGACACGCTGATTTCTCGTTTTAAACAGCAACAATTGCGTTATATGGTCAATGTTGCGGTACTAACAACAGGCTTTGATGCACCTCATGTTGATTTAATTGCCATTTTACGCCCAACAGAATCCGTCAGTTTATATCAACAAATTGTAGGGCGTGGATTAAGATTATTTGCAGGAAAAACCGAATGTCTGATTTTGGATTATGCAGGCAATCCTCATGATCTTTATCTTCCTGAGGTCGGTACTAAAAAACCTAACCCAAAAAGTAAGCCTGTACAAGTATTCTGCCCTGTTTGCCAATTTGCTAATACTTTTTGGGGAATTGTGGGTACTGATGGCGATATTATTGAACACTATGGTCGACGTTGCCAAGGTTGGGAACTTAATGAACATGGACAAAAACAGCAATGTGAGTTCCGCTTTCGCTTTAAATTATGCCCTCATTGTAATGAAGAAAATGATATTGCGGCGCGTCGTTGTGTTCACTGTGATGAAATATTAGTTGATCCTGATGATATGCTTAAAGCCGCATTAAAGCTAAAAGGAGCGCTTGTTTTGCGCTGTGGTGGCATGCAATTTCAATCAGGCAATGATACTAAAGGAGAATGGATAGATATCAATTATTACGATGAAGAAGGCACGTCAGTATCAGAGCGCTTTCACTTAACTACCCCAGCCCAACGTAAAGTCTTTGAGTTAAAATTTCTACGAGAACATCAACGCGCCCCTGGTGTTCCTTTTGTTTGGCACAATGCTAACGATGTTATTAAGCAGTTCGATTTATTACGTCATCCTGATTTTATTGTCGCCCATAAAAGTAAAAAAGCGCATTTTTGGAAGATAAGAAATAAAATTTTTGACTATACAGGACGCTATCGAAAAGCAGATACATTGTATTAATCTGGATTTATATTTGCTGTTAGTGGACTTTTTCGTTAAAATGCGCCCCGCTTTATCTATTTTTAGATAAACCAAATCTCGAGCTTGTTGCTGGGTCGCCTGTAACAAGTATGTATTTTCTTTCTTTTTCATAAGAGAAAAAAGATGTTAACTATTAATGCAACTGTACGTAAAGAGCAGGGTAAGGGTGCGAGCCGCCGCCTGCGTGTGGCTAACCGTTTTCCTGCTATCGTTTATGGCGGAAATGAAGAGCCAATCGCTATCGATTTAGATCACAACGAAGTAATCAACCAAGAACACAAATCTGAATTCTATTCTGATTTCGTAAACCTGGTAATCGATGGTAAAGAAACTAAAGTTAAAGTTAAAGCAGTGCAACGTCACGAGTATAAGCCAAAAATTACTCATATTGACTTCCTGCGCGCTTAATAAGCCACCCTTCGAGCTTTATTTTTCGGGACGCCGAGCATGTAACGCCACTTAATGTGGCGTTATTTGTTTTTACTACTGAATTATTTTTCTGATGCTCTACGCTGTAATTGTTCACGCAAATTAGGTGGAGTACCTTTAATAGTGAGTGTATCTGTTGCGGGATCCCAGAATATTCTTTCACCCAATAATTTCGCATCAAAATTAACGGTTAATCCACCGCCACTACCAGAATATTTCATTAATTGACGTAAAGTACTACGATCAGCAGGGAAAGTTTCAGCTAATTCATAGCCCTTCTCTTCGGTAAATTGTGCAAAGTTTTGATCCCCCAAAGACGGTAATTCTTCAGCAAGCTGAGTTAAGGCAATTTCTTCGCCAGACTGTAATTGCTCATTGCAGTAGCTATATACTTGCTCACGACAAGTTTGACGTTCTTGCTTGTCCATTTCGGAAGCTTCACAAAAATCATCAACAGCTTGTAATAAACCTTTATTTTGAACTTTAGCGTTTAAACCTTCTTGAGCACCTAAAAAGTCCATAAAAAAGTCAGAAACTTTGCGACCTACTCGACCTTTTAGAAATGTTAAATAACGCAGAGAATCTGGCGCTGTTTCCCATTCAGTTAAATCGATACGAGCAATAATATCTGCATGAGGAATATCTAAATAACGTGTTGAAGAAACATCAAGGCTGTCATTTACCCACATACTATTACAGCTACTCAGTACAGCAATTAAAAGATAATCCACCGCTAAATAACGATAATGACAAAAGAGAACTGTTCCCCCTTCTGCGAAAGGATATTTTGCTAATTCATCCTTTAATCTCACCGTTGCTGCACGCGAAAAACCTAAAAAGTTTTCTTCACCTTTACGCTGTAAACGCAATGCTTGTGCTAATTCACTTTCTTCATTAAACAGACCATAAGCTTTGTTTTTTGCACTGTAAACACGATGCAATTCTTCAATCATTTCCTGAACAACAGGTTCAATGTCTAATACTGAATCACGTAACACAACTTCTAATGTCTGCTCATCTCGCTTGATAAGCTGATGTAAGACTAACTGACTAATATCTAGACTCATGGTCGTCCTCTTTATTCCTTCACTTTCGCATGCGCGTATTCAAACACTCCCCACTTTCAGTATCAAGGGAAAATTAATTAATTTAATAGCGGAAAAAGACCCAGTAATACGGTAATATATAGCGTTTTATTCATTTAGTAGGAATTCTGATTTTATGCCACAAAAATCCCGTTATAGTGATGAACAAGTTGAGCAGTTATTAGCAGAACTTGTCAGCGTTCTTGAAAAACATCATACTCCTACAGACCTTTCTTTGATGGTGTTGGGGAACATGGTGACAAACTTAATTAATACAAGTATTGCTCCTGCTCAACGAATGCTGATTGCTGATTCTTTTGTTCACGCATTGCGTGCTTCAATTGATGAAGGCAATATTCACTAATAAACATAGAAAATTTATTTATAGACATGGTAACGAAACCTCAGTCCTATCGTGAAAAAGTATCCCAAATGATCAGTTGGGGGCACTGGTTTGCGCTATTTAATATTATTCTAAGCTTATTACTTGGAAGCCGTTACCTGTTTATTTCAGATTGGCCTGCAACTTTCGCGGGTCGCTTTTACGCTATCGTAAGTTGGATGGGGCACTTTAGTTTTATTGTTTTCGCTATCTATATCCTTGTCCTTTTTCCGCTTACCTTCGTGGTCGTATCTCAACGGCTACTTAGAGTGATCTCCTGTACTCTCGCCAGTGCTGGACTCACCATTCTTATCTTTGATATGGCAGTTTACCAGCAATTTCAGCTTCATCTAACTCAGCTCGTTTGGGATTTAGTCATTAATCCAGATGAAGGTGAAATGGCACGTGAATGGCAACTTATTTTTATTGGTATTCCTATTATCTTTCTTATTGAGATGCTTTTTGCGACATGGAGTTGGCAAAAATTACGTAGTTTAAATCGTCAGCGATGGGGTAAGCCATTGGCTGGCATTTTTATTACTTGCTTTGTCTTATCTCACTCTATGTCAATTTGGGCTGATGCTAATTTTTATCGTCCAATTACGATGCAACGCGCTAATTTACCCTTATCCTATCCGATGACTGCGCGTAAATTCCTTGAGCGCCATGGTTTTATTAATCAATCAGAATATGAGCAACGTCTAATCAGTGAAGGTAACCCTACGGCACAAAGTATTACCTACCCGCTTGCACCATTAGTTTATGCAAAAGAGACTTACTCTTATAATTTACTAGTCGTTGTTGTTGATGGTTTAGGTAATGAGGAGGTCCCTGAATTACCAAGCTTGCAACAGTTCGCACAAAATAATCTCGATTTTACACATCATTATTCATCAGGCATTAATAATGATACAGCATTATTTGGTCTATTTTATGGCATCTCACCTTCTTATTTAGATAGTGTATTAAGTAGCAGAAAAAATTCAGCACTATTTGATGCCTTAAATTACCGAAATTACCAACTAGCAATGTTCTCAACAAATGGCTTTCAAACACCATTATTTAAACAAGCCGTACTATCCGATTTCTCTACTCCAACATCACGCAGTGGTAACAATGATGCCACTATCGATAGTTGGCGTAATTGGCTAATAAAAAACAACCAAACAACACCTTGGTTCTCTTTCTTACAAATTGATGGACATACTAATAAAGCGTCCCAAAAAAATTACATTAAATCAGCAATTAGAGCGCATTTTTAATACGTTGCAAGAAACCAAAGTGCTTGATAATACTGTCGTGGTTATCACATCTAGCTATCATCAAGACGGTGATAAAAAACAAAATAATCAATGGCTTTCTGATAAAACCACATTTAACCTAAACCAATCACAAGTGCCTCTAATAATACACTGGCCGAACATGAAGCCACAGTCGATTGATAAAATGACTAGTCATCAAGATATCATGACAACCTTAATGCAGCATGTTTTACGTGTTATTAGCCCAGCTGATAACTATTCACAAGGTGAAGATTTATTTGCAAGCACCCGTAATCATCCATGGATTTTCACCGGCGATGACGAAGCATTTGTGGTCTTTTTACAAGATAACACCTTGCTGATAGATAAACATGGCCGGTATGCTTTATTTGATAAGTCAGGAAAAGAAATTAGTGCAGCAAAACCTGATTTAAAATTATTACTACAAGTTCTTGCCGAACAAAAACGCTTTATTGAACGCTGAAGCTAGTAATAAAGTATAAAATTACGCCACTTAATTCGCAAAGGGTTGCTTTAGCGGTCAAAAACAGTAATATACATGACACAAACGGCATGTAGCGCAGCCTGGTAGCGCACCGTCATGGGGTGTCGGGGGTCGTAGGTTCAAATCCTATCATGCCGACCAAAATTCTTTAGAAAAACCAACCTCTTACGGTTGGTTTTTTTATGTCTGAAATTTGCCACTGGTAAAACTCTGGTAAAACTCTGGTAAAACGACGACAAATCATCTCTGAAAATCACCCTTTCTTTAGCTCATAAAACTGCCCTGTTCTCCTTGCTATTCTATTCGTTACCTTATATAAATTACTGTATAAAAACACAGTTAAATAGGTGATACCATGATTAAACTCGAAATCAATAATGCTGAATATATTGCTCAGTTAGAAGAGGCTCGTTTATCTGTAGACAACCCTTATGGTTATCTGTTTATGGATATTATCTTTTCTGATCCAAAGTTTGATGAGAATACATTTGAAATGAAGGATGTTAGACGAGAGCCAATGAGAACGTATATGACAGAGGATGTGGCGAGGGATTTGTTTGAGAAATTGGAGGGATATTTTAGAGATAGTTTCAAAATGAAAAATTAAGATGACTAGTATATCTAACCTAATATTAAAATTAATACCATTATATCCATTGTCACTTCAATCATATCCTTTTAGAATAACCACATAAAAATCATTATATTTTAATAATTATGAAAATATTCGTTATAAACTTACCAAAAGACAAAGAAAGAAAAGAGTCCATTCAACATCAGGCTGATAAATTTGGGTTAAATGTAGAGTTTATTGAAGCAGTGAATGGAAAAGGTTTATCAGAAGATGAAATCAACATCCTAAGCAAGGACTTCCATCAACATGGTATGACTCATGGAGTTCTTGGTTGTTCATTAAGTCATATAAAAATATATGAAAAAATGATAAAAGATAATATAGATATAGCATTAATTCTAGAAGATGATGCCTTACTGAATGAGAATATTATTGAATCATATAATTTAATTGAAAATTATAATTATAAGAATAAACATAAACCTAATGTATATCTTTTAAGTGTAGTAAATGAATATATTGATACATTTAAAGCAAAGCTCTCCACCAAATATAATTTAGTTAATGTTATTGATGCAGATTATGCCTATGGATACATGCTCAATATCAAAGCTGCCAATAATCTTCTAAATTTTTTAACACCAGTTTGGATTGAGGCTGATAAGTGGAGATTTATGAGAGAGCGAGGTGCCATTAACTTAAAAGCGATTATTCCACATGTGATTGATGTTACCCCTTTATCAGAAGTATCAACATTAGAAAGCGACCGTTCAATAACGCTAGAAAAAAGAATAGCATTCTTTAATGAACAATATAAAAATAGAAGTTTATATGTAAAACTCAGAGCCTTTCTTTGGAGAATTTTTGTTCGTAGCTGGGTTAAACGTATAAAAATATAATTATTATTGAAACTACCTTTGATAAGGAATAATTTTGAAAATATTACATGTAATAAATCTACAAGGTTTTGGTGGCGCTGAGCGACTTTTTATTGAGTATATAAAAAATAGCTCATTTGATAATGAAATATTGTGCACCAGCAACTACTTAAATAAAAATTTAACTTCAGAACTTGAAGGTTTTAAGATCACTTATGCAAATAAAGTTGCTTCAACATCGATAAAATATCCGACTTTTTAAGAAAATTTATTCTTACAAAGAAAATAGAAAAATCCAAGGCTAATAAAACTATCATTTGGGATTTTATACCTAGATTATCAAGAAAACCTAAAAATACAGATCTTATCTATTATGATCATGGTTGTTCTTGGCAATATGATATTAATAATAAAACATTAAACTTTTTCCAAATACTAGATTCAGCGATTGCAGTTTCTCATGCATCAAAACGTATAATGGAGCTAAGATTTAATCCCAGCATAGAAATAAAAACTGTAATAAATAAATTATCCTGCAATACAATAAAAAACACCAAAACAATAAAAAATAAAGAAAAAATTGTATTAGGGACAGCATCTAGATTAGTAGGAATAAAAGGTATTGGTATTTCAATACTCACATTAAAAAAATTATTAGATAAACACATAAAAGCAAATTTAATTATCGCAGGAGATGGTGAGCAAAAAGATGATTTGTATAATTTAGCAGTAAAGCTAGGAATTGAAGAAAACGTAAGCTTCATTGGTTATCAATCCAATATGAGCGATTTCTACTCAAAAATAGATATATATATGAGTACTCCTATTCTAGAAGCTTTTGGGTTGTCATGTATAGAGGCGCTATCTAATGGCATTCCTGTAATATTTCCTATGTCTAATGGTCAACCTGAAGCAATAAAAGATAAGTATTGTGGTGTAGGAATTATTCCCGATATAACTACAGAAGAATATTATCAACAAACTGGAATTAAAGCTGATTGTTCATATGATGCTTATGACCCAATCAACGATTGCTTAACTTCACCTAAATTAATTGATCCAAACAAGTGTGCTACAGCTGTGCAATATGTGATAAATAATTATAGCCAACTAAGTAAAAATTCATTGAAGTGGTCAAAAGAAACTATGAATTATGATTTATTTATAAAAGAATTTGAACTAGCCATTTTAAAGTAAAAAAATTAAGGCAGATAAATATAATATCTGCCTTATTAAATATATATATTAATACCCAATCGCTAAATAAAAACAATCTATATAACCAGCATTACCCGTTAATGTAAACCCTGTTTTAGAACGATTAGTAGTACCTAACATTGCATATCCTTCTGCCGCAGTAACCATAATAGCTAATACCGCATTAGGAAAAGGCGTTGCAAATTTAAAATCTAATGATTGTCCTGCACTCCATTTTAATCGATTCCATTGTTGCATTATTCCAGTATCACCACATTTCCACCAACCAGATTGAGCCTTACTTGCAGTATTCTTAGCGCCATAATTTCCAGCTGGTGCATAATTCCCTTTAGGCTGATACTTACCATCTGATTCTGATTTTGAATAACTGTAACCAGAAGCTTGATAACTGCCTTTAGGCTGATATTTACCATCAGACTCTGCCTTTGTATACGAAGCACCTAACTAATGCATAATTACCCGCTGGTTGGTAATTTCCTTTGCCTTGATAACGCTCGTCACTTTCTGCTTTTGTATAGCTACTTCCAGCCGTTGCATAACTCCCTTTAGCTTGATATCGACCATCCGATTCCGTCTTCGTATATGAAGCACCGGCTAATGCATAATTACCTTTAGGTTGATAATTTCCCTTAGGTTGAAAAGCATCTGTAGAGGCTTTCTGGCTCATAACGTGCTCGGTTGATGGACCAATACCTTGAGATATTCTTGATTTGTCTAATTTATTATTAAGTCCACTATTTAGCGCTGTATTGGTCGCATAATCGCCTGACGGTTGGTAACTCCCTTTCGCTTGATATCGACCATCACTTTCCGTTTTAGTGTAACTATCCCCTTTGTTTGCGTAGTTCCCTGCTGGCGCATAATTACCCTTTGGCTGATATTTGGTGTCGGTTTCTGCCTTTGAATAGCTGTAACCGGATGGTGTGTAATTGCCTAACGGTTGAAAACGTTGATCTGATTCTGTTTTAGAATAAGCGCCTACATCACCTGCTGTGACATCGGCTTTTAACTCTGCCCATGCATTGCCGGCAACCGGCTCAATATTGTTATTCTCAACTTTAGACTGCCAGACTTTATTTTTATGATAGACAATAGCGCGTATTGCATACGGCTGACCGGCTTCAGCCCATTTTGGAAAACCAAATAACTGAATTTCACCAATGGCTTCCGTGATATCGTGAAATATCCCGTTCATTTTTTCACGTTCGATATCTTTAGCAGCAGGATCTGTGACTTGGTCACGTTCATAATCGTAACCATAGCCTTGTGTATAGGAAACAGAACCGTCTGGTTGGATTTCTACGGGTATAGAAGCCTTATCCCCTTGTGTTGCAAAGGGGGTTTTAAAAATAGTTGTCATAGAAATTATGCTCCGAAGTTACTGCCTAAGAAGTTTTTACGATGCTGACCAACGCCAAAGGCTTTTTTGGTCACAATGCGATATTTGACGCCAACGCCAGAAGGACGTGGCATTAAGTCGAAATTTTCGAGAAGAACACGTAGGCGTTCGTCAGGGTTGAAGTTAAAAACGTAATACATATAAGTCATGTCTAGCGGATCAAGGACAAAGACTTTGCTGTCATCACGCCAAAAGAAACGTTTTAAAAACTCGTTAATATTGGTGACCGTGGGGCTTTGTGTCAGATTAAAATAGCGCATTCGTACTAACATGCGTTTTTGATCAACAGTCAGTGACAAGGTGTAATCCGCATTACGTCGGAAATTGGATTTAAAATTGGCTTTCTTTTTGCCAAAACCAAACCCGACTTTATTTTTGTCGCTCGGTGGAATATCAATACCTAAGGGTACATCCAGAATACGTGACCAAATCGACAACCCAAAGTCATTCGCCGTATTGATATTAAACAC
Source organism: Proteus vulgaris (assembly GCA_901472505.1). Lineage (NCBI taxonomy): Bacteria > Pseudomonadati > Pseudomonadota > Gammaproteobacteria > Enterobacterales > Morganellaceae > Proteus > Proteus vulgaris. The sequence goes on from LR590468.1 coordinate 167,653, forward strand.
ATCTCGGTACCAGTTTTGCCAAAATGACACCATCGACTTTTCAAAATGAGAGGCTTTAAAACTGGCGAGTTTCTTTAAATTCTCTGCATCTTCATACTGCCAGAGGATCGCTTTTAATAGGTCTGAATGGAACTCAAATTGTTGAACGTTCATACAATCACCACTTGCACAGCACCTCGTTGCAAGCGTGCGATTTGATTAATGGCAATCGGAATTAATGCAACATTCCATACTTTCCCGTCCAGTGACAATTCAACTTTAGTCACGAACAGACGAGGCTCAACAGTATTTACCGCTGAAGCTATCTCAAAAGGCGATACTTCACGTCCAACAATCAAACCGTTATCGCCGTCCAGATCTCCACGCGTCCATTGTTCTATGGCGCTGGGGATAATAGTTTGCGCATCAACGGCTGATTTTTTAACGGTCACTCGACAAAAAACGGTGATCTCCTTAGGGCGTGAAAATTTCACTTTATATTCTTGTCCACTTACCGGCTCTACAACACCGATTTCAATCTCTCCATTAAAAGCCGATCCAATAGTTTTTGTTCTCAGCAATGATTTAGCAATTTCGTTACTGTCGCCCCCTTCAACACAAATGTAAATGCTGTGAGGCAACAGAGAAATTCCATCAATAGTGAGCACCGAATCGGTGTAGTTCTCGCGAAAAGAAAGCGAGTTAACGCCCTCTAATTCATACAGTGAAGAGGTGATCGCTTCTGCGACACTGACGGTATTTTTAGCCAGTGTTTGCTTACGTCGTCGTCTTGCTTTGATATCAGATTCAGCATAACGACCAACAACCGCATGAGTGGGGTTATTGACTTTCTCCCAACCTAATACTGAGCTAGCAACAGAATTCAGTTGGCCGGCACCGCATTCAACAGGGCCATATTCAACCGCCCTCATATCCCCTGTTGCTTTGCCAGTATTATCAATAATCAAGGGTGAAACTGTTTCGAACATGGCACCGGCAACACTGGATGCTAATGAGCCCTTGGGAATAATCGTGCCGGGTACGCCACTAAATTCAACGCTGGAAAGATAAGAACGAGTGGCATTAATGCGTTGGCCACCCATTAGGGCCCATATTGCATCAAGAAAAACACCACCAGCAATATCGGGATTGATTTGATTTGCTAACTCGGCATTATTCCTCACCATTGCATCACGGTTTTCAACTTCCATCGTCGCCAATGCCCCTTGTGGTGTCTCAGGGGCAAGGTTAATCGATTGACCAAACACCGCACGAAACTCGCTTTCGACTTCATCACGTATTGTGGCCGTGTCGGGAAGAATAACGCCTTTATTATTAATATAACGATAATCAGCCATTCAATGTAAACCCTCCGTATATCGTGCGAATTGTCGCTTGGTACTTCAATTCACCGTTCTCGACTGTGGCGCTAAAATGGGTCACTTCAACCACCTCTTCAATTTCGCTCATACGTTGTCTAAATGCCGTTTCAAACATCGGGATATCAGCTTGGCGACCAAAGGTTGTTGGCCAGAACGGAATGCCTTTATCTTTTTTATGTAACATTTCACCACGAACCGCTTTAGCAAAATGCTGACAAAGGTTTTTAACCGCATCGTCTTTTTCACTGAATTGGAGGTTTCCATCAGGGCCGATAAAGAGATCATTATTTTTATCGATTGAAAATGTTCTCATAGAGGCGCTCCTGAATTTCCATGACCGGTCTCAACACCACTGTGTTGATGCGTAGAACCGATATCTTTTCCGTTATGTTTCATCGTGCCACCGTTTGATTCACTGTTACCGTTTACGCCATGATTACCATTTACCGTCACGTTACCGTTAAACTCATTTTCTGGTGCGTTAGAAATGAATTTAGGCGCATCTAAAACCGCTTTATCTTTATGTAATGAAAAACAAACCGAACCGTCCATTGATTGAATGACTAAGGCATCAATATTCTTTCCATCAATCACCCATCCTTTGATGGTGTCGGGGAAAAACATTGCATCACTAAATGAATGGAGGCGTGCGGTATTAGGTTGGTCTTCAAGCCCTCCACGTTGAAATATCAGGCTAATATCACGGTCATTGGCTTTTATCCAACCGAAATCACCCGGCTTAATCGGTGCGCGAATAAAGAAACCACCTCCCCCAAATCTAAAAACGGGAATGTTGGCCAATGGTGCTCGCCCGACTGTTCCCCCTTCAGTTGTTACCATCATCACCAGTGGTTTGATAACAGCACGATTGGTTTTATCGTCATAACTGACCACTGTTGCAGGGAGCATGTCCTCTGTATTCATCATCAGGTTACGAAATGCAGACGAGAGCGCACCGGCAAGCGAACCATCGCTAGCAATATCTGTATTGGGTTTATTCATGGTTATGCTCGTTTACAGGTAGCCTGATAAAAGAAAGGATCATCATGTGACGCAACATCAAATTTCAGTTGTTCAATAATATAGTCACCATTAAGTGCGGAATTAAATTTACTCTCAAGTCGTAGCATCCCTCCTAGTTCTGAGGCGCCATCAATTAAGTAGGTAACGGACAACCCTTTTCAGTGGCTTTGGGTATACCTACCATGCCTGATTTCATGCTAAGAATGCGCAAGCGCCCTTTTAAGGCTTGGTTATCATCTTTGACAAACAACGTATCATCATCAATAAAGGCTTTAACGTTTCCCGCTTCCTGCAATCGTTGTACTTGCTGTAACGCTGAACCGCAAAAATACCAATTAGCAATATTTTTATCGGTAGCTTGAAAGTCCAATCTAACCTTGCAATCCTTCGCCACCGATGAAGCGATCTCGCTCATTTTCTGCATGGCGCTACCACTGGAAGAAACAATATCACCTGAGCTGGCGTTATTGGTTTTAGCCTTAATGGTTAGCGTGACATCAGGAGGCGAGGCAATTTCTGCACTGACAATATCCCCGGTAAAGATACGAAATAATCCCGTATTGACGCGCCCTACTTCAAGGTAAAGACGGCGAGTTTGTTTGCCCTTATGATAAGGGCTGGTTTCAGTGAGAAGATAATCTCGAGTGTGGGCGTTTAATCCATCAATGCTAACTGTGCATTCATTTTGTAAGGGGTTTGCGTACTTGGTGCCGTTAGCTTTAATACGCAATCCTTCATACCACTGCAGTCGTTCTGCAACTTCAATTCCCACCCGTATTCGTCGTAAGTCCATCATCACTCCAAATAATTAATGATTGGGTTCTATCAAATGATTCATACCAGGGCAGATCATCATTTTCTGTTATAAACGCTAAATTTGTACCATCAGTCAGGTAGCGATAAGGAATGATAGGTGTGTTTGCCACCGCACGCATTCCCACTGCGATAACCTCACTTTCTCGTTCAATATCAAGATACATCGCATGGCGACTGGCTTTTATTGTTAGCGTCCAATTAACTCCTTCTAAATTGACGGATAAGCGTTGGTTTGGAATAGCTTTTAAAGGTATGACTTTCATTAGAAGCTCCAATCACCATCTGCGATACGTGTTGCGAACGAACCTTTTTTCTTAGTCTCAGTATCCGCGTCTTTAGTTTGTACATTTCCTCGATTTACCGTTGATGACTGCGTTGGCTTTTGTGTAGATCGAGGCGGTAATTCTCCGTATTCAGGCTCAACAGTACGCCACTCAACAAACCGTAGTGGCAATTTTATGGCATCAATCATGTCGGGTATTTCATCATGATTAAAACCCGTCCAATAACATGGGCTGATAGGTTTTTACTCGAGTTTGAATACCAACCAGTTTGTGTTCATCAAAAACTTGTTGCATCGATGAAAAGATGTTTTTCATCTCTCCCGTTAACACCAAATCCATACCAATCTCAACGGGGTTAATGATCACATGATCACTGCGAGTTTCACCACTTTCAACTTGAAATTGCGTCGCCTTATGTTCATCTCTCACATTAACTTGAATCGGACTCACACTATCAAACAGTGTAGAAAACGACTCTAAATCAAAGATTTTGACTTCTGTAAGCACTTTAACCTCCCAAGCCACTAGAATGTTGTTGATTAACATTAGCTATTTCATCTTGTAGCGCATTGCTAAGTCCACTTGCGACACCTTGTGCATCGGTTGCTTGAGTTTCAACCTTGATTTCCCCAATGCTTACGTTACTTTCATTCTTCACATTGGATTGATTACTAATAGCTTGGCTTGTAATCGGGTTCATCGCATTGTTGGCTATCGCATCTAACTGTGCATTGGCTTGAGCGATAGAGTGTCTAACCGGTGGCTGTTGTGTCGTTTGGCTTTTTTCTTGAGGAATGGCATATTCAATCTCACCATTATCATTGACTTTTCGCTCTACGTTTTGATTGACAGTGATTTCTTCATCGTCACCGAACCGAAAAACTCTTTAGCAGATTTCCAACCATTTTTAACTGCATCAAGCCCTGTATTTACCCAACCAATGATTTTTTCGACTTGCTCCCACATCCATTCAAACGCACCCACTACGGCATCCGTCACCGTAGTAAAAACACCCGCAAAGGACTTACCCCACCCTGCAATGACAGAGATACAATTAATGAGAAACTTAACATAAGCTTTTAAGCCTGAAGCCATTAGCTCCCAACCAGCGACAACAATATCTGCCACAACACCAACGATAACTTTTAGATATTCAAAGAGCTTTTTGAATGTTTCCCATAATGCAAGAATGATAATTTTCAACTGAGGGTATTTTTCAAGAATACGCCCAATCATCGAATCGTTGCCGTCGATAAAGTTCATGATATCGTCATAAACAATCGCAAATGCGGTAGCTAATAGTGCAATAACCGCGATGATGGCAATAATAGGGAAAAGTGTTGTCCATGTACTAATACTGGCCAACTTCATTGCATGGATATATTTCCCCATCAATATAGTTGCAACAGCAGTAAAAAATCCCACTACAATGTTTTTGTTTTCCTTACAAAAAGTGACTAATTTTTGTTAACCACTCTAATCCTTTAGATAAAGCGGGGATCACCATTTCTAAAAAGCTATTCCTCAACAACCCTGATGACTGTTGAAATTTCGCCATAGCACTATTAAATTTAATCGAACTTTCAATACTCTCTTTACTAATGCCTGAATACTCTTTTTGAATACCCATTGTGCGCTCTAATTCCTTGCGCCCTTTCATCATTAACTCAATGGTTTTTTCGTCCGAGACCCCCATGCCCTCCAGTGTTTTCTTCGCTTTATCAAAGCTCATGCCTTGGACTTTGTCCGCTGTCTGAAGTACTTTTTCCATTGAGTCTTTAGTGTTACCAAACGCATTGGCCATCGCGGATAAATCAGCCTGTGCGGATTCTCTAGAACCGCCTAATTCAGCCATTGCACCAGAAAACGCATCAACGTCTGCAGTCGCAACGCCAATTTTTTTACCCAGCTTGTCCAGCGTTTCAATCTCTTGAGAACGAGAAACGGATTCGGCAAAAATACTGCCAATACTCATCACAATACCGACAGCGCCAAGTGCTTTTGTCGCAAATCCTGCAACAGAACTTCCGGCTTCTTGATATTTAGAGCCAGTTTCTGAAAGTTCTTTTTGTAGGTGTTCTTGGGCTTTAGCTTCGTCAATTGCTGTCTTTATGCCTTTTGTCCGCATCGTTTCAATAAATTGCGTATAATCGGCATTTAATGCGGTAACAATAGCATCAATAACCTCTTTACCTTCACGATTCTTTTTCTCTGCATCAGTGAGCGACACCAATTCATTATTGAGAAGGGATAACTCATCTTGCATCTGTTGATATTGGGCATTGAGCGTTTCAGATGAAACACTACTTTCATTAATGCCTTGTGACAGTTCGTTACGTTGGATATCAAGCAAGTTCATTGATGACTTTAGTTCATCAATTTAGCGGTGACTGAGGCTATTTTTTCTTGTGTATCACCCGCCTTAACCTCAATATTTATCGCTTCCCCTGCTGATAACTGTTCAATGCTGGCAATCACGCTTTGAATAAAATCACTCACTGATTGCGAGTTGTCCGTCGCACTTTCTTTAATGCGTTCTATCTCCGCAATCAGACTGTCAGCAACTCCAGAAGTATCACTATTAACATGAATATCGACTGAGTTTGACGATAACTCTGTCAATTGTGCGGATAGATTTTGAATAAATTGTGTAAATCCATCCGCACCGATAGTTGCGGATTGTTGCGCCTTTTTCATCCCGTCAATAATATCATCTGTTGAACGCTGTACGCGGTCAAATGCACTATCAGCCTGCTGGGTATCAAATTGAAAAACATGAACAAACGTATCTAGCAAGGCCATATGAGTTATCCTTTCGATGAAGCCAGCGCTTCGTTATAACGGTTGGTAATTGCGATCTCCCACAAATCAAACGCCTCTTCTAAATCTATTGACGTTTTGAGTTCGGTGAACGTGGCGAAACCGGCTGAGATGATGACGGCAAAGAAGCCATCAGCGTTTTTATAATCGACGGGAGTGAACCGGTGATTTTGTTGAGCAGGAATTGGAGGAAACCTTGGCTCCCGTCTTTGCCGAAAAAACTGGTGTTATATTTCAACATTTCCAGTTCTAGACGAATAAGGGCTTCACCATCAGGCACATGGTTATCAATTAAGGTGCTGGTCTTCAAATAAATCTCTTGCCCTTCTTTTTCGACAGCAACATACGCCATCATCTTTAACATGGCTTCTTTGCTGACTTCATAGTCGCCAATTTTAGGCGCATTCGATAAAGGGTATTTCGCCAGAATTTCACGTCCAATCGTTGCCGGTAATCGGCTAATGATAAAGGTGTGCTCTTCACGATCAGCATCGGTGATCGTAATTTCTTTCGGTTTAATTAACATGATTAATATCCATAAAAAAAGGCGGAATAACCGCCTAGAATTAACGTGCGCGAGTGCGATCGAAGTCTTGAAATACGAAGGTATACGCTTTGGATTTGTGTCGTCCTGCACTGGCAACAGAGCTACCGCGACTACCATTGGTAATTTTCCCGTTACGTGCAGTGGTTGTTGAACCATCGCCATATGAGGCAACCATGGTGATAACATCCCCTGCATGCCGTTGTCCGCGACGAGCGGTATTGGAGTCAAGCAAGATAGCGAGGTTTTCGTCTTCTTCACTACCGGCTAATACGTTAATGGTGACCGTTTGAGGTGTTGGCGTTGACCAACTGACAAGATTGCCGTTGATATCCATTCCTGTTTGTGCAATATCGACCGCAGGTAAATCCAATGGATCGGCATCATCAGCGAAGGCGGTAATTTGAATACCGGCAGGAAAAGTTTTATGAGCTTGAATAACAATACTCAAGCCAGTTGCTGATACATCATGCATATTGTGTTCCTTACACTAAGTTGTGAGAGCCTTCGACTTTACGAACCCAGTCGCCCTTACCGTAAATCAATACATATTTCATTACGTACTCAGGCAAATTAGAGGGGCCGTGTTTTTCGACAATTTGAGCGTTGTACCAATAACCTTTGTTTTGTACATCGTGCCATGCCAAATCATCACCAGAAGCGTCTGCCACTGCGATTTTTTGCACATCGGTTAAGGTTTTTCCCGCTAGAATAGTGCCGTTATTAATCGCCTTAGTTACCACCCCTGCAATCACCATCATTGCCCGTGCTTCACCGTCTTTATTGGCGGGTACTCCGCGTGTGGCCATAAGTAAACTAAACCACTGTTGCGCGATGTAGGCTTTTAACCATTGCTCATTAGCATGGACACTCATATCTAATGGGTTAGCAACCCCACCACATAAGAAGCCACGTTGATAAAAACTGATATGTGAACCCGATACAGCCGTTTCTCCGTAATAGTTCACCCGTAGTTTATCTAAGCGATCCGCATCGATATCGGTCGTGATTTGCGATGGGAACGTGACACCAAATTGACGATACATATAGTTTGTTGTCGCATTGGTTCGGTCATAATCCGTGGCGGACATAATGGCCATAGGTAACGCTTGAACAAAGAAGTTATCTGCTGTTTTTAGGTTTAAGCCCGTTGAAGCCGTTCCCACTAATGCCCCACTAAAATCTTCAGCATTTTTGTTAGTCACAGATAAATGAAGTTGATACTTCACATTTTCACCTGCCACGTACTGCGCCAACGCTACGGCATGCTCTAATGAGAGTTCCGTTAAAAACGTTGCACTACCAAAAGAGTCAGAAACAGCCTCAGAAGCAATAAAGGCTTGTAACGGAGTTTGTGCAGGATTACCGGCTGATGATGTGCCATGACTGATATTCATCGCATCAGCAAGCACAGATGAGCGCACACTAATATCCGCACGCTCTTGTACGCCACCGCTAATGACAAAGGCACTATCCAGTGAATTAAACGTGACATAGGCGCTAGCAAATTGAGGCTCACTTTCTGCGTTTAATTTCGCTTGCACAGCTGTCGCAACATCCGCGTATGACGTACTTTCAGTAAGATCAATTCCTGTGATTGTTTTTGCCACCTTGCCGATGGTGATATTGAGTTCACCCTCATTAATCAATTTTAAATCAGCTAAATCCCCTGTTTTATCGCCAAACAAGGTAGGCGCTCGACCAACAGGCTCATAAGATGCGATTTGCAGTTCTTTGGGCTTGCTTGCTGGTGCTGGACTGACATAGCTGAAATACTGTCGTGCAAAATGTGCCTCGGGTGAATCAGTACCCAATAAGTCATCGACTTGGCCACTGGCAAATTCAAGCACTTTACCTGCTGGGATTTTAGGGTTAGTTGAAAAAATACGAGCCGTGAGCTTGCGCATCGGTACAGCAGACGCGCCAATCACCGCACTCGCGATATCGACATAGCGAGTTTGTTTGATAGACATAACGTTCCTTAAATACGATAGATATCGGGATACAACGCACTCACGGCGTTAGTATCAGGATGAAGTGTGCGATTAAATGTCACATTGAAATCAAATGAGGGGTTTTGTTCGTAGTTGCCCTGGTCATTCAGAAAATAGGGCGTTCGAATACCGGTTGCACGTTGAATGCCAATACCTTGTTTCCGGAGTGATTCAACAAACGTCAATGAATTGGCGATCATTCTGACAATCGCGGTAATATCCTTGGCTGTATAATTGCCTAATTGCGTCACGAACGCTTGAACTTGGTACGTATTTTCGGATAACTGGTTTTCTTGATGATTAGCTTTGTTGCCTTGAATATTATATTTTCGCCCTTGCCAACCGAGGCCACTTTCATTGATGGGAAAAAACATCACCATGTTATCTTCACGGCCCTGCTTGGTAGATTGGAAACCGGCTTTAACGGGGATCTCAATACCGACGGCTTTTAACTGCAACAAGAGCTGTTTTCGAATAGCGACATCAACTTCATAATCCGTCATAAGTACCCGCCTCGATACAGATCACCGATTTCCAGCCATCTTGTTCGTACCAGTCTGCATCACCCACCACGTCATATTTACGACCATTGAACACCAGAAAATCAGGAGATGTACCACGTTGAACGGCTTTAATATCATGAGAGGTATATAGACGTCGGTACACTTGGCTCGTATCTAATCCCATTGATTGAACATCTTGGGTATCGACCGCTTGCCAACTACCACGAACTTCTACGGGATCGTAATAGTAATTTTGGTCATTTCCTCGTTCATCGGGTGCCCGTTCTTTAAATCGAAACCAGAGCACCTTTTGCTGGGGAATATAACGTGAAGCGATACGGTTTAAATTACCAAACATTATTTATCCTCCACGATAAATGACACGGCTTGAAGCATTTGACCGGTATCGACTAACGGCTTATCGGTGGCTTTGCCTTTGCTATGTCGACGAGCTCTTGCTTTGACCGTTGAATCATCCAGTGCCGGTGTTGTGACTGCTTTTATTGCCATTTTCACATCGCCCGCAACCGTCGCACCGATTTGTGTCAGCCCATTATCCAGCGTGATGTTTCCCTTAATAGAGGCTTTCACAGCACGAAAAATTAACTGACTATAATCCTGCTTTTTGTCATTCATGGTCGGACGTAAAAATGGGCGAGGAGGAATGCCACCAGCCGGATAGCCCAACTCTTGAATAGAGGCAACATAAGCAATAGGTGTTCCATCGGGATATTTTGCGTGTTCAAAGAAACCAACACTTAATCGCTTTTTAGCCAATTCATCGTAAACCGCTTTTAATTGCGCTAATTTAGTCATTAACGTAATCGCCCTCCTCGCGTAAATCGCCCACCTACACCCCGAAATGCTGAACGTTCGCCACCACCACCCAAATATTGAGGGACGCTACAACGTTTGACCAGTGCAAGAAACTGCTGGCCAAAGGTGGTCATTTTAAACCAGTGCGACCAATCCGAACCGGCAGGGGGTGCAGTAAATGACACGCTCACCTTATCAATGGTTACACTCGTCACCACACCGGTAGGCGACTCATCATCAGCAATCATTTTTCTGAGTGTTAGCATGTGTGCAACAACGAGCATCCACAGCTCGTTAGTGCAAACACCCTTACAGGCAGAGAAATAGTTCAACGCAGATTGAGCAATGATATCTATTTCATCATCACCCACACCGTTAAACTGCGGATAGAGCACACGGAATGACGTTAAAGGAAATGTGCTCGTCTCCATGATCACTTACCTTTTTTGTTGGTTTTAGGGACGTCTAACTTTTCAGCCTCTAACGATTCAGGAGTGTCAGGGGCTGATTGGTCGCTAGCTTCCATATCAGTGGCAACTTTTTCGGGATCTTCTTTGCGATGCTCAACGGTAATAAAGCCATTCTCACAATGAAGATTAAAAACGTGATTTTCTTTGAGCTGTTTATATTGCTCGTCAGAAATTTCAGTCACACGGCCACGAGGTGTGTACATGTACTTTGTCATCACATTAGCTTGACCAGCAATAAACACTTTCCCGTCTTTTACCGTATAGTTCTGGTCATTTGATAAGGTGCAATATGCGTAAAGAGGCATGGAGTGCTCTCCTATTGTTTAGATATAAAAAAGCCCTCAAATGAGGGCGCAAAAAGAGAAGTGGTAAGATTAAATGCCAGTTAAGCGTGTCACCGCCCACGGACGAGTTACAAACACACCAGCAGTCGCATTGGTTGCATCTTCCATATACCCTTTAATTTGGTTGACTGAGCCTAATAACTGGTATTTCACAGGCACAACTTGCAAGATCACCGCACTGGTTGCTGTTGAACCATCATCAATGCTATCTGCGAACATATAGGCCACATCAGCCCCACCATTTGCGCCAACAAATTCAGGAGAGAATACCAGACGCATATTGGGATAGTTTTCATTTATCCATTGTTTGACTGTTTCACCGCGTGCGACAGGATTAGCCACATTCAGTGCAGAACGAAAACCTAACGGCAATGTTAAGGTGATTGGCGTGTCATCTTTAATAATACCGCCAGAGCTCGTTTCAATACGCGAGAACATATCAGTAATATCGGCAGTAATATCTGCAAAGGTTCCGCCTTTCCATTTACCTTTTGCGGTTTCATAGGCAGGCAAGTTAGGCTCATTCATCAAACCAAAGACGCGCGTTTCAGGGCTATTAAACCCGTAGTAACCCACTCGCTCACGCCCTTGCTCTAATGATTCAGTCACTGAATTGCGCTTTTCTTCCATCGCAACAAAGCCTGCAGACGATTGGCGCGCTTCTTCTAATTTCCCCACTTGGAAACCTAATTCGAAACGAACAAGACCACGGCGCTCTTGGTCTTGTGCATAAGACGCTAATGGCACATTGGTATGATCACCATAAAGCTCGGCTTTACCGGTTGGTGTCGCCACATTCAGAATGATCTCTTCATCATGCCATTCGCCAGCGTTGACGATACCGGTGATTTCATCTAACACACGCACACGCGTTGCGGTACGAATAACACCGGGCAAAACGTGTTGCAACATTTCGCGTTGAATTAGCCCCCCCTGCATTGCACCACCGCTAATCGCGGAGTCCATCGCAGAAAAACCACCAAAGCCGATTTGCGCCAATTCTCCGTATGTCCATTTCTGGTCAGGGTTAATATTTAGTTGGCCATGTTTTTTGACATCACGGCCAGACATGTGAAACTTAATTTTACTGACTGGCATTATTCACCTTCCTTTGGAGATGCTGGATATGGGATTTCTGTTAAACGAATAATGCCCAAGTGAGCACTTTCTGTGGATTCAAGATGTCGGCTGATAAAACCAATGACACGATCACCGGCACTAATGGTGGCTTTAGAAGATAGCGAGCCGTCAGCTTCATCGAAGACAACCGGTACGTTGATTTTTCCTGCCACTTCTTTTAGTTCAACGAAAACCTCCCCCATTGTCAGGAATTCGCCCTGCGTACCGTTACGAGCGAACGCTTCTTCGATACGATAGGCTTTAGGGTTAATCATGATCCCCGCAAATGCCCCTTTACCACCGACTTGAACGGATTCCACTGAATCATCTTTGTAGGTATAGGCGCGACCGAAAATATTCAGCTTTTCATCTGTTGAACTGAGAATAGCTGAAACAGCGCGAATAGGGCCTGCATGACTAATTTCACCGACAACACCAGAAATTAAGCCATCTGCTACTGATTTAGGAATTGCCATTATTTAGCTCCCCATTTATCCATAATTGTTTTATTGCTCACTGCAGAGTCCATTGTTGAACTGGGCTTTTGAGAATCAGGTACACGTCCTTGCATCCATGCATCAAGAGCAATCGCTTCGGTTCCCTTACTGCATTGAATACCCAGTTCTTTAACACCGTACTCCGCGACTTGTTGTTGAGTCATAGCAGAGTGGTCAAACACACCAATAAACGGCGTTAATTTATGCGCTAACGCATCACGCGCACCGATTTGTTTGAGTAATTCACCCGTATCCATTGCCGGTTTTGCTTTCTCTAATCGCTTAATTTTACGTTTCAGAGATGCCATTTCATCCATTGCAGTCATGCTACGATTTAGGCGCTTTAAACGACGATTAAGACCATCGGTAGTTGCTTGGTCAAGATGCTCTTTAGCTTCTTCAATCGCTTCGACTGCAGTTTCAATCGCGACCTCGGCTTTTTCTACTGCTTCAGGCTCGCCAGATTCAGCCTCTTCTGTGGCAATTTCAGCTTTTTCCACTGCTTCTTCTGCTTTCTGCTCTTCGTCAGGGTCTGAATCAGTTGAAGACTTATCTTTATCGTCTGGCTCATCATCTGTTGCAGGTTTAGCACTGGTGATTGCTTCTTTGATAATCGCTTTTAACGCTTCCAATTGCTCAGGCGTAAAGGCACCTTCATCAGTGGTTGGTTTGTCTTTGTTTTCATCTTCAGGATTCATGCGAATAAGTTCCTTAGTGTCTATGGTAATAACGGAGTGGTCTTGCACAGCAACATCAGCGCCAGTGCGCCCTTCATCGACTAACGCAAGGTGATTGGCTCTAATATGCCGTTGTATGGCGTCATAACGTTCACCGTTAAATTCGCCTGGTGTGAAATCGTAAATACAGCGATAACCCGGAGATAATTCAATTTTCCCCCCCTCAATTTGGTTAAGCGCTGAATTAGACAGGATTTTGATATTGCTTCTAAGGTAGGGGTATTCAAAGTAAACCTGTTCCCCTATGACCCCTTGTATCCCCTTTGTCTCTGCGGGTGTGCCGTCTTTCCCTAGCATTTCATGCTCATCAACAAAGGGCATTAATTTGAAAGAGTTAATTGTCTCTGTGCTGGCCAGTTCTTCTTGTGGGCGATACACCTTGTAAATCTTTTCGGGTATTGGTGCGCCAATCTCAAACCCTAAATAATCAAAAACCCCAACTTTAGAGATGGGGTTATCTTTTACTTCCAGCCAGCCGTTTAAATCATATTGTCGCTTTGTCATGTCTCCTCACCAAAATCAATAACCGGTGTCCAGAAGCACTTACAATTTGGCAACTGTCCGGGCAGTCCTCGCTCTCCCGTTTTGGGATCAATAATCGGTGGGTTATCTAAATCAAATACTTCACCATCCAATTTAATATGCCATTCACGAGGCTCAGCACTCCCACCAGAATGATGCCAAACCGCTTTACGAATACCAGCAGATTTCATGCGCTCATAGTTAACCGCTGTCGTAATTTTTCGCGTTTGGTCAACAGAGATAAAGTTCGCCCTTTTCTCTGTCACACTGCCAGTATGCCGAATTTCCTCTAATAACGTTTTTGCACCTTCACCACCTTGGCTGATAGAGCGTAAGGCAACACTTTCAATACGTTGATGAAATTGCAGTGGAATGGATTTAATGAGTGCTACGTTTTCAGCCGTAGAAGCAATGATTTTATCTTTCAGGGCTTCGGGCATATCTGGGGTTTTGATGGTGATCCCACCTGACAACTGTTTAAGAGAATCATCTAAATTACGCTTTGCACCTATATCGACTTGGGAAACAAATTTATCTGCAATCTCTGTGGATTTTTGCTTAAAAATCTTATCCCATTTACGTTTTAGACGGTTAAGCCAGATGCGTGTTTGACTGGCAAAGCTGGCATCCATCGTAAAGCCATCGAAGTCGTCATTTAATTCGCTAAACACTTTTTCATAGTCTTTAATCATTGAATTAATGAGGCGTGACATGTCACCTTGATAACGACTAGAGGGCGCTACCGAATACTGCAGGGGCTTCCCTTTCATTACTGCTTGGCGAGATGTTGCCCATTGCGCTCGCTTCGTTCGTACTCGTATTCGCCTCGACATAATCTGCCTCGTTCACTTCAATGCCGTAATAGCTAGACGCTTTATCACTGGCCAGTTTCTTGCGGATATCTAACCCATCAATCGCCCCCGTTGTTGCATAAGCTGAATCGGCTTGTGCTTGTTTAAGCTCAATATCCGCACTCTCAACAGCCGTCGGGCTATCAAGTGGTGCCCATGTGATAGAGATTTCTGTCACAGGTAAACCATCGCTACGCATTAACATGTCGTAATGGCGCTGTAATAGCTCTTCAAGGTCGTTTGATTGGATACTTTCAAGCTCTTCGCGGTAATTAGCCTCTTCGTATTCACCTGTTGAGTTAAAGCCTTTCGGTGTAGTGCCTAGCAGTTTTGTTGCTGGTACATTAGAAGCCGATGCCACCAGCTGGTATTGCGTCATAATCGTGGCGTCTAAATCCGCTAATGAGGTGTCGAACTGTTGAACCGTATCTTCACTGCCCGTCATTTGCACACCGTAGTTATCGCGCATCTCCATAAAATAAAGCATATTTTCGCGAATAATATCCTTATCAGCGCTTTCTGGATCTGCAATCCCCATCGTAAGCAAACGCTTGGTCATTGCCAGTTGTGGTGCTTCATTGGCGGTACGTTCTGAAGCGTAGACACGCTCATAAATACGTTCTGGCACTGATACGCCAAAGTAGTTGTACATTGGCTTAAGCACGTTAGGTACAGGAAACGGTACAAAACTTAATAAAGTGAGACTTGTGATACTTACGCCCACCAATCACATAATAGGTCGGCTCGTAGAAATCCATGCTGGCAGGATCTTGAACATTGGCATCCGTTAAATCGGCCGTTACCCATTGTGGATCAATCTGTTTAATACCTTTATACATCCCTTTAGTCACACCATCGATATTAAACGGGTTTTCATACCACTCTTTCGGGTTTGATGTCTCCACAACAAATAACGCTAAACGACCACCGTATACACGCCCAAAGTGAACCAGCTCTTTCAGTTGGTGTGTAATACGGTATTTTTTATCACGTTTACGGAGCTTTTTACTGATAGCGCGATCATCGTCGTTATCACAATCAATATCTTAGCCTTGGCGTATCGCATCACGAGCTGGCATATTACAGGCTTTATCCACCAGCCAATGTTTAGCGATAACCGCACACATATTGTTACCAATAAACATTTGTGAGGCATACCATGAGGCCTGTGACTCTGGCACACCGTAAAATTGTTCACCTTTAAATGATGGCACGTAGCTATCAATGCTATCCATCGCAACACCTGCAATTGTGGGTTGGGGTAAATTAATCCCATCAAAGCCCTGTTCTCGCGCCAGCGCAGGATATAAGTCAGTTGTGAATGCTGACCGTTTAACCGGTGCGAGTGGTTCTGTTTTTCGCCTCTTAAACGGCCACCACATAGTTCATCTCCTAGTTGTGAAGAAACTGCCTTTTTTCTTCTGATATAAATCGCGTAATGCTTGCGTCATGGCATCCACTGTGTCGTCATGGCCAGCAAACGGGAATGTAGTAATTTCCTCTACGGTTTCCACAATCCACGGCGCAATATCTTTATGAGGTAGCCACACATTTCTAGCCTCCCACTCAGCAGTACACGCATGAGCACGAGCAACCTTGCTACCATCTGGCTCGACGGGAATTAACCCTGATACGGTTGATTTGAGAGAGTCGATTACAGCAGGGCCATTGGCTTTGTCTTCCACCAGCTTACGTCGTCCTTCAGGGAATTTTTCAGCTAACCATTTCACCGATTTTAAGGTTTCAGTAAAGCTCATGCGCTTTCTAATTTGATACAGTAGATAAGCATTTGCGTCTTTCTTTCCCCATACCTGCCCCACCACATAGTCAGTACCGTCACTATCTTTAAAGGTCATATCCCAACTATGAATAACCTTATCGAATTTTTCTGGTAGGTCTTTCGGTAGGTAGTACTGAGCAAATTCTTCGTGGAAGATTTGGCCATCACCCGGCTTAGGTGATTGTTGGTACATTGCAGACCAGAAGTAATCACCAATGATTGCTTTTGTCTCAAGGAGTTTGTCAATTGGGTGTAACTCTGGTACCAGTGCTTCCCCTCGTTCATTGATAGCGGGGAATGCAAGCACCTTAGTTTCAGGCGCTTTTTCTTTTAATTGGCCAGACAAATCATCGGTTGCCCACCGAGTAGCCATGATAATTTCACCGCTATTTTTTGATAAGCGGGTCTTAAAGGTCGAAACGTACCAGTTCCAAATTGATTTTTTAACAGTCTGGCTAAGCGCTTCTTTTGAGTTCTTTATCGGGTCATCAATAATACCGAGATCAACTTTCTTACCTGTTAATGGGCCACCTACCCCCGCACAAACATACCCCCCTTTGTGATTGGCAAGGCCAAACTCATCAGAATTACGTTTAACTGTAATACCGTTTTCAGGCTTATTGCCTAACCAACTTTTAGGAAATAGCACACGATATTCATCAGACATCATAATGCGCTGAACATCAGTATTCATATCACCCGCTAAATCTGAGGAATACGACAGCGCACCCACACGCATGTTAGGGTATTTACCAAAGAAATAGGCTGGAAGGTAACGCGAAACAATATCAGACTTACCATGCTGTGGAGGTGCCCCTAATATTAACTTAGGCCGTTTACCATCCATCATATCTAACAAAAACTGGTCTAACGCATTACATACCGTTTCTGAAAAGTGGCTTGTAATGTATTCAGGGTTTATATACTGAATAAATTCATGCAAACTACGCCTAGCTATCTCTCTCCTGACTTCTTCATCAAACAAGTCGAAATTGACATCCATTAGAGATACCTAAAGTGATAAAAATAACCCTTTCATGCCGTAATTGGCACGAAATGATTTTCATGTTTTTGATAACAATTGATTAACAATAAAACGGCATTAAAACAGAAAGAAGATTGCTACTTTTAGCGGTTTAGGTTGTGTTTTTAGTTGAGTTAAAAAGTGAAGGGGCGCATTAGCATCATTATGTTAAATAATGACCTTAATAATAAAACTTGTAGATATATAGCCAAATGCTATAAATAAATTAAATATGTGGTTTTAGTTGCTTCGGCCCTATCCAATCAAATGATTTAAGAGTTTTATTAAATATTTCATGAATAAAGCTCAACGTATTTACACTAATTTCTACTTCTTTGTATGAACCATCATCAATTGTATATCCTAGTTTGTTGCCATTTAAGCAACTCAAAGCTAATACGCCTCCATCAGCTTTAATCATTTCATTGCTAATAGGTTGTAATTTCATCTTCTTCTTTTTTTTCACATCAGCTGGCTTACCATAGCCCCTAGAACGATCTTCGCTATGCTGAGCACTATTTCTAACCTGTCTCAATGCAGGAAGGTTTGTATAAACATCATCAACTAACTCTAAAATATTATGGGTAGGGCTTTCTTGAGCAAGTACATTTAAAAATTTCACAAAAGAATCCGCTGAAGATAAAAAACTATGTGCATAAATAAATGGCAACCTATTTGAATAACAACTAGGTAAAACTCCTTTCTTGAGTTTTTCATTACGAATCAATTTATCAACTTCATTCCGATGAAACTCATAATTATGATAAAACTCATCTTTTTGATGTAAATTCGCTCTATATTCACTTTCAACCTTTTGGCTTAAAGCTCTATTTTTCTCCCATTCAGCTTCATGATCTAAATGAAAATAATTATTTTTGTATGAATCCTCAAATAGCGTTAAAACTATTGCCATATCAATAAGATGATTTTCCATTGAAAATAATAAATTATTCAATTCAAAAGCTTTGTCTTTATCATCTAATTGTATCCATGTTCCGGGGTATTCAATATTTAAAATATACAAAATACATTTCCTGAGACATTATAAAAAATTATATAGTTAATAAGGTAGCATATATATTACCCCTTTTCTTTATTGTTTCATTAGCTATATATACAAAATATACAAACCTAACCTTGATACTAATTAAGCTTTTTACTTCTTAACAAAACTAATTGATCGAAGCTCAGATGACTTAAATCGATCCCTGTTGTTTGAATAGTCCCACCATCGGCACCAGTTAATTCCGTCTTGTTCTTCAGCATGCCTAAATGCTGTGCAACCATCTTAAGCGCTTCATCTTGATTACGAGTAATAACTTCGACGCCGAATTTACCTTCTTTCACGCCAGCAAATACTCGACGCGCTGGCCCTGTTAAATCACGCGTATCATGGAAATGCGCCCGACCAATACCAGCACCATTACAGCGGGGGCAATCAGGATTTGGATCTAATGTTTCATCGTAACCGTATCCCCCAACATCTTGTGGAGGCGGTTTCTTTGCTACGACTGCTTTTTTAATAGCATCTTCAAACTCTATCGAATCACGCCACTGATAATTAAAACCAAAACCCCAGCAATGACGACAACATAATCGACGGTATTCGGTCAACTCGTTAACGTCTGCAGTTGCGATATCCCACCACATTTTTAATACGGCATCTTGGGTTATCTCTGTTCTGCGTTCCCGTTCGGCTAATGCGTCAGTGATTGCTCGTGAAACCTTAGCATTTCTTAGCATTCGAGTAGCATTGACATAAGCTGTATTTCCTTCGCCTTTATAACCGGCTCGCTTATATGCCCCTGTTCGATTTAAGTCGATGAGGTATTCACTAACAAATTTAATCTGTTGTTCTGTTAGCCCATAATTGCGCAGACTAAACGTGTTTTCATTATCGTGCGTATTACTGACTCCATTGCTCTGCGCATCGGGTATATCACTATTGCGCATTAGCTCTTTTGCGCTTTCTTTTTTCTGCGTAGTGCGCAATTTTTTGTGCGCAGTTTTTTGCGCATTCTGCGCACGGGATATTTTGATATATCGTCGGGCTGTTGCGTAGTTTAATTCCTTTAGTTCGCACCACTCTTTAGGGGATATTCCTGTTATAGCATGTTCGGCGAGGAACTGTTGTTGTAGCATCCCCCAATCCGGTTTTGCCATTGTGTTTATCTCCTTAGCCTATTAAAAAGCCCTCTCGAAAGTAGGCTTTGTGATTGACTCTTATGAATTGTACTCGTCTCTCCGGTTGTCACGCCCTTTCTTCTACCTACAGCTGACGTTGCTGATAATGACCGAAAAATATAACAAAATGGTGGTATTCATTGTTTTTGATTCTCACTATGCGCTCACTGTGAGGTAATGCAGGTCATAGCTAACATAGGAGACAGCGACAATACGACGCATTAAAAAACCGCTATTACAACAAGACTGTTGTTTTCTAAAAACTTACGTTGATTATTAACAGATTGGCTTGCTGGGTATTGGTAATCTATTGTTTTCACATATGCTAGTGAAAGCCCTGTGGGAGCCCAAACTCACAGGGTTATTTTTATCTTGTTTTTTTATTTAGGTAAGAGATAGGTTAATCAGAATTATCAATCTAGTATATATACCTACTTAAGCTATACTAAGTAATCATCACTATACTTTGATTAATATCCTGTTAGTTTGCCCATGCACCCATGCTGGGCTTTTTTAGTTCACACACTCCATTCTAATGTAATCCTGCAATCCTAATATTACTTGCTCTGACTGTGCAATTCGCTCTCTGAGTAACCAATAATTTCGGATAGCGGTGTCAGTAGGTCGGGCGGTGGTTGCATCATCCACGCCGGAGGTGGTAACGCCTTCGGATTTTGGACAGTTGGCTTTGATGTACACCCGCTCAGGATGACGCTCACTAAGATCACGTAACTGGCTAATTTCAGTTTTAGCATTATCGAGTTCCTGCGTATGTTTTACATCTAGATCATGAAGGGATTTTATGCGTGCTTGGTAATCTTGATTGATATTGACTTGCTCATTGAACGAACTAGTAAGTAATTTGTGATTAGCTTTTAACGTTCCATAGTCATCTATTACCAACCAGAGCCAGAACGCCAATACTACACAACCACCAGCGAGTAATTTGGTGATATTCATAGACATTATGCTGGATATGATTTCCACGTTAATTGAAAATGAGGGCCATCTTTAAATGAATCCCAATTACCGCCCCACTCAACATCAATACCAAACTCTTTACCTGCTTGGATCATCGCTTCAGCCACTTTTTTAAAGTATGACCATTCTTGCCAAGGTATTGAGCCATTCACGATAGGAGCACAATCCACAGCATGGCCAGTAAGATGCCGACTATTCATCGTTCGACTTTTACCATTAATGACCAACTGACGTTGACGAGCTTCATTACGCTTTCCTTCAATAACCATAAAATCGACATCTGTTAATTCAAGTGCTCGTCGAGTTACTTTGACTAAATCAGGATGAACACCCTGCATGTTCTTTTCACTACGTGTACTAAATACAAATTTACTCACCGCTAACCTTCCTTAAAAACCGTTTTTCTAGTGTTTTAATTAACTCAGCTCCAGACCAACCGGCTAAACCAGCAATCCCACCAGCGAGTTCTGGAACCCACTCATAATAGCTAGACGCTAGGTACACCATTGCACCAGCAAAAATAGAGACGATAACTTGAAGGAAAAATACTCCCCAACTTATATGCTCCCCATTCAACGCTTTATAAGCACAACTAGCTGCAGTGCCTAACAAAGTCATAACGCTGATAAGTATGCCCACAAGCCAGTTATAGTTATTGGGGTCTTTATATGGCATTTTCTTCATACCTCCCCCTTAGCTTGGGGCTTATTAGTTAATAAAAGTCGGAATTAGTCATAATCACTTTCGTAATCTAAACTGTTCTATTTCCAGTGTGGTTTGTTCAAATCGCTCTTTCTCAAGTTCAACCCCAAGAACTCGACGATTTAACTTTAATGCAGACTTTAGTGTTGCACCTGACCCCATAAAAAAATCAGCAACCAGATCACCTTCGCGACTGCTTGAACGAATAATGTGTTCCATCATTTCTGCTGGTTTTTCACAAGGATGTTTACCTGCGTAATATTGCACAGGCGGATACGTCCACACATCGGTGTAAGGAACATCAACGGTGACAGAAAAAGGACGACGTAATAATTGATATTGTTCAGCAAGCTCTTGGTACTCTCGACTAAGAGAAACCTGCACCTCTATCAAATCAGCATGATCACGATTTAAAGGATTACTACTAAACTTTTCACTTGCTACACGCTGAAACAGCTCCTGCAGTTTTTTGTAATCAGACTCACTAGGTAGTTGCCATTGGCTATAACTAAACCAATGTGAAGCCATTTGCTTACCTGTTACCTGCTTTATTTCTTTTGCTGTTATTCCTAACGATTCGCGTGCAGATTTAAAATACTCAATTAAAGGCTTAAATACGTTTTCTTTAAGCGCTTTGCATTGCTGAAGATAGACACTGCTTTTACCCTTATATGGGCTTTGATAATGTTCAGCAAATAAAATTCTTTCAGTGCTTGGAAAGAAACTGCGTAAATCGGCTTTACATGCCCTGCGCCAAGGCCCTGATGGTTTAGCCCATACAATGTGACTTAAAATATTAAATCTTTCACGGACGAGTAATTCAGTATCTGACGCTAGTTTCGAACCGCAAAATATATAAAGACTACCGTTAGGCTTTAATACCCGCCAAAATTCTGCAAGTATTTCATCAAGCCAAGATAAATATGATGTTACGTTTTCCCACTGATTATCCCAACTACAAGACTTCACCTGAAAGTAAGGCGGGTCAGTTGCGATTAAATCAATACAATTATCGGGAAGTGTTTTTATATAGCTGAGTGAGTCATCATTGACTAAATTCACACTGTTTAAATTCACAGTATTTTTCATAGATCAGGAGAACCTTTTTTGATAAGCTCACCATGCTTTGTGCACATAAGCAGTGGGCTTTAGTTTGTCCGTGATCTACCAGAACGGGTGAATGACTGTAAAGGTGCTACCAACACTTTTACAGTCGCCCATTTTCACAGTATTAGATATTTTGAAATGTATTTCCTTTGATGTTTTCTTTGATTAGTCCCGCCATTGCCAACTGCGTTAATATCAATTGGCAACGTTCCTCAGTTAAATAGGTGCATTCTGCAACTTCATTTACCGTAACCTCTATCGTGTGCGGAACAACTTCAAAAACAAGTCTTGCCTCTTCTGTCATATCACTATGTTTTAACATGATATTTTAATACCTTTGGTCAGTTATTGGTCGTGAACACACATGTAACTCTGAACAAAGGAAACAGCAACTCTTATCTGTTTTAGACACAAAAAAACCCAGCGCTTAGGCTGGGTTAGTTTGTCACTGTATAAAAACGGCAACTTATACTTAAATAGTGGATCATTGGCTCAAAGAAGTCAACACGTTCTTACTATTATTTTTACTTTTCCACTCTTTTTCTCGTTTTTTAAATGCATCTTTTAAATGTGGGTAAATTAAATATTCAGCTGAACTAATTATGTCCTCAATTTCTCTTCTGCATGTAGACATAGAAGGTTTTCTATATTCTATCGTTCTATTGCGTCTAATCATTTGGCGCGGTTTCGCTATATTGTGGTAATAACGAGCAATAGCGCGATCTGAGCTACCAAAGGCATAACGCAGTAATAAGAGCGTAAACGCTATTCTGTCTATGTGATAAATTTTATCGACCACTTTAGCGATCAACATCCCGTCATCGTCATTACACATTTCTCGCTCAGGATAATCACGCCTTTCTACTGTCGCCATAAATTCAGCAATAATACTGCTTTGCCTTTTTTCTATCCTCCCTGAATATACCCATGCTCCAAATTTTGATAACCAAGGCTGGATCCATGCAACCTGATCATCATCAAGTTTTAACCCATCAGATATACTCTTTATACTCGACATGCTCGTAACTCCATTACTTCTTGCTTAGTCTGTTCTAATAACTCAATCTCGCTACCATGAATTTCTTGCCATGATTTAGGTGATGCATGAAAGCCGGTTTCATAACATGCCCTATGATGTGGAGGGCATAGTGGTAAAACATCTGTATGACTAGCCCGTTGTGCCATTCCCTGCCCCGTTCTAACATGATGAATTTCCGCTAAACTGGCTCCAAACCCCATATTGCGACAACAAATACAACCCAGCTCGGCTACATCTGATAGCCATTTCTTTTCTTCTTTGGTCTTTGATTTGATCATTGGTCTTGCCTCTACGTGAAACTTAATAATTGAGATACTGCATTTTCTACAGCTTTTTGAGTGGGGAATTGCTTACGAAGGATAAAATTCCAAAGCACATCAAGTGTGGCTTTGTAGAGTTCGCTAAATGCTAGGTCATCCATATTTGCAAAACTAATTGATTTAGCGACACGACGTAAACTACCGTCTGGCATTTCAAACGTGTCGTAATAACCGGCTTGTTCTACAACCCAATAGCGAAAAGCATCAAATGATTTTGTTGCTGAGATATTTTGTGCACGATTTTGTGCAACTTCTTCTAGATAGATATCGGATGCAGATAATAGAGCGTCAGCATTATCTGTGTAATATGAAAGGAATGTGATGTAACCACGCACGAGTTCTTTTTCTTCAGGTGAAATGGTACCGCCAACAGGTTCCCAATATTCATACCCTAAGTTGAGTAATGCGAAGTACTTACGATGGAATCGAGGGTTACGGGCTTTCTTTAAATTAGCTGAAAGCACATCACCACATTTGATTTTTGAATGCAGAAAATCTCTCGTAACAGGGTTAGCCGGTACAAGAGTATCGTTAGACATTTTGATAAAGCTATGCTGTGCCATACTTGACTCTCAGTTGACACAGCAAATATTTAGGATTGGGTGTTCAGGCCAATTTCTATAATTATACTATAGATATATTATTTTCTATAATTTCCTGAAGTTCTTTTATTGATAAAGCAGGTCTTTTCCTATGTAACATTCTGTGGCAATTTGGGCATACAGGTCTTAAATCTTCAATTGGATCTATTTCATGCTCTTCAGCAAAATCTGCTAACTGGTTAAGATGATGCACTTCAATAAAATTTCGACCCAATTCACCATAACGATGATAAAAATCAAAACCACAAATACAACAAATGTATCCATGTTTAGTTAAGCATATTTCCCTAGCTTTAGAATCTCTATCGTAAGTTGTAACTGTAATCTTCCTTGGTTTACCCTCAAAATAATATTTTGTATCTACTTCACGAATATTATATTCTGAAATGGAACCAATTTTTGATTCAATAGCTAACAATAATTGTTCAGCTAATTCTTCGGAAAAACTTTGTCCATTAGATTGAATTCTCCAAGTCTTATTTCTAGGGTTAGGGTATTTTTCTAATAATTCATCCCTTGATAAAATAGGTTTATCTGATAATACCGTGAAAGAGAGTATAGCTTTACCTTCAGTTTTACCTTTTTTTGCCTTAATATCATTTGAAGAAGGCTGGTTTTCTATTGTTCCAATAATTTCACCTAATCCAATAATCCCTCTCTCACCATCACCTGTTTGTAATAAAAAGAACATATCGCCTTTATTTATATTCTTGATGTTTTGGCTAGTCCATATTTGACTATAATATTCCCCATTATTAACTTTACAAACACCTTCTATTTGATCTTTCCATTCCCAACAATCAGGATCCCAAATGTAAATATAGTAATTCATAAACCCTCCTAATCTATTATAAATAGAATAGTAAATTTTACTTCATATCGATGTGTTGTATTCCAAATATTTAGAATTCATAAACATAATTACCTCGTCGATTTTTGTGGTTTAACCTTAGGTTGATAAGGTGCTTTTGTTCTCGCTCTTGCTGACGCATGGAGACGGTCAATATGACACTGTGTATGGTCTAACCCATCATCAGGTAATATAGGGTGATTATCACGAACAAGAAATTCGTGAGTAAGAGCGTCTTTAATTAACATGGTCTTGCCTCTATTTTAACTAAAATGCTTTTTCTGCGTAACGACGGCGTTTATCGCTTTGCTGTGATTGTTGTTGCATTTTGGACACTTCTGACGCTGTAATTTGGTCGGTAGGCAGATAGTGGCCATTCTTAAACTCTTGATAGACGGTACCGGTTTCTCCATGCCTAAATTTATCAATAATGATCTCGGCATAATTTTTCGCGGGGCTATTTGGGTTATATACGGCCTCCCTATATGTAAATAAAATTAAGTCAGCATCTTGCTCTAAGCTACCAGAGTCGCGTAAATCAGCAGAAACAGGACGGCGTTGATTAATAGGTCTTTTATCAACATCACGAGATAGCTGGCTTAACGCAATAGTTGGCGTGTGTAATCGCTTTGCCAATCCTTTTAAAGATGCAGAGATTTTTGCAATTGCTAAATCATTACGTTCCGCTTTAGGTTTTTTAATTAACCCTAAATAATCAACAAAAATTCCTTTCAAATTTGGATATTTACGTTTGTGGTTTTCACTGATTGCACATATTTGTTCAATAGTTAGATTACTCGCATCGATGATATGAATATCTCTATCCATTAAATGGCCTAGTGCTGAACTTAAACGCCCCCATCCTTCATCATCCAATCGCCCACTATGTCTCAATGTTGATATTGGCAATTGTGCAGAACCGGCAACTAAACGCTCAGTGATTTGCTGATTAGACATTTCCATCGAGAAGAACAATGCACCGCCTCCATCTCTGGTCATCCCCTCAGTCATCGTTAGTGCAAGCTCTGTTTTCCCCATTCCCGGACGACCACCAATAAAAACTAAGTCTGTTGGGTTAAAGCCTCCTATTTTGTCATCTAAAGCTTCAATACCACTTTTAATCATCCCAACAGCATCTTCCCCTTTGTTTCTGCGTTCTAAAACATCCACATAGCCTTCAAGTAGTGTATTTAAATGCACAGGAAGTAGGTTCTGGCTACCAATTGTCAGCTGGCCAATTTGTGTTGCAAATTGATGAATAAATTCTTCAGCTTGTTCATGATTATTTGCAGTAGTAATGTCATTTTGATACTTGGCGATTAATTGAATTACTTCTCTAACGCGATAATAACTATAAACTTTTGAAGCATAGCCTTTTAAATTCGCTGTCCAAATAGGTGTTTTAGATAGCTCAAGTAAATTTGCTAAATCGCCCTTTTCACCTAGAGCGTCAGCAATAAAAAATGGATCTATTAGAGAGCTTGCTAGTGCTTGTTTTTTAATTTCTTTGTAGACATTACGGAAATATCCAGAGCTAAACGCCTCTTCAGGTAATGTAGCTAATACCTCATACGCATCTTGACTAGCACCACCAGCTAACAAACCACTAATCACCGCATATTCTAGTTCTCTCTCATGCATGATGATTGCCTCTGCGATATGTTGGCCAGTTAAACGTTAATACCGTTCCACCCTGTAATAATCTGTCCACGGCTCGTTCACCAAGCATTTCTTGTAGATCAACAACGGGCAAGTTGCTTATCAAAATTGTAGGTAGCAAATCTTCGTAGCGATCATTAATCACCTCAAACAAGATATTACGTTCAGAATCAGTGCCATACTGAACACCA
Organism: Proteus vulgaris; assembly: GCA_901472505.1. Lineage (NCBI taxonomy): Bacteria > Pseudomonadati > Pseudomonadota > Gammaproteobacteria > Enterobacterales > Morganellaceae > Proteus > Proteus vulgaris. The sequence goes on from LR590468.1 coordinate 194,793, forward strand.
ATTTCATCAATAATTAACAAATCAGGTGTGCAATATTTTTCAAGTACATCAAGTTCACTGAATTCTGAATTTCCAGCCCATGTTCTTCGAAAAGCGCGAATGATACGTGAGGCTGTGGTAATGAATACCGTTTCTTGCAATTCTCCGGCAATCTGACGGGCGATTGATACTGCAAGGTGTGTTTTACCAGTTCCGGGTGTTCCACACAGTACAAGCCCCTCTCCTGCGTTTTTTCGGTCACCCCAAGTTTCAACGTACTGCTGACAAATTTTTAAATTATGTTTTGCTGTTGGCGTTGAGGCTACAAATGATTCAAATGTCGCATTAGCAAAGCGAGGTGGAATATTCACCGCAGTTAGTAAATTTTGTTCAGACATTTCCACCTCCCACAAACCAATGCGGATCTTGAGACTGGTAATCTTTTTCGCTAAACCCAGTGTGAGAATTTACTTTTTGAGTTTGTACTACTGCTCTTTCAGGAAATAGCCCTTGCCAACCGTTAGCAATTGAATTGCAAATCACAGCATTGGCATCGGTGCAAAGTGATAATTTTTTTGCTTGTTGCTTGCACATGGTTTCTGTCAGCGGTTTTTTAATTTCTTTCCTGAAGTTAATCCAATCCTGCCAAACCTCATCACTCACATTTGACGGTTTAGATAATTTTGGATCGAATTTATTTTTCGATTTTTTCCCCTCGAGTAATTCTTGTGGATCATGTTTTGAATTTACTTGTGGATCATGTTTTGAATTTACTTGTGGATCGCCTCCAGATTCTGGAGGGGTGAAAACCCCCTTGAACGCCAGATTCTGGAGGGTCAAACCGTATATTTTTATCGTTTTCTGTACGGTCAGAATCTGAACGGTCAGAATCTGGACGGTGAGAATTTGATAGTTTTTCACGCTGTTTTCTTAATTTTGCATTTTCTTCTAATGCAATTTTTTCTAATTTATCGACATTTAAAAAATATAAATTTGAAGCGTTACGATTGCCATTTCTACGTTGTTTTTTGACTAACCAACCATCACGCTCAAGTTCATTACACGCATTACGAATTGTACTAATTCCTGCACCAATTTGACGGCTAATAGTTTCAACACTGGGATAAGCAACCCCTTCATCGCTTGAATAATCAGCTAGGCGTACCATGATCATTAATTTGGTACCCTTAACACCTGAAACAGCACATGCATCCCATACATAGCCAGTTAATTTATTACTCATTTCACACCCCCAGTGCTTTAGCTATATTACGGCAAGCATTTTGGTACTGCTCAGGGGTTAAATTCTTCGACAGTAATTTTTGTTTTTGCTTTTCATACTGTTCCCAAACTAACAGCGCAATAACACGTCTACCCTCAAAAATATCCCTAATTTCTGATATATGGGCAGGTTTATCATTCAGCATAAACCCATTACGGTATGTGATTTTTTCAGTTGATCTAATCATTGGTCTTGCCTCTTGAATTAATGCACGCTGGTCGGGCGTGATATCTCATTTAATGCACGTACTACATTGTTTATTTGGTGTGACATGTCACGACCTTCTAATAAGATTTCAGTCATAGCATCAGCAAAACGCTGAATGGCCACGGTTGCTAAATAGTTTTTTGTATCTCCACGTACTCGAGCTAACCTCGAAGCCGGTAGTGCCATTTCTATCGCTGGCATTAACTCAGCAATCTTTCTTTGAGATGCACGGGAATCACCTCTTAACCAGCGAAATATCTGTTGTCGGTTATTGTTGATTGCTTTCCAATCTGCCTTACCCGTTTGATCCTCAATGGCATATAATCGACCATTTTCTTGATTAATCACTAATCGTAAGTAAGCTCGACTAATCTCGATGGCAACATGTTCTTGCCCTTGTTCTACCGCCCAATCTTCAATTTCAGCTCTGATAATATTGATATCAAAATTCATTTTTGCGTCTCCTGTCGCTAAAAAATTGATTACGAATAATCAGTTTTTTAATTTGATACCTGTAATACTGAATGTTCCTTTGGTAAACCATCCCAAGGATTTGGATAATCAACTGGATTTAGATCATGTGGTGTTACTAACCAATTAGTTTTTGCTGACCACTCGATAGCTTTTCTACCTTTAGGTAGGTAACTACCAGCTATAACTTGGCTAATAAATCCTTGAGTAACTCCAACTGTTTTCCCAAATTCAGCTTGGCTAATTTTTTGTTTTTTTAAATACAAACCTAATTTCATGTTTTTCTCCTGTTATTTAATGACTAAATATTAGCAATGCTAATTTAATAAATCAATAGCAATGCTATTGGAAAAATATTAGCAATACAAATAAAATGTAATGATGAATAGAAAAATTTCAGAATCAGACAAAATTGCAGCTCAGAACTTACGAAATATTTGGGAATCCAAAAGAGAATCTCTGGGCTTAACTCAAGAAAAAGCTGCAGATATTATGGGATTTGCAACTCAAGGTGCTGTAAGCCAATATCTGAACGGTAGAACAGCTTTAAATACAGATACTATTCTAAAGTTTGCATCATTATTGAGGGTTGATCCGGAAGATATTAACCCAGAGCTAAAAATTTTATTAGACTACGTTAGAAAAACAAGAAAAGAAGAAGAAACAAAACAACCAATGCCGTCCACTCAAAATGAACATACAACATTAAAACTAATGGATGTATATGCAAAAGCAGGTCCCGGTGGCTTTATAAATAACGATTTCCCTGACACCATTAAGTCTATTGAGTTCTCGCCAGAGAAGGTTTTTGAGTTATTTGGTCGTAAAAGCTTAAAAGGTATTGAAATAATTAATATTAGTGGTGACAGCATGTCTCCTGCTATTAATCCCCGAGATGTTGTTTTTGTTGACACCCACAATGAGTTTTTTGATGGTGATGGTGTTTATATTTTTAGTTTCGAAAACTCATTATTTATAAAAAGATTACAACGAGTTAAAGGTAGAAAATTGGCTGTTAAATCGGATAATCCTGCTTATGAAACGTTTTATATTGAAGAATCAGAAATGTGTGATCTTCGAATTATTGGAAAAGTAATAAAATCACTCCCTATCAGAATGATTGATTTTGCATAAAATAACAATGAGTTAAAGATGACCACCGTATTAGCGGTGGTTTTTTTTACCCAAAATATTAGCAATGCTATTGACATGCAAAATAGCAATGCTAATATCTCATCAATTAAAAACAACACAGCAAGTGTTTAGGTAAGTGTTCAGACCTTCTTATTCAGCACTAGGGAATATTTCAGACCAAAGCTACAAAGACATGACCATGACGGCTCGGAAAGACGAGCAATAAGTTACAGACGTAAAAAAACCCACCGAAGTGGGTTCCTTTACCTCGGGTCGCCGACCAAAGCTAACCGAGAGTTCTACTAGCGCGACCAAACGCTAGAAGAGGCAAGACCAATGATAAATCACTGATCGCCGTTATTTTAAAGGAGTTGCTATGAAAGCACAACCTGAAAGCCTAACCGTCACACTCTATATTCACGCTCAAAAACAGTTCGATGGTTCTTATCAATATAACGCCTACGCATTTAAAGCCGATCCTAATGCTGGACTAGGTTTTGTTATTGCTGAACACACTGTTGATATTCCTTTTAAAGAACCAATTCAAATTGATCTCATTCACGCTGAAATTGATTTTCTACGTAATGAGCAAGAAAAAATTCTTGCTGATGCCCAAGTGAAATCAAGCTTGTTAGAAGATCAAATCCAAATGCTTCTCTGCTTGGAAGGCAAACCCATATCGAAAACTGACGAAGAAATCCCTTACTAAGAGGCAAGACCAATGAAAACTTTTATCTGTGTATTTGAGCCTACGACCGAGGCTCGTACAAACAATGGTGCTGTACCGTTGGCCATAGCGTTAAGCACTGCTAATGCAAAACTGGCAACAGCGACTGCAGTAGTGAAATTATCTGAAGCATATCCAGAAGCTATGGATAACTTTAATACTGATGAGCCATTAATTAGCGAACATCTTGACGGTTCTGCATGCCCTACTTTAGATGCTTTCGATGAAAAATTTGCTGTTGAAAATGAGTATGACGGTACTCAATGGAAACCTATCGAATATAGAGAGTTCAAAAAGCTAGCCACAAAACCTCGTATCGCCAGCCTGCTATTATTTGGAAAGACTCAAATAACAAACAAAGAGTTCTCTTTTACATTGAAATATCTTGCTGGCACAGAAGATCCCAAAATTCGTAATATCGCCACAGGCCTTGCAGAAATAACAAAGTTATCTTTGATGGATGCTGAACAAACGATGGAAATAGCACAGGCTATCTATGAGTTTGCTAATGAAGATGTCACCGTTGAAGAAGCTAAATCACTAGGTGAAAGCTGGCTGACAGAAGAATCTGAGCAACCACAAGAAGAAATATCTTCTATCAAGCGTAACTACACAACTATAGATACTGAAATCGCCTTAGCGCTGTTAGATGATTTTGATCCTAATAATGTTCTTCCCTCTCAAGTAAAGAAAGCCAAAGAGCTGATAGATGATGACGACAAAGCATGGAAACGCTGGTCAATGGATTTACGCACAACAGCAGGCATCTTAGATATACCTCGTGAAAAGATTTTTGCATTAATAGCTGAAAGTAAAAAACAGCCTGAGTTATTAGATAATCCTAATGCACGAAAAGAGTTGATTGATCTGCATTTGGGCATTAGCAAATCTAACAACACTAAAAAAGAAGAAATGACTACTAAATTAACTCAAACAGATAATGCCTCTTTAATATCCAAAGAAAATACAGTTGGGAAAGAAACTAAGCCTAAACGTTCGCGTAAAAAGCAAGAAGTAGCGCCTAAGGCAGAAACAGCTCAAGTGATTGAGCAAATTGAAAAATCTAAAGAGCCAGAAACACCATCAGTACCACACGATAATTTTGAGCAACGTGCCAGTGTTATTGATGAAGTTCTTAACGCGAGTGATGCTAATAACCTAAGTATTTGGAAAAGCGTACAACGTACAGACCCTCGTTTTACTAAACCATTAGAAGGCATGGGATTTATAGGGACTAGCATAAACAGCACCTACATGTTTATGCGTGCGACTGAAATATTCGGCCCTATTGGTGAAGGCTGGGGTTATGAGGTCCTTGAAGAAAAATTCATTGATGGAAAGCCTCTTGTAGAACCTGTTCTTGATGAGCGTAATAAACAAGTTGCAACCCGTTTTTTACGGGATGGTGACGGCTCGTTATTCTGCGAACAAAACCACTCAATTAAGATCCGATTTTGGTACATCATCGAATGTGAAACCCGCGGTGAATTTGAAAGTTATGGTGCAACACCATACCGCTATCAAACTAACTATGGCATTAAGGTTGACGGTGAAGTTATTAAAAAATCACTAACTGATGCCATCAAAAAAGCCCTATCAATGCTTGGCTTTAGCTCTGATGTCTTTATGGGTATGCATGATAACCCTGAATACTTAGCAAGTAATAAACTTGAATTTGAAATTAAAAACGCGAGTGAAAAAGCTGAAGATATCACGCGTATTCGCAAAGAATTAGACGAGAAATTTACTAAACATACAGAAGTGATGCGTAGTGCTGTTACTGAGAATGAATTGCGAGGCATTGCATCCACATTAACACGTGAAATTTCTGCGCATATCAAATCAGCTCAAGAACGTCGTGACAACGATTACGAGAAGTATTTATCTGGCCGTTTACGTCGATTAAACCAAATCGAAAAAGAGTGTTTAGACAAACTGAAACAGAAAGAAGAGGCAATCTAATGACCAATACTACTGCTATCGCACTGGCGACCAATTACGAAAAATTACAACAACTCGTTGAAACAGGAGAATTCTCTCCTGAAGATATCGCAGATACGTTGGAAGGTATCGAGGGCGAGCTAGGTGACAAATTGGATGCGATTATGCACCACGTTCGCAATATCGAAGGTCAAGCTAAAACACTTGATGAGGAATCTAAACGTTTATCTGATCGTAAAAAATCATTCGAAAACCAAGCTAAAAACCTAAAGAAATATGCTCTTAACTGCTTATTGGCTTCAGGATTAGATAAATTAAAAACAACAAAAAATACATTCACAGCTAGAGCTGGTGTCGTTCGAGTCATTATCGACAATGAGGCTTTATTACCGGATGAGTTGGTTGATGTTCAAACCATCACCGCACCTGATAAAAAAGGCATTAAAGAAGCGATTGAAAACGGAATTGAAATACCTGGTGCTCACTTAGAAGTCGGTGACCGATCATTAATGGTTCGTTAATTCATAATAGCGCCCTTTAGTGGGCGCATTATCAGGAGATAAACGTTATGGCTATGAAGTTAGAAGTTGTCATCACTCATGATGAAACAACCAATAAATGCAGTATCGAATGGTCTACGGCATCAACAAAAAATGTCACAGAGCAAGAACAGCAAGCCCTTTCATCGATGCAAAAAGCGTTATTGCTACAACTTGGGCACCCTATAAAATACAGCTATTGTTCATTAAGTGACATGTCACAAAGAGGCAAGACCAATGCTTAGACACTCTCAACAAAAAGACCAAGCCGTAAAGATCACATTACCTGATGGTACACATGGCTTTGTTTCAACAGATAGACGTTGCCATGTTTCATACGACTTTCCAGCACACGTCAAAATTGAACTTCAACCCACTCCTGCTGAGCAACAAAGGAGTAAACAATAATGTTTGGTTTATTCCTTTTGATATGTAGCTCGGTGAATTGTCAGTTTGAGCCCTATGGCTACATTTATCCTGATGAACAAAATTGTTTAATTGATAAGGAATTACTCGCGACCAAAGGGAAAATTGCAGAGTGCTATCCAGTGGAAGGAATTATTCGAGTAAAAAGTTGATTAAGCATAATCAGTTTTTACTTTTCGTTGTTATTAGCATGGTGGTTTATTCAAGACCAATGGATAACCACCATGAAATTATTAACACCTTGGAAACCAGGGAACCAATTATTAACAAGTTTTGATATTAAATTAGGTCGGTTAGCGTTCAGTGTAAGAAATAGACCATGCACTGATGCTGAAATCAAACACTCCTGTGATACAGCAGACCGACTTATTTTATTGATGATGAGGCAAGACCAAAATGAGCGGAAAACTGATGAAAGCTAGTGCTTGGGCTAAACGAGAATTTGAAATAGGTTCTATTCCAGATAATAGAACCATAAAAAAATGGGTAGAAACTGGCTTATTAAAAGGCAAAATCGTTGATTGTTCTGTTTGGGTATATTCATCCGAACGTTGGGGTATCGAGTCCGTTATTTCTTCATGTGTCGATGAGTTAATAAGGGCTTCGTGATATGGCCAGTAGACCAAGAAGAAAGGAATTTAGACATTTACCTAACTTCCTTTATTTTGATAAATCAGTCAAACAATATCGCCTTACATTAACTAATGGTTTAAGAAAATGCATTGGTGCTGATAAAGCAAAAGCTATCGCAATAGCCAGAGAATACAACAATATTATGCGACCAGAAAAATCTGTTTCTGTTAATTCATTAATTATTGACTCGGGAGGGCAATATGGAGAGGCACTCCCTCTCTCAGAACATTTAGATAAGTTATTTTTGCGGATAACTAATGATGAGAAACCATCAGACAGTACACTTAGTAACTGGGTTAATGACTTAGAAAGAATTAAGATCTTTTTTAAAGATATCCCCACAAATGAAATCTCACTGGAACATGTAAATGGCTATATTAATGAATATCATGCCGATGCTTCTGCCAATGTACAAAATCGTAAGGTCAGTTTTCTAAAGAAAATTTTTAGTTACGCAATGGATGAATCTCTTATGTTTGATAATCCCGCTGAACGTAAGAAAATGAAAAGAGTCGATGGGAAAAAACGTAGAAGATTATCTTATGATGATTTTCTTAAAATTCGAGCATCCGCAGAACCTTGGTTAAGAACAGCAATGGATCTGGCGTTACAAACAACACAAGCAAGGCTTGAAGTATCACGCATAAAATACAATATCAAAGCTCCCAAAGAAGGTATATGTGGGTGCTTATGGTATGAAGAACCCTCAAATGGAATATACGGGATGATTTATATTCACAGGCAAAAAGTGCAACATAAAGAGGCATCTCATATTGCGATCCCCATAGGCAAAGCACTTAAGGCTATTATCGATAATAGCCGTGACAATGTGGCAAGCCCTTATATTGTGCATAGACTACCTACTCGCATCCCAAATAAGGTAAGTAAAGAAGTGAATCATCCAACACAAGTTGCACCAGATTATCTTAGCCGAGCATTTTCAGCATTACGTGATCGAGTGGGCGTTGCCAGTCATTTACCTTTAGATGAAAGACCAACCTTTCATGAAATAAGAGCGTTGGCGGCCTTTATGTTTAAACAACGCGGTTTTGATCCACAAGCTCGAATGGCTCATAGTGATGCGGAGTCAACCAAGATTTATACAGAAAACCATGTACAATGGGTTGAAGTGCCACATTGTGAAATAGCATGAGATGTAACAATTTAAACTAGTTATAATTTCAGTCAAATATAATCTTTATAACCGGTTCCATAAATGGCAAAATATTAAATTTAATCTATGATATTATTTTAAATAATACTTATTTGATATATGGATAAAGTCTAAAAGGAAAATTCAATGACAAAGAAAATGCAACAACAATTTAATGAATTAAAAGAACTTGCTGATAAAGTCAGTGGCACTAAATATAACAAGGTCTCAGAATTTACAGGAAGTATGTCTTATGTCGATGCGAAATATTTACTTCAATGGATAACAAAAACTGATAATTTAATTGCTAATGTTTGCGGTAAAGACTCATCTTATTTTGACTCATTTACAAAAGCAAAAAAACCACAAGGCTTAGAGACAAACCTAGATATTTTTAACAGACTTGAAGCTATTTTCATTGCGATAAAAGAAGATTATGAGAAAGGTTATATTACATCATATAAGGCATTAATTCAGGCAGAATTATTTGAAAATGAATTAGAACAAGCTAAAGAGCTACTCTCCTCTGGGTATATAACCGCATCAGCAGTTATAGCTGGAACAGTATTAGAAACAAGCCTCAGAGAACTTTGCAAAAACAAATCTATTCCTAATGGTAAATTAGATAAAATGAATGCTGACTTAGCTAAACAGGGTGTATATAACTTAATTCAGCAAAAAGCTATCACGGCTATAGCTGGAATTAGAAATAGTGCTGCTCATGGAAAAGTTAATGATTTTGACAAAGATGATGTGAAAAATATGATTAGTAGTATTGAATCTTTTCTAATAAAACATTTAAACTAAAATTTTTCAACAAAATAACCTAATAACATATAGGTAAAAAAATTATTGCAAAATAAATTACTATACTTCTGGGGTAATCAATATATTGAAATCTAACTGATAAAATTTAACACTCATAAATATAGTGGTAAAACTCCCTTTAACTCATTGATTCTTATAATGCATATTTTGTATATTAGGCACTGTATGCAACCACATGAAAACGTAATATTTATATATTATAATCAAAGTGTTAGATAACTTAAAATCGGTTTCATGGGGTGTCGGGGGTCGTAGGTTCAAATCCTATCATGCCGACCAAAATTTTTTAGAAAAACCAACCTCTTACGGTTGGTTTTTTTATGTCTGAAATTTGTGTGTGGTAAAACTGTGGTAAAACTGTGGTAAAACGACGACAGATTAACCCTAGTTAAAGCTCAATTCTCGCCCTGTTTCTATGCTATAATTCACCTCAAATTCATTAATAGAGCTTATCAAATGAAAAATCTAGCTGAGCTAACTCAGGAAGAAAAAGACAAGATTAACGTTGATCTATCTGCAAGTGGTGTCGCATATAAAGAACGTCTCAATATGCCAGTTGTTGCATCCGAAGTTGAAAGACAGCAACCAGCACATTTGAGAGCGTACTTTAATGAACAGTTAGCGTTTTATCGTGAGAGAAGTCAGAAGTTGCCAGATGGGAATTCTGTGCAGTATTTGAAAACGAAGTGATTATATTAATAAGATTGTTAATTTATTGTGTTAGTTTATAGCTCTCAGCAATTAAAGATTTTAATTCACTTTCATCAAAGTTGGATGCTAAATCAATAGAAATCCAATGCTCCTTATTCATATGATAGGCAGGATAAACTCCTTTTTTAATCGCAATGATCCCGTTAAATTTGGCATAACTTTTAAATTAATGATATCAACTCTATTATTACCACTATTACCTGATAATTTATTTTCTAAAATATCAATTATAACAGCGAACCATTTCAAATTGCTCTTATGTCTAAAAACGATGTAATTTGGGTATTTAATCCATAAATGCTCAGGTTCTACATTATAGTTTGCTTTAATGTAATCAATTAATTATTTCCTATTCATTATCGCCTCAAATCGATAAACTCTCTAAACATCAATAAGAAAATACACCTAAATCTTATATAGATAATCTTAAAACAATCAACAATGACATATAATTTTCATAACTTACAGATAAAAATGGCCACTGAGTGGCCAATAAAATAACGATTTCTAACAAATCAGAAATTTCCTTTACTGCGTTGCTGCTCAATATAAATATTCTGATTAGCCTTAATACTATTTAATGTACTATCTGCATATGGATCTTCTTTATGTTTTCTATTTTCTTGAGACTCAATCGACCCCGTTGATGAACAAGCAGAAATAAAAAAAACACAAAAAAGTATAAGTAAACGCATATCTACTCCAAGTCATATTTTCAATTAATAGCGAAAATTTAGAGTGAAAATAAGTAATTTAGTTCATCAATTAGTTACCTTCATTTTTACGCTTACTCTCAATATGATTGTATAAAAAATGATATATCATTAGCCACATAAAAAAGCAGGTATAATAATTAAATTATTTATGTTCTATATTGGTGACAATGCCAGTAAGTCAAATGCTGACGTTCATGATTCCAATTTGTTGGATCAAAAAAACTGTAGACGCATGGGCTATGGTAAGAAAAGCTCGCTTGGTAACAAAATAAAGTACATATGATAGCTATGTTGAAATACTTGGATTGATGGATTTAACATGATTCTTTGCAATAAACCAAATATTATTATAACAAATTATATTTTTTTAATGAGAGTAACGCTCATCCATAAAAATTAGTTTAATCACCTAAATTTGATTTATTGTATCATCGATGGATAAGACCACTGAAAAAGCCATTACAATACTTTTAATAAAGCGTCAAAAAATATAAATAAAAATCAAGAGAAGTTGATGATTGCATATTATTGAACAAAAAACGATGATTATTACATTCACCTAATATAAATAACTCAAATGAAAATCTCAAACCTTTATGATGAAATTATTAAGTAGTTAATATTGAAAAGTTCATAATCATTTTAATTTTTACTGCACTATTATTTTTCAGCATAGCAAAATTCATTAATTACACAATCATCAATTTATTTTTAAATATCCATAAATTTAAATAATCTATACTTTTATTAAAGTGACTTTATATTACTTACTTATTATTATTTAAAGTTCATTAGTTTTTTAAAATAAAATCCTTTTTTAGTTTTTGGAAACTTATTTCCATTATATATCTTTCGCTCATAATCTCGTCCGGCATAGTGATCATCTCCATAGAATTGACCATATAATGCAGTTTTAGGACAGATCTCATCAGAAAAAAATCTATGTTTATTATCCATTTCAATTTTCCTTATTTACTTTTAATTGATTAGAAACCTCTTAAAATAAACCTCTATAAGTCGGTCATTAATTTATAATATATATAAATTAGCTAACACCATACTACTTCTATAAAAATAGATCCAATTTTGTGCTTGTTTTTATTGAAAGCCCAAAAATAAAAAAATTAAAATAGAATATTCACTAAAAAGACCCTATTAGACAAAATAAAAAAAAGGTGTATGATATAAATATCGCACATCTTATTTTATAATAATTTATTTATTATCTATCTTTTTATTCGCAATTCCAAACGGGATATGTACAGAAGGAAGTTCAGATGAGGATTTTAAATGTAATTTTTGATCGTCAAAGAATATATGTGGTTTTTAAAATTCTTAATACATTCGCTTTCTCAACTCCCCCCATAAAAAAAGCTTCATTAACAGAAATACCCCATGCTCTCATCGTATTAATAACACGTTTATGAGATGGTGCATTTCGTGCAGTAACAATAGATATCTTAAGTAATGGAACATAACTAGGATCTTGTTTTACTTTTTCTAATTCTAGTTTTTGAATATCTGAAATACGTAGTAAGAATTTCTTTAATGGTCCAGGGTTATGAGGTGTATCAACCATCTTAGCTTCATGAAGATGAAATTGTGATAAATTTCCTGATGCTTTGTAAATAGTCTCAGCTTCATCATCAGCAATTACACCATCAAAGTCAAAAGCAATTCTTAATTCATCCTCATTATCATCATTAATATGACCTGCTAATATTTGTCCTGCAGGATAATTAGCTTTTATTGCCTGAATAACATCATCATGATCTGCTGATAAAAATAATTCTATATCAAAAGCTGGAATATAAATATGGGGTGATTTTCCTTGAAGAAATACAGCCCTGGTGATCCCTAGTTCATAATATTCAATAGAATTCATCACTCTTAATCCAGTATCAGGATCATTTCTAGATAATAAAATAACTTCAACCAGAGGGTCGTCAATTCTAATATTATTTAGCTTTAAAAGCCGACTGATAAATGGAAATGCAACACCTTTATTTAGTGGAATATCTTGCATTTCTCGTTGATATTTTCGGTAAGCTTCCTCGCCTTCAGTACGAAATATATTGTCTGACTCTTCTAAATCAAACAACGCACTAGAGGATAGCCCTATGACTAATCTTTTTGTTAAATCATATGCCATAGCGTCAATTCCTAATTAAAGATCTTTATCGTTTATATTATCATTTTTTTAATAAAACAGAGATAAAAAAATCTACACATAAAGTATGAATAAGAGACTGTTATAGTCATTACTAAGAATTTATCTCTAATTTTACTCTATAAATCACAAATGCTATTGATTATCATTTGCATTTGTTTATCATTACTATGATTACAAAAATCATCAAAGGTAAGGAGAAAACCCATGGTTCAGAAAACTATACATTTACGCTCTCGACACGTTAAGGATTTAATCAATAAAATAAAAAAAATGAAAAGCGTTGAAAATACCATAAATACCAAATTAGAAAAAAGTGATCTTATTGTTATTATTGATAAATTACCCACATTGGTTTCTATCAGGTAGGTTATTTTGTTGACATTTAGTGTGAATAAATAATGACCACAATCTTAGTGTGGTTGACATATTAAATGATAATGATTATCTTTTAACTTGTGGATAATTGAGTTCTTTACTTAGTTTTTCACAATGACATTGCTCACATTGCTTCTAGTATTTATTGACCAACTCTCCTAGCGTTGGTCTTTTTTTAGCTGTTATAAAATTTCTATTCAACCTAAAAAAATTTTGGCAACTACATTCAATAGAATAAACAATCAATTACGTGATAATACTCTATTTTTATATTGCGTATATATAAAGGATAATAAAATTAATATAAAGCTGAGATAGCGAGTAGCTAGACTACGAACTCTCATTGATTCTAAATAAGTCATAATTATTGTTTAATTTTAATCCAATAGTAAATACGTATATTGTTATTTTAATAAACGGAATAATTATTAGAACATTCAACTAAATGTATATAATCTTTATAGTTAAATGTGTATTAGTTTTCTTCATATGACTAAATTTAAAAATTTAAAATCAAGGTAAAACAAGACATTATAAGAACTCAAATAATTATTTTCTCTTTAGAGAATTACTCCACTTTTTGCTTATCTTTATTATTTTTTTAAAGTTTGTTACAGATTGATATCTCTTTTTCCCTTACTATAGTTTTAGTATTTCATCACTGATAGATATTTAATTTTCCCCGCCTAATGCGGGGATTTTTTTATCTCAATAATACACTTTAATCCTGATACCGTTTCTTTCAAACTAAACATGCTCTGACTTTCTTTTCTTATAGCAAAGATAACACCTTATCATATTGAAAAATAACAACAATATAAAAAATATAAATTAAAAAAGGCCATTAATTTTATGGCCTTGTTGTCAAAACTCTACTCAATGTCTATTTATAAGCTTCAAATGTAATAACTTCTGTTTCGTTATTCGGTTCACATAAATACTGATAATCACCAGAGATTGTTATTTTACCAAAACCAATAGATTTAAGTATGCGTTTAAACTCATACACACCAAACCATTTCAATGTGAACACTTCCCATTCACTTTCAATTATTTTGCCATTTCTCCATTTATCATAACGGTGGTGTGATACTGTTAGTTGATTAATGTAATCTATTTCGGCATTCACTATCTGTAAAGTAATTAAATCCCCTTCAGACGTTTCAAATTGTCGGCTAGAACTTTGACCTTTAGCAAAAGTATGTGCCAAACTAATATCAATAAGTAAACGTCCGCCAGAATTCAATGCGTTATAACATTGTCGAAGGGCTTGTAGTGCTTTATCTTCACTATTTAACAATAAGAAAGTCCCTGTTGGAATAATTATTGCGTCAACAGGTGTCTCAACATGAAATGTCATCAAATTATCTTTAGTAACTTTATCTTGAGAAAACCCATTACTTTTTAGATTTTCCATGCAGAAAGAGAGCATCTCATCTGAGAGATCAAATCCTTCTATATTAAACCCAGCTTTCAATAAAGGGATCAAGATTCTCCCTGTTCCTACCGCAGGCTCTAGGATCTTACCATTAACACCTTTAAGACGTTCTTGATAGTATTCTACATCGCCGAAACTACACCCTATAGGTTTATCTATTTGGTAAACTTGGGCTGATAGTGAATGATAACTCTGCATAAACATTCTACTCTCTTACTTTAATGATTTATTCTATTGATGATAAAGTGATTATTTAATATATCAACACTCCATTAAATTAAAAAGATGTCGAATAAAGATGTATTTTTTCTTTGGAAGCGATTTCATCAAAATATATTGATAAATTTCTTGTCATCCTGAAATAGCTTAATTTATTAATTTTTTATTTTAACAACAAAATGTATCATTGAAAAATTAAGTAATATGACTAATGTAAAATAAGATTAACTTGTTAATAAAAACAAGTTTAAACTTATCAAACCAATATAATTCAATAAATTAGATAAACTGCTTCTAATGTCAATTATTGTTCTATTATTAACCCTCTCAAAAAATCATTCATAAATATTTAAGTAGAAGCTAATTGTATAATTAATTCGGTTGAATATATTTTTAAAACAAATTGCTGGAATAGTGTTGAAATGGAAGAAGTAGAACATTAAATTGAACTTAATGAAATATTTAATACCAAATTAGGTGAAAATAAAGGTTCAATGAAGATAAATCGGATTAGGGATAATTTAGCAATAATGGATATATTATATAATTAAGATTAACGGCTTTTATAACTCTATATTTTATAAACATTAATCTCTAAACATTTTAGAAATAATAGTAAATAATGAGTATATATTTTTTTGAACAATAGTATTTATTACTATATTTATATAAATGGTATTTTTCTACTATGATCATAATATATTAAGCAGGTATAATTGATTTATATCTGCTGGCTCTGTTCTTTTTTCCTTGCCATTCTTTCCTTTTTTCATTTCTCATTTCAACATTTTCTTAATCCATATAAACGTAAGGGTTGACAATGTAATTGATAATGATTATCTTTTAGATTGTAAATAGTTGAGTATTTCACTCAACTTTTTGCAACGACATTGCTCACATTGCTTCCAGTATTTACTGTGACCAACACATAATGTGTTGGTCTTTTTTTTGTTTGCCTACAGAAATAGCCTTAATGGTAAAAACTCGCTTCACCTGAAGGTCGGGTTTTAAATCGTCTATGAGCCCATAAATATTGTTCTGGCGCCCTCATGATTTCTGTTTCAATCAACTTATTCATTCTATCTGTATCATTTTGAATGTTCTCGCTAGGATAATCAGTCAGTTCTTTGCCAATAATCAAACTATATTGCTTACCTGTCTTATTTTCATTTCTAACTAACGTGACAGTCAAAGAAGGCGCTCCTGACAATTTGGCTAATATTGCGACTCCTTTTGAGGTTGATGTTTTTTCGACACAAAAGAAAGGTGAAAAAGTGGTTCCTTTCAAACCGAAATCCTGGTCAGGAGCAAACCAAATTGCTTTTCCTTTTTTTAACTCCATAACCATAAATTTTAAATTACGTCGATCAATCATCCCCTTATCAGAGCGACATCTCGCTTTAGTTTGAATGTACTCCATCGCCTTATTATTATGTGGCCTATACATTGCATTAACTGGGAAGCAAAGCCCCATAATACGTCCACCCAATTCTAACGACATAGAATGTATGCCGATTAATAAAATACTGCGTTTTTCTCATTAGCATCTGTAAAATTGGATATACCTTGTACTTCAAAGAGATTTTTAATCGACGATCACTCCAAAACCAAGCCATTCCTGTTTCAAATAATGCAACACCAAGTGAAGATAAGTTATCCATGACAAGTTTATTTATTTCATGTTGATTTTTATCAGGAAAACATAACTCTAAATTTCTCTTTATTATAGAAACTCTTCTTTTTACAAAAAAACGAGATAATAACCCTAAACGTTTACCCCAAGAAAAGTAACCATGAATAAGGTAATTGAACTAATAGAAAAGAATAAAAACACCAAACCAAGTTAAAAAATACTTTGGGTGTAATAGATGCAATGAAAAAAAATTTTTAGCGTACACTAGTTTATCCTTTGAGAACTAAAAGCATTTAAGCCACATTGAATTAGACAGCATTTTTTTAAGATAAGTCATTAAATATTAATTTTATTTTTTGTTCTTTAAATTATTTTTATGATTTATCTGATATCTTTCTATTCTAATGAAAATTTCTTCTTTCTTTTCATTGAGAAAGCAATATCTTGCTATCTTTATTTCAGCATTATAAGATTTTTATTATTATTTAAATTATTTTTTTGCTAATAAAGTAAATTATTAAAGAATTTTTGTTTAATAATTAAAATTATTTATTCTAAATATTTACATAACTTTAATAATATTATTTTAATCAACATTATCAGATAAATACTAAAACGAATAATACCTTTCATTAAAACAAAAAAACCTCACCAAAGTGAGGTTTTTGTATTGGTCTTTCCAGTACTGATACTGCGTTAAGCAATATGTACCGTAATAATGACTCAATATTACAGAGCGATTACGTTCGCTGCTGCAGGGCCTTTAGCGCCATTTTCAATAGAAAATGAAACTTCTTGGCCTTCTTTCAGTGACTTGAAGCTTTCACTTTGGATCGCTGAAAAGTGTACGAATACGTCTTTGCTACCGTCTTTAGGAGTGATAAAACCGAAGCCTTTATCATCGTTAAACCATTTTACTGTACCAGTCATTGTATTAGACATAAGATTTCCTTTAATTAATTATTTTGCCATAAGGCAGTGTTTGCGGTTTGATTTCGGATTTTTACTTATGGTCACTATTTGAAGGAATTCGCAACGAAGAGGTATCAGGGATAACGCTAAACGGTGAACTACTTAAAACTGCACTAACATAAATAGGTCTGTACTTCCAAACCAGTGGCGCTATTAAGTCATATAATTCAGTTTATAGCAAATTATTTTCAAATTTATTTAAAAAAAAATGTTAAAACACTAACTTGAAACAAATTTATAATATAAGAATAATTATTCATTCAACCAAAAACCTTATTTAAATATAAATTATTTAATAAAATTGAAATAAATCGACAAAATATACTTTAAAACAGCAGATACTGTTGTTTTTTAAATAAACAGTATCTACTCTATCAATAATGTAGTACTTCGTTTTAATCAACTAATCCGAAGAAAATATCTTCCGTTTTTGTCCACAGAAGTGCCCCCCCTTCTTCTGGCCATAAATATCGTTGTGCATTAGGAAAACGTTGAAGCAATAATGTCCCAAAATCAGGAGAATGAACGGTACTCGTATCTTTCATACCATACCATAATGTGGTTGGCGTTCTGATATCTTCAGGTGAAAAGCCCCATGGCTGCATAGCGATAAGCAGATCTTGAGTATATCCTTCATTTCCTTGTTTAAAAGCTTCTGTCATACATTCTTGATAAACAGGAAGAAAATTCGCTGATTGATAGACAGCTAAATCAACAGCTGCACTGTAATTTAGAATAAAGTTCATCAACCAATTTGCCGATATATTTTTCTTAATCCAATCGGCTAATGCATCGGGTGCATTCACAGCCTGTTGTTGCATATTAACAACGTCTTCTGTGAGCTGATTTCGAGTATCAGGATAATCAAATTGATCTTGTCCTGCGACAATGACTAATTTATCAACATGGCAATAAACACAAAGTGCCATAGCAAATACAGCCCCTTGAGAAAATCCAACTACATTAAGATTTTTGAGATTAAGATGTTCAAATAAAAATAAAATATCTTGAGAAAAAGATTTTAACGTTTTATGAGGATCAAACGTTGAATCACCTAATCCAGGGCGAGTTGGGGTAATTAATCGGATATTAAGCTTATTTAGGCATTCGACATCCACACCTAATACACCACTCATACCCGCCCCCGTACAAAATAACACAGGTTTACCTTGTTCTGGGCCAGATTCATACCACGTTAAAATTCTATTATCAGGCAATAATACATTATATTTTCTTGAGTTTTTAACTTTCATTAGATTTTGTCTTTTATTAATTTTTTGATGACATGACACTCATCATACTAAATAGCGATGTGTCTTTTTCTAAGTTTAGTTTTTTAAAACTAATATGAGACTAGCTAAGGACAAGATTTCATATAAACTCACGATAAATATTGTTAGTAGTATTAAAAATAAAAACGTCTAGTTTTTGATGTTGCTTTTAGACACTATAACTAAATTATGCCTATTCGTTAAGTATCTATTATCACTGTTCACTACAATGAAAATCACAATATAGCGATGCGATTAAATCTATTTTTATGGACTAAAAGTTATGATAACTTCGCTATTACCTTCAGTTTTTTTGTAAACACTATGGTTCAATTTAATGTGTTTTCTTGCCCATTTATTCCATTAAAATATACAGGTGATCCTTTTTTTGATGTAGAAAGCACCCCACATTGATAACAAGATTAAGTAACATCATTCGCTTTGAACATTAAATTTTCACTGTTCTTTTATCGACAATAATCATTTAAAACAGCCATTACTTTAATATAACCAACACTTACTTAATTCTTATTAGCCGTCATATTTTCTAAAAGAATAGCCACATATTCTACTTTTTATTAGTAATGAGCGGAGATATGTATTTAACCGTTATAACAAAATATTTAGCCATCATAATATGACTCTATTTATAACTCATCTAATTTTATATGGTATTTATTTTTAATATAAACGTACTTTAAACCATTATACAGAAATCTTTTTCTCTTTTTTTATTATATTTACTTATTCTTTTTCTTAAAATAAAAAAGGAGAAATAAATCCCCTCTTTTATTTTCTAATTTTTAAATATTATTACGATAACTACGTTATTTTACTAATTCACATGTGCGACCTTTATCTTCAGCAACACGTCCATTAACTGCATCATCTTCTGAAATGGTAGCGAGGTTAAATTCATCTTTTCCTTTTCCCCATATTTGAAAATTCTCGCCAACATAACGAGCACCGCTTGCTGCAACAGCTTCTTTTAGCACAATAATTTCATCACTATAGTACATAACAGCAAGCTGTTCATTAGGGAAAGAAACTCTAATCTTCTGACCTTCACAATTATAAGTATCCGTTTTAGCTGCTAAAGCAGGAGCTGTTATTAACGAAGACACTAAAGCAATAGCAGAAATAGAAAATAACTTATTCATTTATATCTCCTAAAATAACCAATTGAGTTTACTAATATAATAAAGATAGACCTTTTTATTTTAAAGAAGAAATAGGATACCTCCTCATTTTATTAAAAAGATTCAATCTTATTTGAATAAAACCTTAATCCCAATAAAAATTATCAATCATTGATTAATGATTTCAATGGTCATTTTTTATTTAAACCCCATTTTTATTCAAATAAATTGGAATACATAACTTTACATTAATATCAGCCTATTTTACTTTATTCAATGTCACTATCGCTATACGATATGCTATTATCCTAGCACCTATAAATTTATTGTAGTTCAATAAATTAAGTCGATCTAATTGAAAAATATCGATAGAGAAAAATAGTAGGAATATTCATGCTTCAAGAGAATGTAGTTAAAGATATCATTGTTTGGATCGAGCAAAATCTTGATTCACGCTTATCATTAGATATTATTGCTGAAAAATCAGGCTATACAAAGTGGCATTTTCAGCGTTTGTTTAAAGCATATACAGGAATATCTTTAGGAAAATACATACTCGCCCGACGTTTATCCTGCGGTGCTTACGCCTTACGAATAACGCGTTGTAGCCTATTAGATATTTCGTTGAAATATCGATTTGACTCTCAGCAAACATTTTGTCGAGCATTTAAAAAACAGTTTAATATCACGCCTTCCGAATACAGAAAAAAAACAGGTTGGGATATTAGCGAGCTTATTTTTCCAGCACTTGAAACTGTTGAACTTAACGCTAATTATGAAATTGTTACCTTCCCTTCTCTAAAATTAGCGAGTATGTCTCATCAGTATAACAAACCCATTTCAACGTGGAATTCAGACAAGAAAAAATTCAGAAAGGAATTTTGGCGTAAATTTTTGAAAGATATACACACAGTACCCACTGAATTATATGCAACACATAGAGCATCTGCGAGTACATTAGAAGATACAATGTACATTTACAGCACGGCTGTTGATAAAGAAAAACTATCAACGGCATCCAATATCTCAGCAATGTCACAATTAGAATTACCTAGTGGTAATTACTTGGCTATTACTTTTGATATGGATGATATTTTTAGATTCATTAACGGGTTATGATGACATTATTTATACAGTATATACAAAAGTATTGCCCAAAATGAATTTACTGCGTAGGCCTGGCCCGGATATTGAACAATATACATTAAAAGAATCTGTAAGTTACGATAAATTACTTAATCAAAGCGAGAAATATTTAAAAAAAATTAGCTACTATATCCCTGTCATTTAATAATCTTTCATTGAAAAAGATCCCAAAAAAATTGGGATCTTTCGTGTATATTGTATTTAGAACAACATTTTTCTATTAGTCTTTTTTAGACTTATTAGCAAAGAAAATATTATCTTGAATATCTTTTGTTTTTAGCGTAAATAGTTCATTTGTTAAATTTTCGGTTAATTTTTCAGCACTCGCCATCACGCCTAAATTAAATTCATTAAGCATTTTATCCGCACTCATTTTATCCGTTTTAATCATAGCAAGATATTTGGCTTCCATTTCTTTTTGCTCTAATGCTGTTTTTTCCTCCCACTCTTGGTAAGCTTTTTTCACTATTGGCGCAAGCTTTGGATAGTCTGTCATTACTAATGTTTGTAATTTACGATATTTCCAATAAATAGAATCATTGTCCGCTTTATTTGTACCTATGCCATAATGTTGTGGGTAAGCTTTTAATCCACTGTAATACGGAACAAATGCAGTTAGATCTGCCATACCCAACCCTACATAAGTGACTTCACCTATTTCTTGAGGAAGCTCAGGGCGGACTTGCATAACATGTGCCTCGTAAGTTCTAAATACACTAATTGGGCGCCATGGCTCTTGACCATTTAATCCATTGGTATAAGGGTCGTGTTCTGTTCCTTCAAAGTGGTTACGTAGCATAGCTTTAGCTTCTTCAATAGAAACTTTTTTTTTCTGGCGTTAATAAAGGGGCGAAATTACGTCCATCATCCACAGCTTGTTTTAATGATGGATTAAATTGTTGCTGAATGATCCAAACCCGTGGATCGTTATAGGTGCGATCCCGTTCATCATCACGGGTATACGCTTTAGAAAAATTAAATGTCCCCTCTTTTTCAGGATTATAAAGTCCTTTTTCAACCGCAAACTCCACTAAATTTTTAGAGCCTAAAAACATCCTTACTGTTAATATCATAAGTTTGTAACCTGCCTTGGTTACCTGTCGCAAAATATTTATCTTTAGGTAACTTTTGTGCAATCCAATGATGTCCGGTTCCTGTTCTAAATACCAAAGTTCGTTTTTATCAACAACGGCAACACCAAACCCTTCACCAGCACCTTGTGTTTCAATAATGCTACCTAGTACTTCAATCGCTTCACGAGCTGTTTTCGCTCTTGAAAGAAGCACGTCCGGAATATCATCTTCCGTTATCCCTGTGTCTTCAACATAGGGATCAAAAGAAAGTGCTTTAGGTGAAGCAAAAATCGATTCTGTACCGCTAACACCAACTCCTAACTCATTAAATCCTGTTGCACCGTGTAGCTGTGTTTTCCAATTAGGAACAGTGGTATAACGTAATGCATTTTCTGGTAATGGATAAGTAAAATTATTAGCGCCATTGTGTTCTTTTGTACTGTAATTTCCTGTTTGATTTGATTTAGCTGGATGAATAACAAAATGTTGTGCTTTTAATGCATCACTATCTGCACTACGAGCGATAATCAAAGAACCATCATTTGTTGCTTCACTTCCAGCTAACAAAGTGGTGCAGGCCAAAACAGAAGAAACCAATGCAAGGTTAATAGATAAGGCAATAATACTTTTTTTGAGTAAAGACATAAAAATCCTCATTTGCTTGTTATTTATAATTTGTTTATCAATTAAATATTTAAAAAAATAAAAATCTAGATAGATAACCCAAATTGGAATATTAACAATGAGAAAGTGTTCATTACCGTGATTTATATCTCAATGGACATTATATTTTGAAATAAAAATATTAACTAAATGCATCATATTAATATCAATAGGATTTATTAAAGATATATTTTAAATATAAATAAAACAATGCACTTGTTATTAAGTGTTTTTATAAATGTAATCTAAATATTCATTTTTTATAAAAAACATTCTTAATATTAAATATAACAACAATACATTAAATCTGATAATGATCAGTGTTAATAAAAAAGCATTAATTTTTTTCCTCATAACTATTATTTAATAATTATCTTATTAACGCTATAATCGTATATAAGATAAACAGACAAAAGTAAAAACACAATGGCAATGGATATAAAAAGAACCTCTTGGTCAGGAGGATGGGCTACGTTACGCGATCTTGAAATTATACAAACTGTGATCGATCATGGGAGTGTAACTAATGCCGCAGAGCGGCTTGGCATATCTCAACCCGCAGTAAGTCAAACATTAAATCAGATAGAAAAGCGTTGTGGTAAAAAATTATTCATTCGTGAAAATAACAAGCTCGTGCCTAACTCTGATGCATTGTTGCTTTACGAAGAAATCACCAATATAGCCGACTCTTTCAACCGATTAAGTCATTTCCATCGTCAAGAAAAAAAACGAAGCTTACGTATTTTAGTTCCTCCAACGTTAGCCTATGGATTTATAAATCAAGTCACGGCTCTTTTTATCAAAAAATACCAAATTAATGTTCATTTAGAAATATCAAGGAGTGAACAACTACTATCTTTAATAGCAAAAGAGCAAGCTGATATCGCCATTACTGATAATATGACGATCAATAGCAATTATAATTTGACACAAATACCAATGAGAGAAACTCAAATTATTTGCGCAATTCCTAAAATGCATGATCTATGTACAAAAAAAACGATCACATCTGATGATTTACATGAGCAATCTTTTATTGCATTAGTAAAAAGCAATATTGGCCGTACTGTTATTGACAGAGTGCTCCATAAATCAAAATCTAGACCTAACATTATTGCTGAAGTCTCTGATCAAGAAACAGCAATGACATTTGTAAAAAATGGTTTAGGAATAAGTTTAATTAATTCATTTCCTATTATTGAAACAGAAGGTGTTATTTATAGAGAATTTACACCAACAATTATGAGTAATATCTGTTTCTTTACATCGAAAAAAATTGAGCATGAAACTCAACTCTATATTGAGTTCATCAAAGAGCATCAACCAAAAACCTCGTTACTTTCAACTCCCATTAAATAGTGAGTAATGGTCTCTTTCTATTTAACATTAGTAAATAGAAGAGACCTTCCTATTAATTAGGTATATTAAGAATAGATAAAATACCTTCAGTAAAAAGCGTTAAACCGATGGAAAGCGCTTCTTCATCAATATCAAATTTTTCTTTATGATGCCCGTCACTTTGGTCTGCTCCCACTAAAAAGAATATCGCTTTCCCGCCTTGCTCTTGTACTCGTCTTACCATCAGTGAAACATCTTCACTCCCGCCCAAAGGTAATGTGACATTTAGTAATTCTGGATGTGTATCGATAATAGCTTGCATGAGGTTTATCATTTCAGGATCATTTCTAAAATTTGTCGCTTCACCAGTAACTTCTATTTTTGTTTCTAAATGATAAGCAGATGCAATACCAGCAGTATATTTTTTTATATTATCAAATAAATATTTTGTTATTTCAGCATCTTGTCCACGGACTTCCAGTTGCATCTTCGCAGAACTAGGAATAAGGCTACGATTTTCACCTGCAATTAAGGTTCCAACATTTACTCTCGTCATTCCTTTGCCGTGTCTTGGTGTTGCTAATATTTCATTAGCTAAAAAACAAGCTCCCACTAATGCATTAGTGCCTTTTTCTGGCTCATCCGTAGCATTAGCGACTTTTCCTTTTAAAAAAATATCTAATTTAGTTGTACAAAGAAAATCAAAAGGATCGAGTGCAACTTCACCTTTTTTTAAATTACATCCAATATGCATTCCCATAAAATAATCAGTATCATCTAAGATCCCACTGTCACTTATTGCTCTTGCGCCTCTTACTCCTTCTTCTGCGGGTTGAAATATTAATTTATATTTTCCACGTAAAACGTGAATATTTTGTTTTAACCAATGCGCTAAACCAAGCCCTATCGCAGTATGCCCATCATGACCACAAGCATGCATTAACCCAGAACGGCATGAGGCGAACCCCTGTTTATTAGGTAGATGATTTTCGTCATTTGATTCTTGGACATAAACACAATCAATATCAAAACGAAAGGCAAATGTAGGACCAGGAATTTCTGTATCAATAATAGCCATGCATCCTGTCAGACCATCCATTTCAGTTAATAGCTCAGTGCTGATTTCTTTTTCTTTTGCTATTTTGATTGCTTCTTTAACTAATTCTTCATCTCGCCCTAAAATACTTTCCCGACAAAGAATATGTGGCCCAGCTTTGACTTCAATATCCATATCACGCAATAACGTTATTATCGTTCCCGTAGT
Source organism: Proteus vulgaris (assembly GCA_901472505.1). Lineage (NCBI taxonomy): Bacteria > Pseudomonadati > Pseudomonadota > Gammaproteobacteria > Enterobacterales > Morganellaceae > Proteus > Proteus vulgaris. Next base: position 220,244 of record LR590468.1, read on the forward strand.
TACAAACTCGGCCCAACCAATTTCTGGAAACTGGTGAAAAGCCCTACGCCATTCTATTAACTTATTTACTTGGATCGGCTTCATTATTTTCCCTTATAAAAAGTAAGCCTCTATTAATAACCAATAGAGCATAATTAATAAATTATAATAATCATAACTTAATGGTTATAGATATGAATGTGATCTCATCGCCATTTTGCTCATTTTTAAAGCATGGCAATTATATAATAGCATTCAGATAGAAATAGAAAATAATGAGTAAAATCAATGAATAATGCGTATGGAAATACAAGAAAAATAAATTAAGAGATAAAAATAGCCACTAAAGTCATTTACACATTTAGTAGCTATTTTATTAATCAAGATTCATCAATAAATCGCATTAGTTGCTGGCGTAATTGTTTATTTTCTTGTTTTAGCTGCTCATTTTCATCTAATAATGTCAGCGCTATAGCAATCCCATGCCAATCTAATGCGAGTTCTTTATGAAGTTTTAATGCACGATGCGTTATCACAAGTGCATGATCATCAAAATACCACTCTTGGGTTTCAATTTCTAATGGCTCGATCATGCCAAGAGAGACAAATTCGTTAAGTTCGTCATTTGAGATCCCGGTATGATGACAAAACTCAGTAACAGTAAATACGGTTGTTGTTAATTGACCCATTATTTATTCTCCCAATCTTTACGTGGATTATAATCGGTCTGAATATCTGCAATTTGTTGCCATAATTCGCGTGTTTTTTCATCTGGTTTAGGTGGCATCACAATTTTTAAAATTGCATATAAATCACCACTCACTTTTTTGCTAACCAATCCTTTTCCTTTAATACGTAATTTTTGCCCTGCTTGACTTCCCGCTGGAATAGTTAACAATATTTTCTCTTTTATTGTAGGTATAGGAATTTTTGTACCTAATGCCGCTTCCCCAAGGAGCAACCGGAACGACTATTTCTAAATCATGGCCTTTGATATCAAACAGAGGATGAGGAGCAATACGAATTGTTAGCCATAAATCACCATTCTCTCCGCCATTTTCACCTCGAGTTCCCTGACCTTTTAAACGAATTCGTTGCCCATCAATAACACCCGCAGGAATTTTAATATTTAATGTTTTAGGTATTTCTTTTTCTACGATCCCAAAAACATTATAAACCGGTAAATGATAGCTAATTGTGCGTTTATGTTCTTCTTGCGACTCTTCTAAAAAGATAGCTAATTCTATTTCTAAATCATGTCCTCGTTGTTTAAAAGACTGATGAGCTCTGCGCTCTTCAAATGGAGAACGTTGACCGAAGAATGAAGCATAAATATCATCAAAATCTTCTTGGCTAAAAGTTTCTTGATTTGTATTCGAATGTTGTTGTGTAAATTGCTTAAACTTAGGATCATTACGATGTGCCCAAAGTTCATCATATTCCGCTCTTCGTTGTTCATCCCCTAATATTTCCCATGCTTGAGCAATTTCTTTAAAACGCTCTTCAGCATTCGGCTCTTTACTGACATCAGGATGATATTTTTTGGCTAAACGGCGATATGCCGTTTTAATCGTTTTAGTATCATCTGTAGGTTTAACACCCATTATGGCGTAGTAATCCTTTAATTCCATCGTGATATCTCAATTATGTTAAATAATGAATTAAATATTAATACCTTAAACTTGATTAATTATAGAACAAAGAAATTATATTGATGAGTAAAAATCCTATAATAGCACCAATAGGCGATTAAAAAATGACCTCTAAACAAAAAATAATTTAATTTTTAAAAAATAATTTAGTTAAGTAAAACAAGATATTAATAGATCCAGAGCTATAATTGTCACTTTTTTCTATAAAATTGCATTTGAAATACATTATTATAAGAGGTAGATTTTATCCAACAGCACAATAACTTATTACATTATTATGTGATAATTTTTCTTCTTAACTAAGATAAAAAGAAAGATTGATCTCTTCATTTTTTAGGGAGGTAAAATGGAACGAATTATTATTCCCACTCACTATGTCCATATACGATCAACGCCACTTTGGACTAAAGACACTGCACCTAAATCTATTTGGGAAAGACATTTAGACAAAGGAACGCGTCAAGGGGTTTACCCTAAGCTCTCAGTTATGCAAGGAATGATTGTTTATTACGCATATGCAGATGAATTTAGCCCAGAGCCAACAGAAACATTAGTAATTAATGCAGGTGAATTTGGTGTATTCCCACCAGAAACATGGCACAAAATAGAAGCAAAAACTGAAGATACTGTTTTTAATGTCGATTTTTATGTCGACCCTAAAATACTTGCCGAAGGTTAAAAGAATAATATGGAAAATGAAAATAAAGGCTATTTATTAGAATTGATTAATACCAATGGACAAGAAAATCTCAAAAAGTATTTCTAAATCCTAAAATTTTATATATTCCAGAAATTGCCACTAAAGAAGTACTACTTTTAGTTAATGAGCTAAAAAATAAGGTAAATAGTGATCCACAAGAACTCACCTTAGTCTTAACAAACAAAAATAATGGTGTTTCTGTTGATAAAGACTGTATTTTAGCTGATTTATTAGACGCAGATATGTCCAGCTTAATGGTGAAAGATCTTATTAATATCGTACGTGGTTATGATATGGACGAAGAAACAAATGTTTGTGGCTGGTGATCTGATACCAGAAAAAACACATCACCTTCACTATATCTATTAATAATGAAGGTGATTGATGCCTAGAGAGAAAATTTAAGATCATTTTTCAAAAGTCTATCTATCATCCAATATCCTGCTTTTCCGGGGGGATTACTTCTCGACCATACTAGATCAATATCTATTTTCTTAGGGAATTGATCATAATTCAGACTGACTAACAAATTATGTCCAAATTGCTCGACTAACCATGTAGGTAATATCGCCCATCCCATTTCTTGCTCTGCCATTTCAAGTAACAATAAATAATTAGGTGCTAGCCAGTTCTTTTCACTATTAATCGCGAATTGAGCACGGCTACTTAGCCTTAATTGACGATGCATTGTTAAGTGTTGATAGTTAATTTTCTTTTCTTTCACCAGTGGATGTGTTTTATGTGCATATAATCCTAACTTGCCACTCACAGGCAAACGAGCAAAAGCAATATCAGCAGGATATTCTATTCGCGATTCCATCATACCAATATGCGCCTGATTATTTTGTAACATATTAATCACATCATCATTCTCAGCAACAAGAAACTCAAATTCAAGATGTGGAAATTCTGTATCCAGAATTTTTAAAAGCTGTTCAGAATAAGGGGGCTGGTACATATCAGAAAATACACAACTTAAACGAGGCTCCATTTCTGAAGAGAGGTCTATTCTTAATGCTTGTAATCGTTCATCAGCAGCTAATATGTCCTCAACCAAGCTCAACACTTTTTGTCCTGCAAAAGTCAGCGTTGATTCTCGCCCTTTTCGCTCAAATAGCTCAAAGCCCATATCATCTTCGAATCCGGCAATCGTGCTACTCACAGTAGATTGACTTTTATTTAATTTCCTTGCTGTTGCAGAAAATGATTTTAATGAAGCAGCTTCAACAAATGTACGCAAAGTTTCTATAGAATAATTCATTATGGTATCGATTTTTCCGATGGCTCCTATTTTGTATATATACAAAATATCACCAATAATTGCACTCGTTTTTTGTTAACCAATTAATTTGAGGTGAGATATGAGCCAATATCAAAAAACATTTACTGAGCGCGTTTTTCACGCTGTTTCATTTGAAGCGATTGCTATTGCCATAACGGCACCGCTTAGTGCATGGCTTTTGGAGCGCTCAATTTTTCAGATGGGTACAGTCGCTATTGTCTTATCAACATTAGCTATGTTGCTAAATCTTTTTTATAACATGATTTTTGATCACTATTGGCCTTTGTCAAAAGGCTCAAGACCAACAAAAATACGTATTATACATGCAATTGGTTTTGAGTTTAGCTTTGTGATCATAGGATTACCGATATTGGCACTTTTATTAGATATGTCATTATGGAATGCATTCTTATTAGAAATTGGCTTCTTTGTCTTTTTCCTTTTTTATACTTATGCATTTAATCTTAGCTACGATAAATTACGTGAAAGTTGGTTTAATCGCAAAGAAAAGACTATTATCGCACGTAACTAATAACAACTATCTTAAGCACTTAATAAAACATTATTAAGTGCTTTCTTTTATATTATAGAATTTTATCATATATAAAAATGAAATTAGCTTTACCATTTCATTCATTTTTAATACCGTGATTACTCGCTAGTAAAATAAAAAATTACTTATAATTATTTATTATTAAATAATCAAGTGAGCATTTTCTTATTTTTATATTATGTTTTGTCTATTAATATTTTAATTCTCTCAACAGGCTGTAATTTATTTTTATTTCTTGTTATTTTTCTAATTTATTTAATACGTAATTCACCAGAAAATAGGTTTTCTAAAGTACGTTGACTTACAGATACCATGAGTTGTATCCAATTTATCAATGTATTAATAACGCTCTCCTTTCTTCCATACCTTTTAGCAAGAGCACCTATTTGTGTATTACTTATTATCGCTGATATTTTCCTTATTTTTATTTTACTCAGCCAATTGCTTTGATTGAACTTATGTTTATATGAAAATGCTATTAAAGATATTTTTCTTTCTTTATTTTATCTTTTTATTAATTCTGATCCGGATACTTTCAAGCTTAAATTACGAATGGATGTTAGGTGATGGTGATATAAAACAACTTGACCAACTTCCTCTAGGCGGAAGATATATTATCGAACCTATCCTCGTTTTAATTCCTTATATTTTTGCTTTCCCTGTATGAAAGAAAGCAAAAGTTGAAATACTTGTACACAGTAATAGCACTCAATTGGTCATTTTTTACGTTTAGTGGGTACTAAAAACGATCAATCCCCCTATATACTCTCTAGATATTCAAGCATTTCAATGCTATCGAAAGTCAAAAATAAGTAAATAATCTTCAATAATTTCATTACCACCTCAGATAGTCATCCAATACAAGTAAACTGCGATCACCACATATTTTTCTTAAAATTTATATAAACGGACAGATAATTGTCCAATTACGAGCAAAAAACGTGACTATCCAGGCAGAATAAACTTTATTAACCACTATTATCTTAACAAATGATAAAACATTTTTTAACAAACAAGAGGTGATATGAAAAAAAAGAGCAGTATTGCATTTATCAGAAAAAAATTAGTTAAAGATAATTCCATCTACGTAAAAGAGCTCAGTGCTCTACTTCATGTATCAGAAAGAACAGTAAGAAGATATATAGACGAATTGCAGTTATTAGGTATAGCAACTAAATTTCATGGTGGTGTCAGATTACAAAAAATTGAATTAGAACCAATAATAAATAGAACTATTGATGAAACTAGAGTACTTCAAATTGATCGTGAAGAACAAAATAGAGATAAAAAAAATGCAGATAAGTGCTCATTATATATTTTGGGATCTTTCAATTTAGATGTTGTAACAGAAGTTGAAAGATTTCCTTTTATAGGAGAAACAATCAAAGCAATCTCTACAAATTTTTACCCTGGTGGAAAAGGAGCTAACCAGGCGGTCGCGGCGGCAGAATTAAATGATCATGTACATTTTTTCGCTAAAGTAGGCGATGATTCATTTGGCACGACCGCAGAAAAATATTTCAGTACAACAAAAATAAGTTCATATACATTAATTAAGGATACCAATTCAAAGACAGGAAATGCATTAGTTATGGTTGAGAATGCCACGGGAAACAATAGCATTGTTATTGATCTCGGCGCTAATGCAACTATCTCTAAAGCTGAAATTCTTTCAGATATTAATAATCTACAATCGGCAAAGATTTTTCTTACCCAATTAGAAAACAATATAGAAGCGACCAAATTTGCTATTGAAATAGCAAAAAAATCGGGATGTTATGTCATTCTCAATCCTGCGCCTTATTCAGATCAAATTGTCTCACATTTGCCTTCAGTTGATTTATTAGTACCGAATGGAACAGAAGCAGAATTAATATCAAATATTAAAATTGATAGCGTTATTTCAGCACAGGAAGCCATAAAAGCAATACATAACTTAGGTGTTAAAGAAATAGTGATGACACTTGGTGACAGTGGAGCACTTTATTTCAATGGTAGCACTATGAAGTATTACAAAGCGATGGAGGCATCTGTCGTTGATACTAGTGGCGCAGGTGATGCATTTACAGGTGCATTGGCGGCAAAATTAATAGAAGGCAAAAATATGGATGAGGCTATTAAGTTTTCCATTGCCTATGCATCATTAGCAGTTGAAAAAAAAGGAGCATCATCAATGCCATCTCGAACAAGTGTTGATGCCAGACTAAAAAAAGAGCGTATGTAAGGGAAGTGCATAAATAACCCACCCCGTTGATAAATTATATAACCGAGGTCGTTATGAAATATTTAATTTTCATTATTAGCCTTCTCTTAATTTTTATAGTGGCATCTTCTATTAGCTTTAATGCTAATAAAATAAAAAGAAAAATCTTTCCCATTATTATTCTTTTATTATTAGAGGCCATCGTTGCTTTCATACTTTTGCATACATCTATTGGAATAACGATTCTTAATACAACGAATATTGGTATAGAGTATTTAGTACATCATGCAAATAAAGGTATTGATTTTGTTTTTGGAGATATAAGCAATAAAACACCTATTGTTTTTGTTATTGTTGCACTAATGCCTTTAGTGTTTATTTGCTCAATTATTGGGATATTAAAATATTTTGGTATTCTTCGATTGATTATTATAACCATCGGATACCTTATTAATAAAATTGCAAAAGTTGGCAAACTTGAATCTTTTTCAGCAGTTAGTGCTGTCGTTGTAGGTATGATGGCCGTGTATGTATCAATTAAAGAATACATACCCAATTTAACAAAACCACAAATGTATACAATAGCAGCATGTTCATTATCAACTGTCGATATCGCAATACTGGGTGCTTATACTCAAATGTTATCACCTCAATTTGTCTTTATTGGTGTGTGTCTAAACTTTTTTAGTACTTTCGTTATTGTTTCTATTATTAACCCTAACGATCCTATTGAGATATCCAGCAACTTTTCTGGTTCTAAAAATGAACATCATAGTTTTTTTGAAGTACTAACAGAACATATGCTCGATGGTTTTAAATTAATTCTAGCAATAGTTCCTATGCTTCTTGGTTTTATTGCTCTAATTAGCATGTTGAATGATATTTTCTTACGCATCATAGGAATTAGTTTCCAAGGCCTTCTTGGCTATATTTTCTCACCAATTGCGTTTGTACTTGGCGTTCCATGGCAAGACAGTATTGAATTTGGGCAGATTATTGCCACAAAAATTTTAACAAATGAATTTGTCGCAATGATTGATTATATCAAATTAGAGGATCTAAGCCCAAGAACTGAAGCCATTATCTCTGTCTTCCTGATCTCGTTCGCAAATTTTGGTTCAGTGGGGATGATTATCGCCTGTGTCGCCAGTATCAGCAAAGAACATGGAAAAATGATAGCGGCTAATAGTTTTCGATTGATCGTGGGTTCAACATTGGTGAGTTGCTTATCCGCAACGATGGTCGGTATTTTTGTGAGCTAACACTTATTTTATAAACCCTACTTTTAGTTTTGTATGTTGTTCAATGCGTTATGTAAGTTATCAAAGGAGAAGTATATGACTAAAATTATTATAGATTGTGATCCGGGTGTAGATGACGCTATTGCAATTTTACTTGCATTGGCATCACCAGAAATCAAAGTGCTGGGGATCACAACAGTAGCTGGAAATGTTGAGTTAGATAAAGTTCATGAGAATGCTCGCAACATTCTTTCGTTTGTGTCACGCCCCGACATTCCTCTAGCCAGAGGATGTGAACGACCTTTGATAGCCCGTCGAGGAAGTAAAACACAAGTACACGGTAATAACGGCCTTGCTGGTGTGACGTTACCAAAATCCAATTATACTTATCCCGATATACACGCAGTGGATTTTATCATTGATACTGTGATGTCTAACCCTAAAGAAGTCACCCTTTGTCCGACAGCGCCACTGACTAATATTGCGATGGCAATGCTCAAAGAACCAAGGCTTAAGGATAATGTGAAAGATATCGTTCTAATGGGAGGAGCTGCATTTTGTAATGGCAATATAACTCCGGCAGCCGAATTCAATTTTTATGTCGATCCACATGCAGCACATATTGTCTTTGATACAGCTGAGCACATTACGATGCTGGGATTGGATGTTACCCATAAAGCAGATATCCGAGCTGGTTTATGCCAATCGTTAGATCAAGGTAATGTCATTGCTAAAACAGCAGCCAAAATGGCTCGTGGATATGCCACATTTGACCCCTTCTTACATGATCCTTGTGTAATAGGTTATCTAATTCGCCCAGATATTTTCACTGGTATAAATGGTCATATTGACATTGAATACGAATCACGCAAACTATTTGGTTTAAGTTTTGCCACAGTCCACGATGATTCAAGATCCACCAAAAATAATAGTAATTTAAATGAATGCCGTATAAATACGATGATAATTACCGATGTTCAATCGGATAAATTAATGTCGCTAATATCTGAACGAATTCTATCTTTATAAACTGGGTAAAAATAAAAAGTAATACAGAGAAGTCTAACTTCTCTGTATTAAACTTTATTATATTATTAATATCTAAAAATATAAATACAGGAGAAAATAAAATTTTATTACTCCTCTCTACTTTAAAATAGAGATACTCGATACTCAATAAATCTCAATGGGAATAATTTTATTGCACTAATTATTGAGAAGATTAAATATTGATGGACATAGAACCTTCCTCCAAATATCTACAACGCTAGAAAATAGCAAGAGACATTAAGAGATAATGATTTTACTAGAATGCTTGATTTACTTGGGATTAAGAGACTTCAGGAGACGCTAGGAAGTGATGAGATGGCGGAGGAGGAGAGATTCGAACTCTCGGATGGTTTCCCATCGGCGGTTTTCAAGACCGCTGCCTTCAGCCGCTCGGCCACCCCTCCGCAATGGGGAGCAATATAAACATCTAGACTTATATTGTAAAGGTCTTATTGTACTGTTTGCTGTAAAATTAAACGCATCATAAGTCAATGGCTTAATTAATCAACGATTTATGGGTTCTACTTGGGTATTTTCTTTATTTTTGCTAAATTAACGCTATTATTTTTGATTGGTCATAATGCACATGTTTGTCTTTAACGGAAAAGAAATCGAGACAGATAGTCACGGTTATCTAAAAAATAGTAATGAATGGAGCGAAGATATGGTTCCAACATTAGCTAAAATAGAAGAAATTGAACTAACAGAACAACATTGGGAAATAATCCGCTTTGTTCGCCAATTTTATTTAGAATTTAATACATCCCCTGCTATTCGTATGCTGGTAAAAGCTTTAGCTCAAAAATATGGCGATGAAAAAGGTAATAGCCGTTACCTTTATCGCTTATTTCCTAAAGGCCCAGCGAAGCAAGCCACAAAACTGGCGGGTTTACCTAAACCCGTTAAATGTATTTAAAAATTAGTTTTTAATAAAAGATAATTAAAAATCCTTAAAACTATATTATCCCTAATGGCGGATTGAAAAATCTGCCATTGATTCATATTCACAAGGTGTGGCAGACCAAAATGTAATTTTGGCACTTTTTGGTCCCCCGCTTCTAACCAATTTTCAAATTCTTTTAATGCATCTTCCTGCGCAAACGCTCTTACTCCCACACTGCCATCATCACGGTTCCAAACATATCCCGTTATTGGTTGTTTCTTCATCCATTGATAAGTAAAAAAACGAAATCCAACGCTCTGCACTCGCCCTTGAATAATATATTCGCGTCCCATTTTCATACACTCTCCTGATAGTGTTCCTGAAATAAAAATTCTACTCAGGTTATTGTCTTTTCTTTATACAATAGATAATCTGATTTTGTGAGGTTCTTTATTCATTATGAAAGCAAAGGATTATATTTTTTTCAAATCCTTGAAATTTCACTTTGTGCCCTCATATATATAACTAATAAGCAAGGCTATATGGAGGTGATACTATGATGACCGCCAGCAAATTTGGGATAGGACAGCAAGTTAGACATAAATTACTCGGCTACTTAGGGGTTATTGTCGATGTGGATGCTGAATATTCCTTTGATCAACCTAATGAGGATGATATTGCATCTAATGTGACCTTGCGAGCAGCACCTTGGTATCATGTTGTGATGGAAGATGATGAAGGACAACCCGTTCATACTTATCTCGCGGAAGCGCAGATAACTTATGAAGTTTCAGATGAACATTTAGATAATGACTCATTAGATGAGCTATCACAATCAATTCGTAGCCAATTACAGGCTCCACGATTAAGGAATTAATCGAATAATTTAAATAAGTTGTGACCTGAATAAACACGATATCGCCGAATTTATTTTCGGCGATTTTATTTTGGTTAATTACCAAGGAAGACCATGCGCTTCAATTTCTTTTTTAGGACAACGATCCATAACTACTCGTAATCCAGCTTTTTCTGCTAGCTCTTTGGCTTTTTCATTAATCACATCAATTTGTAACCATAACACTTTGGCATTAATCTCAATCGCTTCTTTTGCAATGTCTAATGCAGCAGAAGATTGACGAAAAACATCAACCATATCAATAGCAACCGGAATATCTTTTAATGAGGTATAGCATTGTTGCCCTAACAATGTCTGTCCAGACATACCAGGATTTACAGGAATAACGTCATAACCTTGTTCCAATAAGAATTTCATGACTTTATAGCTTGGGCGATCTTCTTTGCTACTCGCACCAACAAGCGCAATTGTTTTGACACTTCTTAAAATGTCATAAATGTCTGAGTCCACCATTTATATACTCCGTTCATCATGAAGATTGAAAATATTATGATACATCATAGTATCTTGATCCGTTCATAGCTTGTAAGATAAAAAAAAGGTATTTTGACAACTGGAACAATAACTATATTTATTTTAAAGGTATCAAATGGAACAAATTGACCGCACGCTCTTAAAAGAAAAAAATATCGCGCTTGTTGCCCATGATCACTGTAAAAGCTCATTACTTGAATGGGTTCAAAATAATCGCGAACAACTGTCTCTACACAAATTATTTGCGACAGGGACCACAGGAAATTTAATTAATCACCATACAGGCCTTCATGTTACTCAAATGCTAAGTGGCCCAATGGGCGGTGATCAACAAATAGGTGCAATGATCGCTGAAAAGAAAATCGATATTATGATTTTCTTTTGGGATCCATTGAACGCCGTTCCACACGATCCGGATGTTAAAGCTCTTCTACGCTTAGCCACCGTATGGAACATTCCGGTTGCCACCAATCGTGCAACTGCAAATTTTTTAATTTCATCACCTTTGTTCTCACAAGAAGCTACAATTAAAATTCCTGATTACGACGGTTATTTAAAAGAAAGATTAAAATAATCCTAAGGTTTCCGCTGTATAGGAACACCTTGAGATTTAACTCTGAGACAAAACAAGATGGTTGTTGTTTATTAAATAATAGCCATACTTGTTTTTTTGCTCTAGTTAAAGCGACATACATTAAACGCCTTTCTTCAGCATTAGGATAATCTTCAACTTTTGGTAATAACGCTAATTCAATAATTGACTCTCTGGCTGGCGCAGGAAAAGCATCTTTGCCATCTTGTAAACCTAAAATGATAACGTAATCAGCTTGCTGCCCCTTTGAAGCATGAAAAGTCATAAATTCTAAATTTAATTTAGGCCAACGCGTTTTAGCTTTTTTTAATAATTCAGGTTTTAAATAGTGATAACGAGCAAGTAAGAGGATTGTTTCATCTTCTTCAACGTAACCACTCATTTTATTTAATAGATTTTCAAGCTGATCGTCCGATAACAGAGCAACGGCTTTTTTATTACCTTTAACTAAACTATTTAGAGGCTTAGATAATTGCATCGGATTTTGCTGAATAAAACTATTGGCAACATCACCAATTGTGTCATTAAAACGATAAGTCGTATCTAATGCACATACTGCACCTTCTCCAAAAGAATGATGAAAAGAAGTCGTTAATAATAATTCTGCACCACTAAAACGGTAAATAGCTTGCCAATCATCCCCCACAGCAAATAAAGATGTTTGTTTATTTTGCTGTTTTAATGCTGTTAATAATGATGCTCGAAGTGGCGAAATATCTTGAAATTCATCAACAAGAATATGTTTCCATGGGCTAATAAAACGCCCTTTTTCAATAAGATTGATAGCTTGATGCAATAAACCCGAAAAATCTATCGCATCTTCTTCTTTTAATGCCACTTTCCAAGCTTTTAATAAAGGAGATAGCAATTTTAAATATTTTTTAAATGCTTCTGTATATTCAGGTTGTACACTTTCAATTAGTGATTTTTGACTACCTCCTTGCATTCTTAATAAACCAATCCAACGCTCTAATCTTACGGCAACTTGGTTCTCTACTTTTTTATCATGCCAAAATTCACCTTCTGGAATATCCCAGCCAAGTTCTTGAGATAGGCATTCACGCCATCCCTTTGCTTGTGCTTTTTTCTGTTGACATTGATTTCGCCATTCGTCTAATAGTAATGTTCTTCTTTTTTCACTATTTATTTCAAGCTCACTAATTTTAGGTTGCTTTTTTGTTGCTTGCTGAATAATTGATAATGCTAATGCATGAAATGTTTTTGCCGTAATATCGGCATGTAAACGTGCTGAAATACGTTCATTCATTTCTTGTGCTGCTTTACGTCCAAATGCCAATACCAAAATTTGCTCTGGTTGCGCTAAATTTCGGCGTAATAACCATCCTACTCTTGCCACTAATACAGATGTTTTACCGCTTCCCGCTCCCGCTAAAACTAAAATATTTTCTTCACCATTAATAACAGCGCGACATTGTGATCCATTGAGAGGAGATGATTCAATGGTATTAAAAAATTCCGCATGCTCATTTAGCATTTGTGTTATCCACGCGGAATTTTCTTTATTAATAAGTAATTCACCTTGTTTTAGCCACTCTAAACATTGCTGATAGAGTGCTTGGCAATTATCAAATTGGGTAAGACGTTCAAGTGGAAGTGGAATAGCTGAGAAGCTTTCTTTGATAGATTGTTGAATTTCACTAAGGTTAGATTGCTTTATCCATTTATTTGATTGCGTCATTTCAGCAATATTATGGAGTTCCTTCTCAAGAACTTGAGCACTTATTTCACTCATTTCTTGACTCCAATTTTGCCATGTATGATATAGATATCGATAAAATTGCTGAGTTTCCTCCCAGTCTGTTCCATGTAATCGAACCACTTTATCTTCAGGCAATAAAAATTCTAATTCACCCCAGACAATCCCTTTTTTACAGTAAATATTAATCAATTCGTTAAAAGGAATTAAATACTGATGTTTCTCACCACTGACCTCAATACCCGCATTTAACAATTTGACTCTATTATAAGGATGCTGTGCTAAACGTTGTCCCATCGGAGTGGATTTCAGTTCCATACGTAATTCCTGCAATAAATAACAAATAGTCTGTTGTTAAGCTCTTTTTAATCGGTGATAAACCCTATATTCTAAGAGGTAATTATCTTCATCTTGTTTATTTAAGGGCTTTTTTGTGTTCACTTTGCTAAATGGCGCCCGCCGATTTATCTATAATAGCCACTTTCTCTATTATATTCGCATAATAATCGCACTTACAGGAACGACTTTGTTTCCTTGGGTTTTAGGTCAAGAGCCTAAATATACCATTCCGCTAACTTTAGGTGTGGTCGCAGCTGCATTAACTGACTTAGATGATAGGCTTGTCGGACGCTTAAAAAATCTCGTCATTACATTATGCTGTTTTCTTCTTGCATCAGCATCAATAGGATTACTTTATCCCTATCCTATTTTGTTCTTTTTCGGTTTAGCCATTTCAACTTGGGGATTTATTTTATTAGGTGCGTTAGGGCAACGCTACGCGACCATTGCTTTTGGTGCATTACTCATCGCCATTTACACTATGCTCGGTATGCCTATTTTCCCTGTTTGGTATGAACAACCTATTTTACTGTTATTAGGTGCTATTTGGTATAACTCGTTAACCTTGGTTGGTCACTTATTGTTCCCTATTCGTCCAGTGCAAGACAATTTAACCCGGTGTTACCAGCAACTTGCAACTTATCTCGAAGCGAAAGCAACTTTATTTGATCCTGATGTTGAAGATGACTATCAACATTCGCTTTATAGTTTAGCTATGGCCAATAGCCAGCTTATTGACACTATGAATCAAACTAAAGTCACATTATTAAGCCGATTAAAAGGTGATAGAGGCCAACGTAGTAGCCGTTTTACACTGCATTACTATTTTGTCGCTCAAGATATTCATGAAAGAGCCAGTTCATCTCATGTCCAGTATCAATTATTGAGTAATGAGTTACGTCACAGTGATGTACTTTTTCGTTTTCAACGTTTACTTTCTATGCAGGCACGAGCTTGTGAGCAAGTTGCACAATCAATTCTTTGGCATAAAAAGTATCAGCATAATCCTGCACTTGAGCGTTCTATTAATTATTTAGAAAATGCTCTCAACCATTTAAAAAAGACAATCTCAGAACCGCAATTAATGACACCTTTGAATAATTTATTACAAAATCTTCAAGGGATTGATGCACTTTTACGAAGTATTAGCACAGAACAGTATCAAATATCTCATGATCAAAAAGAAGAAACGCAACTTTCTGATGATGGTTTAACCGGATGGCGAGATATCGCATTAAGAATAAAAGAGCATCTTACGCCTAAATCAGCACTTTTTAGACATGCGGTAAGAATGTCACTGGTGCTATGTATTGGTTATGCCATTATTCAATTTTTCCAATTAGACAGGGGATATTGGATATTATTAACCAGCTTATTTGTTTGCCAACCCAACTACAATGCCACACGTAGGCGCTTAACATTACGCGTAAGTGGCACCATTATTGGTATTTTAATTGGTTTCCCTATTTTGTATTTTGTTCCCTCAATTGAAGGACAACTCGTCTTAATCGTTATCACTGGTACGCTCTTTTTTGCATTTCGAACAATACAATATGCGCATGCCACGCTATTTATTACCTTATTAGTTTTATTAAGCTTCAATTTGCTCGGTGGAAGGTTATGATGTTGCTCTTCCTCGTATTATTGATACCTTAATAGGCTGTGCTATAGCATGGTTTGCTGTGAGCTTTATTTGGCCTGATTGGAAATTTCGTCAACTTCCAGTTGTTATTCAAAAAACAATGACAAATAACTGCTACTATCTTGATGCTATTCTTATTCAGTATTACCAAGGAAAAGATAATAGTTTAGGTTATCGAATTGCTCGCCGTAATGCTCATAGCAGTGATGGTGAACTTGCATCACTTATCTCAAATATGTCCTCGGAGCCAAAAAGTTATCAAGCATCCCAAGAGGTCGCTTTCCAGTTACTCTGCTTGAATCATACCTTACTTAGTTATATTTCAGCACTGGGTGTTCATCGTTCTAAAATCGAAGATGAAACCGTACTTACGTTGCTTAACGATACAGTTTGTATATCGACTCTGCTTTACGCCGTAAAACACCACACGACGAAGCATTTAAACAATCTCATTTAAAATTAATTGAACAGATCAATTCACTACCGAATGCTGATGATGGACAAATTCAATTAGTTCTAACTCAAATTAGATTATTGTTAGATTTACTACCACAAATCATTAACTGTATT
Source organism: Proteus vulgaris (assembly GCA_901472505.1). NCBI lineage: Bacteria > Pseudomonadati > Pseudomonadota > Gammaproteobacteria > Enterobacterales > Morganellaceae > Proteus > Proteus vulgaris. Next base: position 236,037 of record LR590468.1, read on the forward strand.
CAAATGATTGAACAAGGCGAAGTAAATAACACACCTCAACTACAACATTAATATGTAATTAACGTTATTTTCTCTAATTTCCATATGATATTAGAGAAAATAACTATTATTGATTTTATCTTATTGAAAAGATAACTCGTCATACCAATCCAATAATTCTGTTTTAAGCTGGTTGGGTAACACTGAACGATGACACCCTACTATTGCCCCAGCTAATGAAAGTAAAAGTTCACTATTTTTTAAATTATGATTGCGCATTAACTTTAAGTAACACGCTTTAGCTCCAATAAGCCGTAACTCCTCGACCTGATTAACACCAATTTGGCTTAGCCTTTTCTCTAAAATAACGCCTAAATTAGGTAAATCTTTTATTCGACATGGTTTTTTTCGTTGGCCTAAATACTCTTGAATACTGTAGTGATATGACAAATCAATATATTGATCTAATTTTTTCTGATTTTCCCATAAAGCATCCGTAATTTGATAATAACGTAATGTTATTGGTTTTCCTTTTTTTAGATAAATATAGGCTTCCATTTTCGTTGCTTTATAAAGCGTTTCCAAAAAATCACTTCCTTTTAGATAAAGCTCATTATCAGACGTAATAGCAAACATAACATTATCGATCATTAAGCTAACACCACCAAATTGCGACTTTATTGTTAACTCTCCATATTTCGCAATACGCGATAGCAAATGAGCCTTCCGTTGCTCAGGTAAAAATGACATTAAAACTCCGATACAAACTTTAGATTAAAAATTTATCCTTGAATTCAAAAACATGCATAAAACATCACGAAAAAGACAATAAAGAATTTCCTTTTTATTGCCAACAGTTAGCGACTCAAAAATAGGAATTTACATAAAATTTGAGAGGAACTTTCAAAAAATTGAGCTTGATTTAAGCGAAATTTAGAGATACTGTATATTCATACAGTACATATAGGCAGAGGTAAACATGAAAATCTCAACATCATCTCCGACAAGACAAAAATACCATTCTCCAAGAGATCTCTAATGAGGTATTACCTCTATCTATCCCTTCAGCAAGGGGTACTTCTGATAGTGATAATAAACAAGGCATGGTAAGTGAACTTCTCTACCAAAATCCTCTCGTCATTAATCATATTCTCTTGCCATTATTGAAACAGTATAGCCATGAATCACGTTGGTTATTGTGGCTAAACCCACAACAAAAACTTAATCGCTCTTGGCTGAAAAATGCAGGATTACCACTTAATAAAATAATCCAATTAAATCATATAAATATGATAAACACAGTTGATTTTATGGAAAAAGCATTAATGAGTGGTAATTACAGTGTCGTTCTCGGTTGGTTACCAGAAATATCGCCAGAAGAGATGAAAAGATTAGAATCTGCTGCCAGTAAAGGTAAAAGCTTAGGCCTTATTATGAGGCAGCAAATGAATACAAATATCCATTTAGAAAGTACTAATACATCTAAACGACATTTGAATTCCGTAAAAATTCATTCAATTCACTACCATTAGTGAAATTTAAGAGTTTTCCTAATACTAAGGACCCCCTTGTATCATTTAAGATAAGTGAAAAGTATTTATAACCTAAATCATATAGTTACAATGAATTTAACAAAAATACAGAATCTTCCCCATTGTGGAATTAAGCAGATCTTTTTAAAATTTTAAGTCGAATTTTAAAGGATTACTTGTAACTTTTTAAGTTCATTGTAGACTTTATGTCGTTAAGGTTATGCTTTAAATCCCGTTTTTTGGGATCATCACTTGATGAAAGTATTGGATTCCTAACAATAATTTAACCAAGGGCAAATAATAAGGCTTAAAGCCAAATGCCTAACTTGGATGATAACGAGGCGTAAAAATGAAAAAGACAGCTATCGCATTAGCAGTGGCAGTGGCAGCTTTCGCAACTGCAGCGCAAGCAGCTCCAAAAGACAATACCTGGTATACCGGTGGTAAATTAGGTTGGTCTCAATACCAAGGTACTAGCAACCATTTTGATGGTACTTCTATCGGTAATGGTAACACTCACCGTGATCAATTAGGTGCAGGTGCATTTGCTGGTTATCAGTACAACCAATACTTAGGTTTTGAACTGGGTTATGATTGGTTAGGTCGTATGACTTATAAAGGTTCATATGACAATGGTGCATTCCGTGCACAAGGTATCCAATTAACCACTAAATTAAGTTATCCAGTAATGGAAGACTTAGACGTTTATACTCGTTTAGGTGGTATGGTATGGCGTGCAGATTCTTCTGCAACTAAAAACGCGACTTCATTATCTCCAAAACAAGAACGTTTCTCTAATAACGATACTGGCGTTTCTCCAGTATTTGCATTAGGTACTGAGTACGCGATCACTCCAAACATCGCTACCCGTGTTGAATATCAGTGGATCAACAACATCGGTGATAAAGGTACTCTGAATGCGCGTCCAGATAACGGCATGCTGAGTGTTGGTGTTGCTTACCGTTTCAACCAAGAAACGCCAGCACCAGTTGTAGCTCCAGCACCAGTTGTAGCTCCAGCGCCAGTTGTAGAGAACAAAACCTTTACTCTGCGTTCAGATGTTCTGTTCAACTTCAACAAATCTACGCTGAAAACTGAAGGTCAAGAAGCTCTGAATGGTCTGTACAATGAACTGGCTAACATCGACCCAACTCAAGGTCGTGTAGTTGTTATTGGTTATACTGACCGTATCGGTTCTCAAAACTACAACCTGCCTCTGTCAGAAAAACGTGCTCAATCTGTAGTTGATTACCTGGTATCTAAAGGTATCCCTGCAAACAGCATCTCTGCAGAAGGTCGTGGTAAAGAAAACCCAGTTACTGGCAACACATGTGACAACGTTAAAGCTCGTTCAGCTCTGATCGATTGCTTAGCGCCAGACCGTCGTGTTGAAATCGAAATCCAAGGTACAACTGAAGTTGTTGTTCAACCTGGTCAATAATTCAGATAGTAGAATAATCTACTGTTGATGAATTCAAAACCCTGCCATTGGCAGGGTTTTTCTTTATAGGAAGAAAAAATACCCAAAACGAAAATGGGTATGAAATATCACAAGATGAAGATGGGCCGTTAATGTATATAAAACAATAAATATTGATTATTTATTTTTATCTCTTTCTAATAGCTCAATTAAGCCATCTTTTAAACTATGTACTTTTAATGCGTATTGCTCTTTTCTTTCCGCATCTTCAATTAATTGCACTATCGTTTCTGATAATGTGATCCCTCGACGTTGTGATAAAGCGGATAAACGTTGCCAAACTTTAAACGTCAAATCTATCGATTTTTTACGTGTATGTTGGTGCTCTGCATTAAAATACCGCTTTCTACGAGCACGAATAGTTTGTTTCATCTTATTGGATAAATCAGGATTCATATGCAAATCTATCCATTCTAAAACTTTTAATGGTTGTGATTCGATAAGCAATAATTGTTCAATAACCTCATCAGCCGCGCTTTTTTCAATATAACGGGTAATTAACTCACCTTCACGGTGTTTTTTGACGAGATATGCCCATTTCCAGCCACATTCTAGATTTTCTAATTGTTGATATTTCATACAAATCCCCGTGACAACGTAACTATCCACTAGCATATCAACAATTTTACAAAAATACTGCCACTGAACCGAAATTTTTTGCCTATTTTATAAGCGAAGATATTTTGGATAATCTTTTTTATCAATTAATAACAAGCTTGATAAGGGATAGTTTTCTGAGCACGTTATGATAGAATCGAGCGTCGCTATAATAAAACCTAATAACTTATTTATTAGCTTATTGTTATAAGGTAATAGCGATACATATTCCCTGCCTATGCAGTTGATGACAGTTAAAGAACCGTCTTATTGCAGGATAGATACCCACTTATAGTGGTATCTAATAAATCACTTTTCACTAACCAATAATAAAAACGGTAACCTTGAAAAACAACGAATTAGAATGGCAGGCGTTACGTCCTGATTACGCCTCCTACCAGACTTTCTTTCAAACAGCGTCTCAATTACCTGCATCTCTACTTCGTGAGGTTCAACCTCGCCTGTACGAAAGCCTACAATGGCTAAATAATGCAGAACCCGGTCAATTTATGCTCTTAAAAGCTGATGATTCTAGCGCTTACTTTGATATGCTGACAGACACATTAACGCAAGCAGAGATCAAAACCTATCCGGTGATTGGTGCCTATCAAGCAGAATCAAATAAAATCTATTGGCAAGAAAATGTACAAGGTACATTTTCATCATCAGAATCTATTACTTGTTGCCAGTGGATAGAACCCGAACAACTGTTTGGCTCTTTCTATCATCATAAAGATAATGTCACTGTCAGCCCAGGCCTATTACATAAAGTTAATGGTGGAATTCTCGTTCTCTCCATTAAATCTTTATTAGCTCAACCATTGATGTGGTTCCGCTTGAAAAAAATGGTTGAATCGCAACGCTTTGAATGGCTTATCTGGAATGATAACCAGTCATTACCTTTACCCATTGAAAGTATGCCACTCAATCTGCGAGTGATTTTAGTTGGCGATAGACTGAGCCTTGAAGAGCTTGAATTTATGGAGCCTGAACTCAGTAGCACAGCTTTATATGGCGAATATGAATACGATATGTATTTAGAAGACGAAAAAGCACTTTCTCAATGGTGTAGCTTTGTAAATGCATTGTGCCAAAAATATCGCCTTCCTTCTTTATCAGCAGATGCTTGGGAAGTCTTATTAACACAAGCGGCAAGACAACATGAAGATCAATTGATATTGAGCTTAGATTTAGAGTGGATCTTACGTCAACTCCGTTATGCCATACGTTTTAATCATGATGCTTATTTAAATGCAGATGCGCTAAAAAAAGCAGAAGAGAATCGCTTATGGCGACATAGTTATCTATTAGAACGTAGCCGTGATGAAATTTTACAAGATCAGGTAATGATACAAACAGAAGGTGAAGCTGTTGGCCAAATCAATGGGCTTTCTGTCTTAGACTACCCTGGTTATCCTGATTTAATTGGTGAACCAACACGTATAACTTGTGTCGCGCATATTGGTGATGGTGAGTTTACTGATGTTGAGCGTAAAGCGGAGCTTGGTGGCAATCTTCATGCTAAAGGAATGATGATCATGCAAGCTTACTTAAACTCAGAATTACGTTTGGACCAACCACAACCATTTAGCACTTCTATTGTCTTTGAGCAATCTTATGGTGAAGTAGATGGTGATAGTGCCTCTCTCGCTGAACTGTGTGCATTAATTAGCACACTTGCACTACAACCTATCGATCAGCAAATTGCAGTGACGGGTGCTGTTGATCAATTTGGTCAGGTTCAACCTATTGGTGGTGTAAACCAAAAAATCGAAGGGTTCTTTGATATTTGCCAGCAAAGAGGATTAACGGGATCACAAGGTGTGATTATTCCTCTCGCGAATATTCGCCATCTAGTGCTCAATGAAAGTGTTCAACAAGCTGTCAAAGAAGAAAAATTTCATATTTGGCCTGTAACACATGTCGCTGAAGCTATAACATTACTGACTCGTCAGCCATATTATGAAGAACAATGTGAGCCAGAACAATCTGATGCACACTTGTTAGCTGTGATCCATGACCGCATAACACTCGCAAATAATCAAGATAGACCTAAATTGCCTTGGTTCTTACGTCTATTCAGATAATTCTGTTTCAAGTGATCGGAGTTGTTCAGCGTACAAGTGTAAGCTATTCTGTTGTCTTACACTTGATAAAGGCTATATAGACAATGGTTGATAAACGCGAATCTTATTCTAAAGAAGACCTCATTGCTTCAGGCCGTGGTGAATTATTTGGCCAAGATGGCCCACCACTGCCGTCTGGTAATATGCTAATGATGGATCGCATCATTAAAATGACTGAAGATGGCGGCACCCATAATAAAGGCTTTATCGAAGCAGAATTCGATATCAAGCCCGACTTATGGTTCTTTGATTGTCATTTCGTCAATGATCCTGTGATGCCGGGTTGCTTAGGCCTTGATGCCATGTGGCAACTTGTTGGCTTCTATCTTGGCTGGCTTGGTGGTGAAGGAAAAGGCCGAGCTCTTGGTGTAGGTGAAGTTAAATTCACTGGGCAAATATTACCGACTGCCAAAAAAGTTACCTATAAAATTGATTTCAAACGTGTTATCAATCGTAAACTGATTATGGGTATTGCCGACGGTGAAGTGTATGTTGATGGTAAGCTGATTTATGAAGCAAAAGATTTAAAAGTTGGCTTATTTAAAGATACAACTGCATTCTAAAATCAATGCTTTCCAAAATTTATTATAAAAATACCGTGTAATATAAAATATACGGTATTTTTTTATCTGTGCTAATAACATATTTATTTTCCTTATAAAAAAAGATTTAAAGAAAATAAACACAACCGAATAAAAAATAATGCCAATATAATGTAAAAAGGCTCGCAGAGTATGCAAGCCTTTTTGTATTCAATTTATAACTACTGTTTGTTATTTATACTCAAATTGTCCTGTGTTCAATGTAAACACAGAAATATATAAATAACCCTTATTTTTTCGTCGGCAAAATTTAGTGATTATATTTAATATCACTATTGTTTATTTCACTACGACGGGTTATTTATTTTACCAGACTCGGGCGATCTTCCATGGCCTGTCGCCAGCCTCCCAGCCAATGTGAACGCGCATCAATCGCGAAATAGGGACAAAGTTCTTTTGAACGGCCTTGCATACCAGCTTGATAACCTTTCGATAATGCTCTAGCTAAACGATCTCGTTTCTGTCTTTTCATATCTAGACAACCCTCACGTTCTAAGTTTAAGCGGAAAGATAGTGATTGTTTTTTCAACAACACCTATAAATTGATACGCTTTATTGAGCATTTAAGCAAGTAAAGAAGTTAATACAAATGTCATATTTGTGATGTCAAGCCAACATTAAATAAAGTAACCATTGTTACTATTTGTTTTTATTTAACGTTTAAATTAAAAATTTATCTGTCGCATTTAAAGACCATCAAAAAAATAAAAATAACAAATTGATATTCAACATATTTATTTAAAATCTTTAGAATGTACAATTATTTTTATTTTATGTAATCAATAAATTAAATAAGATAAAATAATATTTATTTTTAAATTTATGTCAATATATAGCTTGATTTATCAATATGATTTTTTGCTCTATTTTTATTTCTTTCTAGTAAACTCGTTTTAATTACCTTTTTTTTATTAAGGGATTAGCCATAATCGAAGATAAAAAAGGCGATTAATGCCTCTTACATACTTCGATTAATTCAAACTCTTCAAATACCAATTCCATATCTTCTGAAAAACTGCCTTCTCGGCTAAAAAATGCTTTATGCCCTTCTTGCCAATATGCCAAACTTAAATCGCCTTCACCTTCCTTTTTAGCCAGATCTTCAGTGACTTCATTAAAGCGCATTAACCATAAAGAGCGTGTTCGAATAACACATACAGGCTGGTTATGACTATTGAGAATAATGCTAAAACCACCAATGACAGGAATAACACTATCACTAAAAAAACCACTTAATGAGCTACAGGTTACTGTCTTCTTACCTTCTATCACTAATGTAGCAAGTTCATCAGCTAATTGTTCACTGTCACCAAATGACCAACTGATTGCCGTTGGATATTTCTTTTTAAGTTTTTCTAACATATTATTTCCTTTGTTTTTCTTTTAAATAAACAAAACCCAATACTCAACTTAGCCATTATCTAAGAGAATATTGGGTTTAATAAATGTGAGACTAAGTCAGTTAGTATTGAGCTTGAATTGTTGTCGCAATATCAGAAACAACCTGCTCCCAGCCTTGTCCTAATGTACGGACTAAAGCGGGATAACCATCTTCTGTTTGTGTTAGCACTAGAGAAAATGGCTGACTAATCACTTTGCTATTTTCAGTATAAATCCAATCACCAGAAATGATCACTTGCCCATCATAACGACCTTGAAAGTAATTAACCGTAACTGTTAATTTTGCCAAATTATCTTCAATCGGTTGGTTGGCAACAACCGTTCCTGGTAATGCTTTTGTTAAACCCGAAATGAGGTTCTGCTGTAATTGCTGATCAAGCGGATTTATCCATAAATGCTGATTTGCTACGGTATAGTTAATATCTGTTGTTTGATAAACAATACCAGCATTAACCAGCATATTGGACAAACGGATCGGCTGAACCCAAATTTGGAGGCTTTTTCGCTGACTGTATGGTCGTGACTTGTTCTGATACCCCTGTTTGGTAAATATCAGGTAGCTGATAATAGGTTTTCTCAGTTTGGCTTGAACATGCCGTTAACATCAAAACAAATATCCCAATGATGTATCTCATTATTTTTCAGCCCCTCTTTGGTTCTGGATCTTTACCTTCCTTCGCTTCAAAAATTAATGCATTACTTTTATTGTTCAGTGTTTTCAATAAAGGTTGCATTTCTCTTAAAACCTGATCAAGCTGTTGCATATTATCGATCATTTTTCCGTATGCAGGAGAGCCTGGCTGGAATCCTTGCATGCTACGATTGATCTCTTTTAATGATTGTTGAATATCATTAGGAAGATTTCTAAATTCATCACTACCAATCATGGCATTCAATGCTTTTAGTGTTTCTTTTGCTTCCATTACCGCTTTTTGGCTTTCAGATAAGGTTGCTGTCATCTCTTTAAGCATCGGTTCAACAGGAAGATTGTTGATCTTATCAAGCGATGTCATCACTTTTTGCTGAATTTGCGCTAACCCCGACCCTACAGTAGGAATTTGTTGAAAGCCTGCAACCTCACGAGGTCCTTCCCATTTCTTTTCATCTGGATAAAAATCAAGGTCGATATATAGAGCGCCCGTTAAAAGATTGCCTGATTTTAATGAGGCTCTTAGCCCATTATTAGAGGCGGTAGAGAGCTCTTTGACGAAATCAAAACTTTCACCAACATCATTGGCAAAACGTTCTGGTTCGACATGGATCAGCACTGGAATACGAAAATCTTTATCTAGTGATTGTTGCATACCTTTTGTGTAATAAGGCACTTGAACAACCGTCCCCATTCGAATTCCTCGGAACTCTACAGGTGCTCCAGCTTGTAACCCTCTTACAGAATCAGAGAAAAACATGATATAACTGCGATAATCCGTATATAACGAGTTTTGAATGCTCTTTTCATTATCATAGAGTTTAAATTCTGTTTTAGGTGCAATTTGTTCACCAGGCAACCAGCCCGCAGGAACATCAAAACTTACACCACCACTAAAGAGTGTAGAAAGTGACGCCATTTCAACACGTACACCAGATGAAGACATATCAAAAGCAATCCCCGAATCTTTCCAGAAGCGAACATTGGATGTCACCATTTTGTCATAAGGTGCTTTAATGAAAAGTTGATAATGCATGTCTCGGCTATCAATGTTGAATTCACTGGTTTCAACAGAGCCAACTTGGTAACCTCTGAATAAAACAGGATCACCCGCATTTAACTGTCCAGCTCTTTCACTCACCAAATTTATACGAATACCTTTTGCATCAGGTGAGGCCAGAGGTGGGGCATCAAGAAGATCAAATTCTTCTTTCTCTTTACCGGTTAAACCTGGTTGCAATTCAATATAGGCACCAGAAAGCAAAGTACCTAAACCCGTTACCCCTTCTTTACCTATTTGCGGTCTTACAACCCAAAAAGCGGTATCTGACCGTAATAGTTCATTCATGCCTGTATCAAGGCGCGCATTGATAATAACGCGACTAAAATTACTGTCGAGAGTGACACTTTCGACTAAACCAATATCGACACTACGGCTTTTAATTTTCGTTTTACCGGCTTCAATGCCCTCAGCATTATAAGTAATTAAGGTAACTTCTGGACCTTGATGGCTGAAATGATAATAAAGTATCCATGCACCGATCAATAAAGTGACAAGTGGTATGATCCAAACTGGAGACCAGCTTTTTAGTTTGTTAATTTTTGCTTCTGTTAAAGCAGTTTCATTCTTTTCAGTCACCCTTAGGCTCCTTAATCTTCGATTTATCATCATCGGCTGTACATTTGTCCCACGTCAACCGAGGATCAAACATCATTGCAGAGAACATAGTTAATACAACAACCACTGCAAATAGCACTACACCAAAATCTGGGTAAATGCTCATCAGACGTCCCATTCTGACTAATGAAGCTAAAACAGCGATAACAAAGACGTCAATCATTGACCAACGCCCTACATATTCAACAACTTCATAGAGAAAATGCATTTTAGCAGGATCTCTTTTACCTTTTGATTTATGTGCATCCCAACACAGCCAAGCTATAGCGACCATTTTTAAACTTGGCACCATAATACTGGCGATAAATATCACCATCGCAACAGGATAAGAGCCATCTTCCCATAACAATATCACCCCAGCCATAATTGTAGAGTAGATATTATTACCTAGTGATTCGGTCACCATAATAGGTAATAAATTAGCCGGGATATAAAGAATAAGTGACGTAATCAATAATGATACTGTCCATTGCAAACTTTTTGGTCTTCGGGCATGCCCTTTAACTTCACAACGACTACATTCATATTGTGTAACCGGTAAAATCGCAGTACATGAGCGACATAATCTCACACCTTGTTTTAATCCTGATTTACCTGATTCAATATTTGGGTAATCAGGGCGAGGTTCTAATTTCTCCCATAGTGTATGTCTATCAAGACACTGAAAAGCACGGATTTGAAATAAACAATACAAAACGTAAGGTAAAAAACTTAACCCTAAACCAATCTCACCATAAGCCATTAATTTGACAAAACTGACTAAAATACCCGCGAGAAAAATCTCCGCCATACACCATGATTTAAGTTGGAATAAAATGCGAGATAACCAGATTTGCAGTTTTCTAGGTAGTTTGATTGGTGTACACAGCAATAAGATTGCTACCATACAAAAAGCAGGCACAATTTGGACAAATAGTAAGAAAAAAGCCCCCAGCTCGATATAGTTTTCACTAAACATCACACTTGGGATCTGCATCAATGTCACATTATTAGCAATACCAGCAACTTCCATGCTAACAAATGTAAACTGACTTGCCATCAGTAACATAAATAATGCACTAATTGCCAATGCAACAGGTTGATAAAAAGGCTGTCGCCAACGTGCAATTAGCATTGTGTGGCAACGTGGGCATGTTGCTTTGGTTCCTTGCACTAATTCGGGAACACTGACCACCAGATCGCACTGAGGACATAATATTTGCTTATGTTTATGTTCATGACGATGTTGTTGACCAGAGCACACAGCGACACCTCTTATTTTTTTAATGATCAATAAAAGAATATTTAATCCAGAAAATAAAACGGGGCAATATGCCCCGTCTTAGACTGGCTATTTATTCACCGTTCTGCATCATTTCTAGCTCTTGCCATCTATCAAAAGCGGCTTCAAGCTCTTGCTCTTTATCAGCAAGTGTTTTTAGGACTTTTTCCGTCTCCTCATGAGGACGAGTAAAAAAGTCTGGAGCACTCACTTCTTCTTGTAACGCACTTAACTGTGTTTCTAAACTTTCTAGCTTAGCGGGCAGTTGTTCAAGTTCGCGCATTAAATGATAACTTAACTTATTGCCACTACGGGTGCTCTTTTTAGCACTATCTTTAGTTTTGGCTTCTTTTTCAGCTTTTTCTGGTGCATTACGTGATTTATTTTGTTCATTTCTCAAGGAAACTGTTTGTGCTTTTTGTTGCTGAGCATCGTAATAGCCACCAACATAACTGTTAATAACGCCATCACCTTCAAAGATCCAACATTCTGTGACACTATTATCAACGAACTCACGGTCATGGCTGACCAGTAAAACCGTACCTTGATAAGCATCAACAAGCCCTTCTAATAACTCTAATGTTTCAACATCAAGATCATTGGTTGGTTCATCGAGAATAAGAAGATTGCTTGGTTTTAAGAATAAACGAGCCAGTAATAAACGGTTTCTTTCGCCACCAGAAAGTGCCCGAACAGGTGTCATAGCACGCTTAGGTGGGAATAAAAAATCTTGTAAATAACCTAATACATGACGAGGTCGACCATTAACCATGACTTCTTGCTTACCTTCAGCAAGGTTATCCATCACGGTTTTGTCCGGATCAAGTGTGGCACGGTGTTGATCGAAATAAGCTACTTCAAGCTTAGTACCACAATGCACTCGACCACTGTCTGCTTTTAAGTCACCTAACATCAGTTTTAATAACGTCGTTTTACCGCACCCATTTGGTCCCACCAGCGCAATTTTGTCACCACGTTGTACTTTGGCAGAAAAATTATGAACTAACTTACGAGTTCCAATGCTGTAATTAACATCTTCTAGCTCGAATACAATTTTACCAGAGCGAGTTGCTTCTTCGACCTGCATACGCGCACTGCCTAACACTTCACGGCGTTCACTACGCTCAACACGCAGTGCTTTTAAAGCACGTACCCTACCTTCATTACGAGTACGTCGTGCTTTAATTCCTTGACGTATCCAAGCTTCTTCTTGCGCTAATTTACGATCAAATTCTGCATTTTGTTGTTCTTCAACACGTAAAGCTTCTTCTTTACTCTCAAGATATTTATCGTAATTTCCTGGCCATGAAGAGAGTTTGCCTCGATCAAGGTCGATAATACGGGTTGCCATATTTCGAATAAATGAACGGTCATGGGAAATAAACACAATGCTACCTTGGAAATCTTTTAAAAATTTCTCAAGCCAAAGGATCGTTTCAATATCAAGGTGGTTTGTCGGTTCATCTAAAAAAAGAACTCTTGGTGCGCTAACTAATGCACGCCCTAATGCGGCTTTCCTTAACCACCCACCTGACAAAGAAGAAAGATCGGAGTCACCGTCTAAACCTAATTTTTCGAGTACTTCTGCAATACGGCTATCAAGCAACCACAAGTTACGGCTATCAAGTACTTCTTGCAGTTGCGCCATACGATTAAGATTTTTATCAGATGGATCTGTCTCAATCAGTTTTGAAATATGGTGATATTCCGTTAGGTACTTGGCATCTTCTTCAACACCTTCAGCCACAAAATCAAAGATAGTACCTTCAATATCTCTTGGTGGATCTTGCTGTAAGCGTGCTGTGACCAAATCTTGTTCATAAACAACTTGGCCATCGTCTAAAGGTTGCTCTTTAGATAGCACTCTTAATAACGTTGATTTTCCTGCGCCATTGCGCCCCACTAAGCAAACACGTTCATTTTCTTCAATAAATAAATCGGTGCTATCTAATAGAGGGGCATCACTGAAAGATAAATAAGCCCCTGTCAAACTAATTAACGGCATTGTAAATTATTCCTCACCAGCATGAGTTAACAGCCAGCAATTGTGGATTTGGCGGTTACGCGCAAAGTCTTGTGATAATGTTTTCTGTGTTATCTCTTTTGCGGATAATCCTATTTTTGCTAACTCGTCATGTTCCATTTTGAACCCACGTTTGTTATTTGAGAACATGATAGTGCCACCTTTTCTCAACAAACGTTTTAGATGTTTCATCAATTCAATATGATCGCGTTGAACATCAAAGGTATTTTCCATACGTTTTGAGTTAGAAAACGTAGGGGGATCGATAAAAATTACATCAAATTGTTCATTGCTTTGCATTAGCCATTGTAAACAATCAGCCTGCATTAAACGATGTTGTCTACCTGATAGGCCATTTGCTTGGAAGTTTTTCTCAGCCCATTCAAGGTAGGTACGTGACATATCAACGGTTGTCGTACTTTTTGCACCACCAATCCCAGCGTGTACAGATGCAGTACCGGTATAAGCAAAGAGATTTAAGAAATCTTTTCCTTTGCTCATTTCACCCAGCATTTTTCGTGCAATACGGTGATCTAAAAACAGTCCTGTATCGAGGTAATCTGTAAGATTTACCCAGAATTTTGCACCAAATTCATTAACTAAAAAGAAATCACCCTTCTCGGCCATTTTTTCATACTGTAATTTACCTTTTTGGCGTTGACGAGTTTTTAAAATCAGTTGATCAGAACGTAATACTAATACTTCCATCGTAGCGCTAATAACATCAAACAAACGTTGGCGTGCTTTATGTTCATTAACGGTTTTAGGTGGTGCATATTCTTGAATAACCACTTTTTCGCCATAACGGTCTACAGCAACATTATATTCAGGTAAATCAGCATCGTATAAGCGATAGCATTCAATTTGCTGTTGTTTTGCCCATTTCGCGAGTTTTTTCTCATTTTTACGCAAACGGTTTGCAAAATCTTCAGCAAGCCCGGTATTAATCATTGATGGAGTATCAGAAAGTAAATAGTTTTTCTGTACACAATCAAGAGGACCATTTTTTGCTTTGAACTCGCGCTCTGCTCGTAATTGAATACAACTCAATAATTCAGGTGATGCACTAAATAGCGATAATCGCCAGCCTGGGAAGTGTGCCTTTATAGCTCTTCCTAATTGACTATGCAGTGCAATTAGTGCGGGCTCACTTTCTAAACGCTCACCATAAGGTGGGTTACTGATAATTGTTCCTTTTACTTCAGCTGACACAGGATTAGCCAGTTTTGCCGCATCACCATGCGCAAAGGTAATTAAATCAGCAACATCAGCCCGGCGCGCATTGGCTCTAGCCATATCCAACACACGTTTATCAACATCAAAACCATAAAAACGGGCAGTGGTATTCTTTTTGCCTTCACGAAAACGAGTAAAAGCCTCATGAGTGACTTCTTTCCACAATGCTTCATCATGGCCTAGCCAATGACGAAAGCCCCAATGCACACGGTTTAATGCTGGAGCACAATCCGAAGCCATCATAGCAGCTTCAATTAATAATGTTCCTGAACCACACATAGGGTCAATTAATGGTGTATCCGTTTTCCAACCTGAACGCATAATAATCGCAGCCGCTAAATTTTCTTTTAAAGGTGCTTGTCCGGTTAGATCACGATAACCACGTTGATGTAAACCATCACCACTTAAGTCTAAAGAGAGTGATGCTTTTTCTTTATGCAGATGAATAGTTAAGCGAATATCAGGAGATTGCTTAGCCACATCAGGACGTTGCCCTATTTTACGTTGAAATGAGTCAACGATGGCATCTTTCGCTTTTAATGCACCATATTGACTATTACGAATAATGTCATTCGTGCCATTAAAATGGATAGCAAAAGTCTGATCAACAGTAAAAATCTCACTCCAATCAATTGCCTGCACACCAAGATATAAGTCTAAATCACTATACACATTGAATTCATTTAACGGCAACATAATACGTGACGCTAAACGACTCCAAAGTAAAGACTGATACATGGTTTTATCATCAGCACGAAAATAAACACCGCCTTGTGTTATCTGGCAAGCCTGAGCACCTAAGTGTTCAAGTTCAGATTTTAATAGTTCTTCCAGACCTCGGCCTGTGCTGGCAAACAGAGAGCGCATAGTATTGTTACCACCTAAAATAAAATTGTTGGGCATTATAGCTAATTGTATTACGTTGTCATAAAGTTACTGGCTATAAAAAATAATAATGTCTTTTGGGAGCACCGATGATCAACGTTTCACGCCTTTATATACACCCAGTTAAATCAATGAAGGGAATTCGGCTTTCTCATGCATTTGCTCGTGAGAGCGGATTCACGTTTGATCGTGATTTTATGATAACCACCCCTGAAGGGACGTTTATCACGGCACGAAAATTTCCCGTTTTGCTGTGTTTTATCCCTACTGTCATGGCAAATGGTATTTATATTCAAGCCCCTGATGGTGAGGGTATTGCTATCACCTATCAAGATTTTGAGACCACATTGCAACCGACAGAAGTTTGGGGCAACCATTTTACCGCGTATGTGGCGCCAGATGAAATAAATCAGTGGTTCAGTCATTATTTAAAAATGGATGTTCAACTTCGTTGGACTGGCGAAAAATCGACACGCCGAGTGAAAAAAAATCCAGAAACCGCTGTTTCTTTCGCTGATGGTTATCCTTACTTATTACTTAATGAAGCCTCATTTCAATACTTACAACAGCGTTGCCCCGCTTCAATTAATATTGAGCAATTTCGAGGTAATATCCTCATAACAGGTGCAAAGCCTTTTGAAGAAGATACTTGGCAAACTATTCGTGTTGGCTCTGTTGTGATGGATCTGATAAAACCTTGTAGCCGTTGTATCATGACCACAATTAGTATTGATAAAGGCGTTAAACATCCTAACACAGAACCACTTGCAACACTGCAAACATTCCGTAGTGATGAAACTGGTGATGTCGACTTTGGTCAAAATATCATCATTCGTCAAACGGGTATTATTCGGGTGGGAGATACTGTTGAGGTATTAGCTTATAAAGAAGCGAAACAGTATCTTGTAACGACTCCTGTTGAAACACAATCAACGCCTATTATTGAAAATACACAAGAACAGTCTGTCAGTATTGAATTTAACGGTGAGATTTTCGAAGGTAATAACCAAGAAGTTCTATTAGAACAGCTTGAAAATAATGGTTATGCTATTCCTTATAGTTGCCGAGCGGGCCTTTGTGGCTCTTGTGTTATCCAACTAGATGAAGGTGATGTTAATGCATTAAAAGCCGGTGCAATTAAACGTTCAGGTAAAATTTTAGCCTGTAGCTGTGTTCCTAACGGTAATGTAAAACTTTCACTTAATAAAAAATAACACTTATCTTTATCACAAATTAAGAGAAGGTAATTTTTACTTACCTTCTTTTTTTATTTTAAATAAAACAGTTTATTTAATAAGAATTATCTCATTAAGAACTTAATGATGAATTATCAATAAGCTTATTTTATTTTTAGAAAAAGATCACAAAAAGAGAGTAATGAAGATTTGATTTTGGGGAGTATTGTTTAGAGTGAATTTGTTTTTAGAATGCTATAAATAATGTGTAACGATAAAAAGAGTAAGTCCTTTTTACTCTTTTTGTTAAATAACTTTTTCGTACAAAAATGATCCTGACTCCGACTCTTTATGGTAATAACTTAACCTGTCATTCATAATTTTTATTGGGTCACAAAAATTAAGTGTTCTATCGAATAACGTTAATTGCGGTTGCGCTAATAAGCATAAACAAGCTTGAGTACCCACTTCTGCCACTAAAAAAAGTGCTGTTTCATTACCTTCTTTTAATGAAGCCTCTACCACTTGCGATAAATAAGGGTTGATTTGATTATTGTTAACTTCAAAATACCAACTCTTAGGCATCAGTGGTTTTAAAAAGCGATGGGCTATTAATGCATTTAAAGCTAATTCAGCTCTTGATTCTGACGGCATATCAATTTGGCGGATCTGCTCATCGTATCCATAATAAAGAGCTGCATCATCGACGGTAAAAGATGCTGATTGGCAAGCACTCTCACTTAGCATTTTGCTTGGAAAGCGAGAACGAAAAACCATGCCATTGGCTAAATCAAGCATTAATCTTTGTTGCTCAACATCAAAATACCAACGCCAGCGATCATCGGGTTTTATTATCACTAATTAATCCCCCTTCGATTCATAACCTGTTTTATACTCTGACAAATAATCAAAATTACATGACATAAATAAAATATTTAATATCACCTAACAAAAACAGGATTCATTTTACTATTAATTAAGCACAATCAGTGCAATTTAATAAAAAATAACCAACTAGGGGCAATATAAACGAGTTAAGGACAGAAGAAAAGCCCTTAACTCATTATAAAATGTATTTAGATATGATTAATTATAGATTTGATAAGTGCAGGACCTTGATAAATGAATCCTGAATAGATTTGAATGAGAGAAGCACCCGCATCCATTTTCTCTCTTGCTGCCGTTAATGAATCAATTCCACCTACACCAATAATAGGCAATGCGCCTTTTAATTCTTCATTTAATTGACGAATTATTTGTGTGCTTTTTGATTGTACCGGGCGGCCACTTAATCCCCCTGCTTCATTACAATGATCTAAACCACTGACTAATGATTTATCTAATGTGGTATTTGTCGCAATAACACCATCAATATGATGACGCACTAAGCTATCTGCAACTTGGATTAATTCTTCATGTGTTAAATCAGGTGCAATTTTGACAGCAACAGGAACATATTTTTGATATTTTCCTTGCAACTCTAATTGTTTATTTTTAATTGCAGATAACAAATCGTCTAATGCTTCGCCATATTGCAGTGTACGCAAACCTGGAGTATTGGGTGATGAAATATTGATCGCGATATAACCCGCATGTGCATAAACTTTTTCCATACAAATCAGATAATCGTCTTTGCCTTGCTCTACAGGAGTATCTTTATTTTTACCAATATTAATACCTAGCACACCGCCATAACGAGATTGTTTTACATTTTCAATTAAGTTATCGACGCCAAGGTTATTAAAGCCCATTCGGTTAATTAAGCCTTCAGCTTCCACTAAGCGAAATAAACGAGGTTTATCATTTCCTACTTGAGGACGAGGTGTCACCGTACCAACTTCAATAAAACCAAATCCCATTGCACCCAATGCATCTATACAATCACCGTTTTTATCAAGACCGGCGGCAAGACCAAGTGGATTTTTAAATGAGAGTCCCATACAGGAAACGGGTTTTGAAGGAAGTGACTGCTGAATAAGAAATTGAAATGGGGAATGAGATAAACGTTTTAACTGACGGAAGGTAAAATCATGGGCACGTTCAGGATCTAGCCGAAACAATGCCTTCCTTACTAAGGAATAATACATACGATCTCCATTGAGAATATCGGGTATTAGGAATGATATGTCTACGACAAATTAAGCGTCGTGCATCATATAGATAAAAGCACGAAAAGTAAACGTTTCAATTTCACAATTCGCCATAAAAAATCCCCAGACTATGCTGGGGATCTAATTATCATACTGATTTTATACTATTTACTCACTCATAAAATGATATAAAACGTAATATTAATCAGCTAAAGCTTTGGTGATTTTTTCATAGAGATCACCTGATAAATTCTCAAGTGCTTTCAGCTTTAATAACTCTGCACGCATTTTTTCTTGGCGTGTTGCATCATAGCGTTTTAAACGAATAAACGGTTCAATAAGACGTGAAGCAACTTGTGGGTTACGGCTATTTAAGTCAGTCAGAATTTCTGTCAATAATAAGTAACCAGAGCCATCTTCAGCGTGGAAAGCGACTGGGTTATTATTTACAAATGCGCCAATTAATGCACGAGTACGGTTAGGATTTGCTAGTGTAAATGAGCGATGAGATAACAAACTACGTACTTTTTGTAACACATCTTTTGCTGGGCTCATGGCATGTAAGCTAAACCATTTGTCCATGACTAAACCATCTTGATGCCATTTATCATCGAATTCTTGTAATAGCGCATCTTTGCAAGGTAACTGAGCCATTACAGCAGCGCTAAATGCGGCAAGCGCGTCGGTCATGTTATCGCTGTTGTGGTATTGTGCATCAACAAGTTTGTTGCCTGTTTGCTCATTTTCAACCGCTAAATAACCTAAACACACATTACGTAAATCACGTTTTGCAATATCTTCATGATTAACACGATAAGCGCCAATATGCATAGAATGATAAACAGCAGAGAATTCATCCGCCATTTCAGTGGCTAATGTTTTACGTATAAAACCAAGTGTTTCATGAATAGCCATTGGATCGATAATACTAAATGACTCACCCGCTTCAACATCCGTTGGCAATGTCAGAATAAGTGCTGCTAATGCAGGATCAATATCTTTATCTAGTAATACTGCACGGAAAGCATCAACCACCATTTCAGGAAGAATAAATGCTTCATCTTTCTGTGCACGGGCGACGTTTTCTTTTATATAGCGACCTAATAATGATTGCGCTGCATCCCAGCGTGAAAATGCATTACGTGCATATTTCATTAAAAAGGACAGTTGCTCATCCGTAAATGGATAGTCCAATTTTACAGGCGCAGAGAACTCACGTAATAAAGATGGGATTGGCTGTTCTGGAACGTCATCAAATACAAATTGTTGTTCTTCACGGACGACATTCAATACATTAGAAATCGCCTGACCTTGTGAACGCAGAGGGATCACATTACCTTCACGATCATACAATTCAATATCTAATGGAATATGTAGCACTTGTTTTTCAGCTTGATCAGCTGTTGGTGGTGTCATTTGACTAACAGTTAAGGTGTATTGCTTTTTATCCACATCATAGCTGTCACGCACTGTCAGTTGTGGTGTACCTGATTGGCTATACCAACGACGGAATAACGTGAGATCAACATTAGAAGCATCTTCCATCGCTTGAATAAAGTCGTCACAGGTTGCCGCACTTCCATCATGACGATGAATGTACATCTGAATACCCGCTTGGAATTGCTCTTCGCCTAATAAGGTATGGATCATTCTGATCACTTCTGAACCTTTTTCATATACTGTTAAAGTATAGAAGTTATTCATTTCGATCACACTATCAGGACGAATTGGATGTGCCATTGGGCTTGCATCTTCTGCAAACTGAGCAGTACGCATCACTCGTACATTATTGATACGGTTAACAGAACGAGAGCCTAAATCTGAACTGAATTCTTGGTCACGGAAAACCGTTAAGCCTTCTTTTAGACTTAACTGGAACCAATCACGACAAGTAATGCGGTTACCTGTCCAGTTATGGAAATATTCATGACCAATAACAGACTCAATGCCTAAATAATCTTTGTCAGTTGCCGTTTCACTTTTTGCTAGTACATATTTAGAGTTAAAGACATTCAGTCCTTTATTCTCCATCGCACCCATATTAAAGAAGTCAACAGCGACTATCATATAGATATCGAGATCGTATTCTAAATTAAAGCGAGATTGATCCCATGCCATCGCATTTTTCAATGAGGTCATTGCCCAATCGGCACGATCTAAATTACCTTTATCAACAAAAAGCTCTAAAGCAACTTCGCGACCGCTTTTGGTGATAAAAGTATCTCGTAATACATCAAAGTCACCCGCCACTACCGCAAATAAATAACTTGGTTTTGGATGTGGATCTTCCCATGTTACCCAATGACGACCATCATCAAGTTCACCTTGTGCAATACGGTTACCATTTGACAATAAATAAGGATACTGTTTTTTGTCTGCCGTAATTGTTGTGGTGTAACGAGCTAACACATCCGGTCTATCTAAATAGTAGGTAATATGGCGGAAACCTTCAGCTTCGCACTGTGTACATAACGCATCACCAGAAACATACAACCCTTCTAATGCTGTATTGGCTGATGGATTAATTTCGTTGATAATTTTTAATGTAAATTGCTCTGGCAATTGTTCAATGATGAGTTTGCCGTTTTCTTCTTTATAGTGTGTCCAAGCAACATCATTAACAGAAATTGATTTTAATGTTAAATCTTCACCATCTAATACTAATGCTGTCGCATTTGAGTTTAGACGTTTACATTGGCTTATCGCCGTAACCTGGGTATTTTCTTTATCTAAGATAAAATCAAGATGTAAATCGGTGATTGTGTAGTCAGGGGCACGATAATCTTTGCGAAATTTCGCGATTCTTTGTTGTGTCATAGAAAAAACCTTTTAGTTAACACGACTATTTAACGGTTATATTGCCAAAGCTTACTCGTCAAAAATCTGTTTAGCCAGTCGAATATTCAATTGAAAACATTAAAAGTCAACAGAATGTTAATATTTCATTAATACATGTAATCAATTTATTTGGTAAATGATGCTAATAGACTCCCAAATTTTGTTTAACGTGGTAAACTTATCTAAGTTTTACAGCTTGTTTTTATGTCGCAGAGAAATATTATTGAATAGTGACGCTTTGTCATCATATTCGGGTATACTCTCCAACCTTAACGATTTAGCAGACATAAAAACGCTCCGTGAGGATGCTTGACGCGCTATGATTTTAGACGCTACACCGATTATTACATCACTGTTGGATACCGATGCATATAAGCTCCACATGCAACAAGCGGTTTACCACCATTATAGTGATATTCCTGTCGTTGCTGAGTTCCGCTGTCGGAGTGATGAACGTCTAGGTGAATATGCAACAACCTTACGCCATCAAGTTAACATGATGGCAAACCTGTCATTAACAAATGAAGAGTTTGACTATCTTCAGAGTCTCCCTTTTTTCAAAAATGACTATCTGCAATGGTTTAAACATTTCCGTTTTAAGCCAGAACAAGTCCATATTTCAACCACACCTGAAAACCAACTTACCATTAAAATTACAGGCCCTTGGCGTGAAGTTATTTTATGGGAAGTTCCGTTATTGGCTTTAGTGAGTGAAATTGTACATCGTACTCGCTCACCTCAAATCACCCCCGATGATGCCGTTAACCAATTACGTAAATTGATTGATATCTTCTACCGTGATGCCGCTGAACAGCAGATTGACTTAGCTGATTTTAAATTGATGGATTTTGGTACTCGTCGCCGTTTTTCTTATGATGTGCAGTGCGCCATTGTGGATGAGCTGAAAAATCATTTTCCTTATCTTATTGGTACAAGCAACTATCATTTAGCAGAACGTATGCAATTAGCCCCTGTGGGTACACAAGCTCATGAGTGGTTTCAGGCACATCAACAAATTAGTCCTGAACTATCAAATAGTCAGCGTGCTGCCTTGCAATCTTGGCTAGATGAATACCCCGATCAATTAGGTATTGCATTAACAGACTGTATTACAATGGATGCTTTTTTGCGTGATTTTGATAAGACCTTTGCAGAGCGTTATCAAGGTTTACGTCACGACTCTGGCGACCCTATTGAATGGGGGGAAAAAGCGATTGCACATTATGAGAAACTGGGCATCGATCCAATGAGTAAAGTATTAGTCTTTTCTGATAGCCTAGATTTTCAAAAAGCATTAGTACTTTATAAACATTTCCATAAACGTATTCGTTTAATCTTTGGTATTGGTACTCGGCTCACTTGTAATATTCCGCAAATAACGCCACTTAATATTGTCATTAAGCTGGTGGAGTGTAATGGTAAGCCAGTTGCTAAATTATCAGATAGTCCAGGCAAAACGATTTGCGAAGACGATGATTTTGTTGACAAGCTACGCAAAGCCTTTGATGTTCCTCTTGTCAAACAAGCCTGTTAATTAGCTAAAAATCTTTATTAGTAAAAGAAAGGGTAATAATTGCCCTTTCTTTTGTCATAACCTCTACTTTTATCAATAATTCCCCTATTTTTATCAATTTATTTTATACAAAAGCTTTTCTCTTCTTTATTGACTCTTTAAACTAAAATTTCCTACTTGTTTCCTGCGCTATTGCAAGTAACATAGAAAAACTGTCCGACAGGGGCAGAGTGAATTAACCAAACAATTATTTTAATTAAACGAAGAGAGATTTATTTATGATCGTTGCGCCTGTAGTCGACGTACTGCAAGGCCGTATCGCGGTTGGCGAAGACGTCACCGTTCGCGGTTGGGTACGTACAAGAAGAGATTCAAAAGCTGGTATCTCATTTCTTACCGTCTATGACGGTTCCTGCTTTAATCCAGTACAGGCCATCATTAATAATAATTTACCGAATTATCAAGATGAAGTGCTGCACTTAACCACAGGCTGTTCTGTGGAAGTCACCGGTAAAATTGTTGAATCTCCGGGCCAGGGACAGAACTTTGAAATTCACGCCACCAATGTTGTTGTGGTAGGAATGGTCGATGATCCGGAAACTTATCCGATGGCCGCCAAACGTCATAGTATTGAGTACCTGCGTGAAGTTGCTCACCTTCGTCCTCGTACTAACTTAATTGGTGCAGTTGCACGTGTTCGTCACACATTAGCACAAGCACTACATCGTTTCTTCGATGAACAAGGCTTCTTCTGGGTTTCTACGCCACTAATTACAGCGGCTGATACAGAAGGTGCGGGTGAAATGTTCCGTGTCTCTACACTCGATATGAACAATCTGCCACGTACAGATAAAGGCGAAGTTGATTTCAGTGAAGACTTTTTTGGCCGTGAAGCGTTTTTAACCGTATCAGGTCAGTTAAATGGTGAAACTTACGCCTCTGCATTAAGCAAAGTGTATACTTTCGGCCCAACATTCCGTGCTGAAAACTCAAATACCAGTCGTCACCTTGCTGAATTCTGGATGGTTGAACCTGAAGTGGCCTTTGCTGATCTTAACGATATCGCAGCCCTTGCTGAAAAAATGTTGAAATACACCTTTGCTGCCGTATTGGCAGAACGTAAAGATGATATGGAGTTCTTTGCACAACGTGTCGACAAAGACGCTATCACACGCTTAGAGAACTTTATCACCTCTGATTTTGCTCAAATTGATTATACCGATGCAGTTACGGTGCTTGAAAACTGTGGTGAGAAATTTGAAAACCCAGTTTACTGGGGTGTTGACCTTTCTTCTGAGCATGAACGTTATCTGGCAGAGAAACACTTTAAAGCACCTGTTGTTGTGAAAAACTATCCGAAAGATATCAAAGCATTCTATATGCGTATGAATGAAGACGGTAAGACCGTAGCAGCGATGGATGTATTAGCACCCGGCATTGGTGAAATTATTGGTGGCTCTCAACGTGAAGAGCGTTTAGAGATGTTTGATAAACGTTTAGACGAAATGGGAATGAGTAAAGAAGACTACTGGTGGTATCGTGATCTACGTCGTTATGGCACTGTACCTCACTCAGGTTTCGGTTTAGGTTTTGAACGTTTAGTTGCTTATGTGACCGGTGTCGCAAATGTTCGTGAAGTTATTCCATTCCCTCGTACACCAAGAAATGCAGATTTCTAATTTAGTGATTGATTAGTATTTAGCTAAAATTTTGTAGTGCTGTTTTATTGTACAGATTTAGCTTAAGTAAAGAAGCCAACCGCAAGGTTGGCTTTTTTTATGCATGGCTGTTATTTGATTAAAAAGTTCCCCTAAATACACACTTTGAAATACATAGTTACAATTTGTTACACTTTTTTCGTTTTTGTAGCAAATTGGGGGTAGATAAAATTTTTTACCAATGGAACACTGTCACCCGACACAGACGACACTTAACTCTCATAAATAGTTCCATAAAAATTAAGAAACTATTTCTGGCAGTGGCAAAGGTGTCTGAATAACACCAATGAGGGTAATAATAATGATGAAGCGCAATCTTCTTGCAGTGGTAATCCCAGCTTTAATGTTTGCTGGTGCAGCAAACGCAGCTGAAATGTACAACAAAGACGGCAACAAAGTAGACATCTACGGTAAAGTTGACGTTTTTCATTACTTCGCTGATAAAGACTCAGGTGAAGACGGTGACGGTTCTCGTGCACGTATCGGCTTCAAAGGCGAAACTCAAATCAATAAAGATTTAGTTGGTTTTGGTCGTTTTGAATACGAAATTCGTACTAGCAATGCTGAAGGTGATACTGATTCACGTGCTCGTTTTGCTTACGCAGGTTTTAAATTTGCTGACTACGGTTCTATGGACTATGGTCGTAACTACGGTGTAATTTACGACACCAACGCATGGACAGACGTTCTACCTTTATTTGGTGGCGACTCCATGGCACAAACTGACGTTTACATGACTAGCCGTACTACTGGTGTTTTAACTTACCGTAACACTGATATGTTCGGTTATGTTGATGGTCTGAACTTTGCTCTGCAATACCAAGGCAAAAACAACGAAAATACTATCAACAAGCGTGATGGTAAAAAAGCTAATGGTGACGGCTTCGGTTTCTCTACAGCTTATAACTTAGGCTGGGGCGTAACTCTGGGTGGTGGTTATTCAAACTCTGCTCGTACTTCTTGGCAGCAAGATGACAGCACTGCTAAAGGTTCTCGTGCAGAAGCATGGAACGTTGGTGGTAAATTCGCAGCTAACAATGTTTACTTAGCGGCTATGTACGGTGAAACTCGTAACATGACTAGCTTCAATAAAGGCATTGCTAACAAAACTCAAAACATTGAGTTAACTGCGCAGTATGACTTCGCTGATTTAGGTCTGAAACCATCTTTAGGTTATGTTCAATCTAAAGGTAAAGACTTAGATGTTAACGGCGTAAATGACGAAGATTTAGTTAAATATATCTCTGTAGGTTCTTTCTACAAATTTAACAAAAACATGACTGCAGTTGTTGATTACAAAATCAACCTGCTGAAATCTGATAACAAACTGGGCATCAACGACGACAACGTAGTTGGTTTAGGTCTGACTTATCAGTTCTAATTACCGCTTAGGTAATTAAACAGTCAAGTTAATTGATTTGAAAAGCAACACTTCGGTGTTGCTTTTTTATTTGTACTACTACTGTCTATCTCAATCTCTTGTTATTTATCCCTCTTTTTTCTTCTTATTCTCGATGTTTTCTTTCTCTTTATTTTTGCATTTGCAGTAGATCTGTTTATTTATTCACTGAAAACATTGTAACTTCTTTATTTTTAACAACTTCAAAAAGTTTATCATACTAAACAATTATTATTTTTTAGTGATTATTTTTACATGTTAATGTAATCACAGGATATTCACTTATTTACATCTTGATTTGCTATTTATTCTCACTTAGTTCACAACTTCTTGTTAATTTCTCTACAAACAGTTGGCAAAAATCCCTCATAGCGTTACTCTTGATACTCATATTTCGGCTTCGTTTTGAGCTTAGGGAACAATTACACTATGTTTGAGAAAATCATTGCTGCACCAGCCGATCCTATTCTGGGTTTAGCTGATAGTTTCCGTTCTGATCCTCGTGAAAACAAAATTAACTTAGGGATTGGTGTTTACAAGGATGAGACAGGTAAAACGCCTGTTTTAACCACAGTTAAGAAAGCAGAAAAATACCTGTTAGAAAACGAAACCACCAAAAATTACCTTCCTATTAGCGGTATCCCTGAATTTGGCAATGTGACCCAAGCACTTTTGTTTGGTGAACAACATTCTATTATCTCTGAAAAACGCGCACGCACAGCACAAGCCCCTGGGGGAACAGGAGCTTTACGTATTGCTGCTGATTTTATTGCTCAGCAAACCACAGCAAAACGCGTTTGGATAAGCAACCCTACTTGGCCTAACCATAATAATATTTTCCAAATTGCAGGTCTTGAGATCTGTAATTATGATTATTACGACGCAAAAAATCATGGATTAGACTTTGATGGCATGCTAGCAAGCCTTACTAAAGCTCAAGCGGGTGATGTTGTCCTGTTCCACGGTTGCTGTCATAACCCAAGCGGTATTGATCCAACGGAAGAACAATGGCGTCAATTAGCAGCGCTATCAGCAGAGAAAGGCTGGTTACCTGTTTTTGACTTCGCATACCAAGGTTTTGCTCGCGGTCTTGAAGAAGATGCACAAGGTTTACGCCTCTTTGCAGAAAAAAATCCTGAGCTTATTGTTGCAAGTTCATATTCTAAAAACTTCGGTCTTTACAATGAACGTGTAGGTGCATGTACTATTGTCACCAAAGACAGTGACACGGCTGAAAAAGCCTTTAGCCAAGCAAAAGCCATTATTCGTGCTAACTACTCAAACCCACCAGCACACGGTGCTTCAGTGGTAACAACGATTCTTTCTAACTCAGAATTAAAAGAAGAGTGGATTGAAGAACTAACGACTATGCGTGAACGCATTCAGCGTATGCGCCAATTGTTAGTTACGACACTACAAGAAAAAGGGGCTAAGCAAGACTTTAGCTTTATTATTGACCAAAATGGCATGTTCTCATTTAGTGGTTTGAATAAAGAGCAAGTTGAGCGCTTACGTGCTGAATACGGTATTTATATCGTAGGCTCTGGTCGTATTAACGTTGCCGGTTTAACCCTTGAGAATATGGTGCCACTGTGTGAAGCCATCGTTGCAGTACTCTAATTGTCTTTAACGTGCAATTAGATGAATGCCACGTTATACAATGTGGCATTTTTATTTAAACAAAAGAAATAAAAATCATATTTTTTACGTATAAAAAAGCTCTTTATTATAAAGAGCTTTCACTTATTCACTTTACTCAGCGCAACTATTACCAGATTGGCATTTCATCTTGTAAAAACGGGTTGTATTGGCGTTCATGCCCTAAATTAGACATAGGGCCATGTCCCGGAATAAACAGATAATCATCACCTAAAGGCAACACTTTATTTTTGATTGATGCAATAAGATCGGCATGGTTTCCGCGTGGAAAATCGGTACGGCCAATGCTTTCTTTAAATAACACATCTCCCATAGAGATAAGTTTATTCTTATGATTTACAAAAATAATATGTCCTGGTGTATGCCCAGGGCAATGTAAAACAGATAACGAAATTGTTTTACCAATTGTGATGGTATCGCCTTCATTTAACCAGCTATCTGGTGCAAATGACTTTCCGCAAGGGAAATTAAACATACGGCACTGTTGCTCTAATTCCTCTAATAAGAAATTATCTTCTTTATGAGGCCCATAAATAGGAACATGAAAGTGCTCAACAATCTGAGAGGTGCCTGCAATATGATCAAAGTGTCCATGTGTTAATAATACTTTGGTCAATGTTAATTGGCGTTTTTCGATTTCCGCAATCAGTCTTTCGACATCGCCACCAGGATCAACAATTGCCGCTTCCTTCGTTTCATCACACCAAATAAGGGTGCAATTTTGCATATAGTTTGTCACAGGTACAATGTGATACATCATGAATCACTCCACTCTCTATTAACTAATTCTCAATAGCTTACCATGAGCGGACTGGTCCCGTATCAATATGAACAAAATTACTTTTTGGATAATACCCAACTCCCCCCGCTTTCATTCTTAGCGCCACTTGACGAACTTTTGAAAGCTCAGTCCCCACTAAACGAAAATCCATTGCTTGTCCGCGAGTATGATAGCTTTTCTTCGCAACACCACTGCTACTTTGTCGTAAATTATTATTGGTCACTAAAGAGCGATAGCCTGAAATAAGTTCAACGGGCTTATTATTATTCAGCATCACTTGCAATAGATAAATTTGGTCAAACAATGCAGGGTCGATGGTTTTAATTTTATTTTGACGATAATCTCTAAAAAGGTGATTTAACTTAGCAAGCTCTTGTTTATTATAACGTTTTCCATCAAAAAACTCGGCTTTAATAGTTTCACCAGTATTTAAATTATTAAAGCGAAGGATTTTTGGACGAGGTGTTGCTAATGAAGCAAAAGCATGAGAAGGCAATAACCCCAACCCCACAGCGGCCATACCGAGCCCTAGCCACTTACGGCGATGTGAATCAATAATATCCATAGTATATGTACTCAATAATTATTTCAGGAGGAAGAACCTTTATTATGACAATATTTTTCTCGAATTGTTTCTTATGGTTTGTATAGTATTGTAAATAACAATTCATTTCAATTTAATGCCATCAGACATTTTATAAATTTAGCTATTTATACTAAAGTCTCTTTTTATCTTTCTATTTTTAATGGAAATTTTAAAAATATTTTATAAATTTATAATTTTTTAGTGATCTTATTTTTATATATAAAATTAAAAAAACATCTTATTGATTTATATAGAAATAAAGGGCAATTAAACTAATCGCCCTTTATCCAATTTATATTTATTAATATTACAAGTATTTCTTAATATTCTCTAAATAAGGTTGTGCATTGGTAATGCTCTTATCATAGCCATAAATGTCTGCTCGATATTGAGGTGCATTTTCCTGTGCAACCCATGCAGTTTGATAATATAAATAAACAGGAATACGTTCAGGAATGGGCGCATATTGTGTTGATCCACGTTTTAATGCCGCATCAATTCTATCTTGTTTCCATCCTGCATCACCTAATAAAATCGAGGCCAACTGAGAGGCTTTATTAACACGAATACATCCCGAGCTAATTGCGCGCATATTTTTTGAAAACAGTGAATGATTTGGTGTGTCATGTAGGTATATCGCATCTGAATTTGGCATATTAAACTTATAACGCCCTAATGAGTTTGTTGGTCCCGGCGCCTGCCAAATTCGATAAGGGAAATTACTTGCACTCATATTTTGCCAATCAATATCATAAGGATTAATTGGGTAAGCATCATTGCCCCATCCGGAATAAATGGTATATCCCTTACGGCTAAAGTAGCTAGGATCTGCTTTACCTCTAGGGACAATATCTTTGCGAGTCATACTTGTTGGCACATTCCAAGGTGGATTAACCACAACATTATTTAATGCACTACTCATAATTGGCGTTTTTCTATCTGGACGACCGACTATCACTTTTGAATCAAGAATAAGTTCGTTGTTGGCATAAAAATAGAGTGAAAAATCAGGAATATTCACCCAAATGCCTGTGTCACCAATAGCCGGTGTTAAGCGAAGGCGTTGAATATTTAATGCCATAATACTGGCGCGTTGTGTTGGCGTTGTATTTAACCATGCACGCGTTTGTCGCCCAATAATTCCATCTGGCTCTAAACCATGAGCGGTTTGAAATAATTTAACAGCAGTGATTAAAGGTGCATCATAAACGATTGTCGCAATTTCTTGCTCATTTTCAGCCAACTCAGGAATTAATTTTAAATAACGTAAAATCTGTCTCAGTGGTACAACTTCTTGTGATGATTGATTTGGTTTTAATGATGTCGTTCCCGTCATCTCAGGCCAAACAATCGAACTATGTAATTGTTTACGTACTTCTTCTTTCATTAAAGCGTAATAAGGATGAGACGGAGCATAAGAAATAACGAAGCTACCTAAAGTGCTATTTTGAATATTTTGTTGTAGGTCAACCATGGATTTATCTGACGGTGATGGTAGGCTTTTTGCGCCATCACGATACAATAAAGATACGCCTGATTTATTCACTTGCTCAACAAAACTGATATAACCTAAAAATGCGTCTGATAAAATAATATCACGCCCTTCTTTTGTTAACTCCGGTGTTTCTAATTGTGTTAACCATTGTCCAAATTGAGGCTGAATACCTGAAATAGCCACTTCTGCAATTTGTTCCTGTAATTGCTGTGCGATTTTTTCATCTTGCCAGATTAATGTGAGGTTATTTGCTTGGTAAACTTTCACTAATTGAGTTAAATAGAATGGTTTATATCCCGTTGGGATCCATGATTGTAGTTTTGTTCTTGCCTCTAACTCGGTAACTTGTGGAATATTCATTACCACAGTGGCAGGTATAGTCATAGCTTCGTTAGTCATAGGAACTAACGTTGCGTTTTCTATTTCGGGTGTAGATAAAATAGCTGACTCCGCTTCTGTAGCCACTGCATAATGCCCAGAAAGAAGAGTTCCTATAACGACTGAATATGTAATTGCTCTTTTAATTGGTTGGTACGCCATAAATCCCCTACCCTCATCCCTTATTATTATTTTGATATCCTAGAATATTAGATGAGCTTGGAGAAGAGTTTTATAGGAATAAACTAATATTTTTAAAGTTTTATAACCCTTTGATGGAAATTTAATTTTATTCAATCAAAAAAAGACCACTTAGTTATTTTTATATTCAAAAATAGAGTTTAAATAAAAAATCAACAAAAGAACAAAAAACAGACATTTTGAAAAAAAATTTCAAAATATAATAAAATATTGAAAATAGATAATAAGATTATTTAAATAAAAGGTGTTTTAATCGAGAAAAAGGCGTAGTTTCCTACGCCTGACAAATAAAGGTAAACAAAGGATAAAAATTAGTATTCTGAATTGATAACAACTTCTTCGCCAAACTGACCCGCTTTTGGCAATGGTTGGTAAGAAGAGTTAGCAGCACGCAGAATACGAATACCACGGATATTCAGTTCATCTGCCGCCGCGATATCTGCATCAGCATCACCGTAGTAAATTTTCAATTTATGATCACGCATCCAGCTTACTTTATTATTTGCACCAGGTTGGTCACCCGCGAAAATAACAGGCTGCATTTTATCAGCAGGGATATTTAAACCTTCTTGAACATATTTGGTCACAGTCTCAGTTTTAGTTTTAGTACGACCAGTAATGAAATAAACAGTATCACCACGTTTTAAGTGCATTTGAACAAGATCGATACCGACTTGTTTAGGCATACTGAATTTATCCCACTCATTATTCATTTTCTCCCAGAACTCTGGATTTTTCAGATAACTGAAATCATTTGGAGAATATTCTAGTTTACCGCGATAAAAACCTGGGCTTGAGAATAAAACAGTATCATCAATATCAAAACCAACCGCCATTGGCGCTTGGCCTGCTAAGCTTTTTTCTATATCTGCAACAGAAACCCAATTAATTGGTTGTTGTTGTGCTAATTGAGCAACAGTAACACCTGGGCTGACAACTTCTGGCATATGAACTTTTGCCATTGCCGCGCCATTTAAACTTAACGCTAAAGCAATTGCACTAAAAGCTAACGTGACTTTACGCATTTTCTTTCCTTTAATTTTTTATATTAATCACATACGGCAACAATCATAGACATCACGCTTACATTTAAATGAGATGTGGCGCACGTTATATCATTTAAATTTTCATTTTTTTGTTAATTTACTTTCATTTTTTGATCTATCTAACACTTTGAAAAAAGAAGGCGCTATGAGCATATGCCCATAGCGCCTTTCTATTTTTCTCTCTGTCGTTGATAACGAAATAAAATTATTCTGTTATTTCAGCAACATTTGATGATGCAATTTTATCTTTTTCAGCGTGTTGGCCAAAACCTTTTAAACCCACAACGTGAACATGTTCTGTACCGTTGAACACTTTACGGACGAGTTTATAAGTCGTGCCTTTTTCTGGGCTGATATTTTCTGGTGCCGCAATAATCAATTGCATATCGAGACGATCACAAAGTTCAAATAATGTCGCTATAGATTTCGCATCCAAACGTGCGGCTTCATCAAGGAAGAGTAAGCGACAAGGAGAAATATCTTTTCCTCTTAAGCGTCGTGATTCTTCTTCCCAACTTTGTACAACCATCACCAGAATTGACATTCCTGTACCAATCGCTTCACCAGTCGATAAAGCGCCACTTTCCGCTTTTAACCACCCTTCTGGCCCACGATTAACCTCAACATCCATTTCAAGGTAATTACGGTAATCTAACAGCTCTTCCCCCACAGTTTGTGGCATACGTTGACCAATATCTACTTGTGGATTTAAACGTTGATAAAGCTTCGCCATCGCTTCAGAGAAGGTAAGGTTTTGGTTTTTAAATAAGTCTTGGTATTGATTATCTTCTTCTGATAACACATCAAGAAGCACTTGATGACTTTCACGAATATTGACGTTAAGTCGAACACCTCGCACTTGGCCAAATGAAACCGCTTGTAAACCTTGGTTTAGCATACGGATACGGTTTTGCTCTCGTTGGATAGTTTTGCGAATAATATTCGCGACACTTCGTGAACTAATCGCTAATTTCTGTTCACGGCTTGTCAGTTCTTCCGTTAAGCGAGCAAGCTCAATTTCCATCTGTTCAATTGCATCAACTGGATCGTCGGTTTTAATGATATCTTGGCGAATACGCTCTCTTAAATGCTGATATACCGCAATAAAGAACTGAACTTTACGATCAGGATATTTTGCATCTTCAGAACGACGTAATGCATCACGTAAATATTCATTATCAGCAACAGCTTGACGTAATGCACCTAGCGCCTTATCCGACATTGAACGCAATTCATCAGCAGAAAGGTAAGCGAAGTCTCGGCGATGCAAACGACGTTCCATACCATTTTCTTTCACTAACCGCATCACCGCACACCAGCCCGCTTTTGCACTCACAACATGCTCACGAATTTGAATGTAGTCACGTTCAAGTTTACGAATTTTCTTGGTTAGATTATCGCGTTCAGCTTCACTCAGTGCGATATCTCGCTCAAGTTGACTAATTCGTGTACGGTTAGCACTGACAGCAGCATAACGTTGATCACGTAGCTCTTTAGCTCTTGCTTCTGCGCCAACATCAATATGGATCCCTGTATCACGCATCTCTTGCTCAAGTTCTCTGAGCAATTCAGATTTAGTGTCAAAGGAGCTTTTTAATGATGCGAGTACTTGATTAAATTGAGCACATTGAGCTTGTTGCTGACGATAAAGTTCTCTTGCCGTAGCACGTTCTGTTTCTGCCATTTCTAAACGATGACGTAGTTTCTCGTTAAGATCGCTATTTTCACTCACAATCTCAACCGCATCGCTATAGCTAAAGTGTGCACGACGTTGTACAACTTCCACCAGCAAGAAAGCCTGTTGTTGATAACGCTGTTGTTCTGCTTTAGCGTGTTCGTAATCCTGTGCTAATTGCTCATGTTCTTGTGGATCACTTTGTAAAATTGATGCAATAGGTTCTAATGTTGCCAGTGCTTTTTCATGACGCTGTAAATAGCGCATAGACTCTTCAGCGCTATACAGCTCTTCACGTAATTCTTCAACGCGATCAATTAGCGTTTCATCCATCAAGATATTCACTTGAGGGATCAGTTTATTAAGTAAATTTAACGACTCTTTTGCTTGAGCATAATGTTGACGTTGCTGTTGAGTATTCTCTTCATACTGTGTTAATGCCCTCTCTAGCTCATTGCGTCTTTGATTAAGTTGACGGATATCCTCTTCAGGATCAGCTTCAAACGCGACTGAAATATGTTGCCCGACAAATTGGCTAAAAGCATGGTGCGCACGTTGAATTTTTTGTACATCAAAAGCTTGCGTTGCATAAAGCTCAGAAAGCTCATCGCGTTGGCGAGATAATATTTCTAATTGATTCTCACGCGCCGCGCGACCAAAAAGCGGAATTTCAGGGTAGCGAGAATAACGCCATTGCCTATCTGAGCTCTTGATAAGAACCGCTTTCTCCATCTCTTGTGCATTAAATACACTGTCATCGAAAGATTGTGGATCCCCTTCGATAAAATAGAGATCTTCAGGGCAATCTTCTAACGTTTCTAACTGTTCCTGAACTTGAGACAAATCTTGCACAACAATTGCGTGACGTGCAGGGCCATATAGCGCTGAAAAATAAGGCGCATCATCCAATGTAATATCATCATAAATCTCAGATAATAAAACCCCATTAAAGCGCTCTGCTAGCGTAATTAATCGTCCATCTTCAGCACCGCTAGGCTGACTTAAACGTTCAATTTGTGCTTCAATCTGCTGTTTACGCGTCGCAGTTTCATCACGTAATACTGTGGCTTCACGCTCTTTTTCAAGTAACTGTTGCATATATTCAGTTACTTGATGACCCGTTTCAAAAGATTGGCGAGTTTGCTCACACAGCTGTGTTAACGCATCTTGTGCCGCAAGCCATGCAGGTGCTTGTTTTTTCAGCTTTTCAATTTGTTGCTTGAGTTGATCCAGCTCTTGGCGCATTTGCATGCGATGTTCACCAGATTCGTTAACATAATCGCTAAGCTCTTCAATTTTTGCTTCCAGCTCATCTTGTAAAATTAAAAGATCATCTGGCTCCATCGATTTACCATGATGCTTATTAAATTCTTCAAGCTGGCGCTGGGCATTATTTCTTTGATGTAAGCGTTGCTCTAATTCTGCCAACTGCATACGAATAGGATGAACCCTATCTGCTTGATGGCGATGAGAAGACCATTCACGTAATGCGGTTTTGGCGACACCCCATGCATCTTTACGATCAACCTCACCAACAATGCCGCTAACCAATTTATACGCTTGATCAAACTGTGTTTTTGCCGCTTCAGAAACATTGAGTTTCTGTTCCATAGAAAGTAGCGAATGGGTAAGAGTTTGAATTTTTGCTTGAATATGTTCAGCCCATTGATCCGCATTAGTTTCATCTAAATCAGCAATGTTACATTGTGCTTTTGCTCGCTCTAAAGCCTGTACTGCTTGACGATATTGAATAGCGCGTGTTTGTTGTACGTCTAATGCTTGCTGATAATCTGCTAACTGATTTTTCAGTTCATCAACTTCTTCTTCCGCAGACTCTACTCGCGCTTCGAGCTCTTCTTTTTTAGAAGCCGCCTCTTCAACCACTTCACTTTGCTCTTCTAAACGGAAAGTGATCTCTTCTACATCAGCAACGTAACGGTCTATTTTTTCTTGTTGGCGAACCGCATTTTGCACTAAGTTTAATCGGTCACTTGCTGCTTGATAATCCGCCTCAAGATCAGAAGAAAGTGCTTGTTGCTCTTCCAACTCTTTACCCATTTCAATAAAGCGATATGCCTCGTTATTGATGGATTTTCTCTGGCGCCATAATTCACGGCGGACTTCTAGCGCTTCATCAAGATGAACACGTCGTTCATTAGCATGGCGCATATAATCAGCTGCAACATAAGATGTCGCTTCTGTAATTAAGTGCTTAAATAAATCACGATCAGATTGTGTGACACGAATAGCTTCAAGTGTCATGCGGTTTTCCCGCAATGCACCTTCCATATCTTGGAATGCTTTTCTTACACCGCTATTTTCAGGTAATAAATAATCTCGTAAAGAACGTGTGATCGCACTTGAAATACCACCATACAATGAGGCTTCAATTAAACGATAGAATTTGGCGCGATCACTCGCTGAACGTAAACGTTTAGGGATAACGCCTAAATCAAACATTACGGCATGAAAATCAGTGATAGAATTAAACTGTCTGAAAACAACACCATCAATCGCTTCAACTTTTTCTTTTAATTCATTGAGTGGTAAAACGCGCGCTTGGCGATCGGCAACAGCTTGGGTCAGAATTTCTGTTGGATTCTCTGCCATCGGCAACCCTTGGATCATAAAGGGTTTGATATCAACTTTTTTATCACGCCCTGCAATTTGCTGTAAACGCACACCAACCACAGCACGTAAGTGGCGTGAGTTGATCACATCTAATACGGCATAACACACACCAGGACGCAGTTTCCCATATAGCCCTTTATCACGAGAACCACTTGTCGATCCTGCTTCGGTGGTATTGCGAAAGTGCAACAAAGTAAGATCAGGGATCATTGCGGTGATAAATGCAGCCATAGTGGTTGATTTACCTGCTCCATTCCCGCCTGATAATGTCGTCACCAATTCATCTAAGTCAAAAGTACGAGCAAAGAACCCATTCCAGTTGATCAGTGTTAATGAGCGAAATTTTCCACGTTCAATCATTTATTTTCTTCCTCCGCATCATCTTCACTCGATTGTAACTGCTCATCTTCATTTTCTTCATCTTCGTTTGGTGATTCGGAACTGTTCTCAAGCGCCATAGCTTCACCATCACGGATCATTCGTATTTGAGCCTCAATAGGTGAATCACCACTACGCACATCAGCGCCAAAGCGAAAAACAGACTCAGTGATTGAAAAACGCTGCATATCATTTAATAAGAATGAAATCATACCTAAACGTCGTAAACGATTTAGAGAGGTTCTCATTTTTTCTTGTAATTTTTGCAAATCAAGATCAGACCCCGTTGAGCGTTGGTTCACTAAGCGTAAAAGTTTGGCTTCATCTGCTAATGTTCTTAATTCATCAAATAATTCTTGAACAGTGAATATTCCCTGATTCGCTAATCGTTCAGGGCTAAGATAGAGATAACAAAGAATTTTCCCCACCAGCATATCCATTTCAGATAGTACAGAACGAGGAATAAGCGTAGTTGAGCGAGGACGTAAATAGAAAAAACCTTCTGGTGCTCGAATTAATTCAACATTATAACGCGCATAAAAATCTGATAACTCATCTTGAAAGTCCATCAAGAATGCATGATTATCCAGAGAATCTATACCGATATGCCGACCTGCACGTAATTGGCTATCCAGTTCAGGGAAAAGTGAGTTCGCTAATGCCTGCGCCAGTTTTGCTGGCATAAATTGTTCAGTATGTATCGATGACATGCGCTTGTACCTTAGCTCCATATTCGTTAATTTCTGACCATTTTGCAGGTAATCCTGCGAGCTCAGCTTTTGCCACACCTAATCGCACCGCCTGATCAATGACAATACGGGCAACATCGAAATGTTTCTGTTGCGGATAACGATTAAGATATTCAACTAATACTGAACTGAGATCTAATGCTCGTTGCTCTAATTTGTAAGAAGCAAGCTCTTGTTCTACCCATTGCGTTATTTGTTCGTTCACTTCGCTGAACATTTGGTATTCGAGTTCTTCGGGTAATTCACCGGTGACTTCTTCATCTCGTAGCGTTAGTTCTTCATCACGCATATCATACAACCTATCTGCATTAGCGTAAGTTAATGCCCATGGGCTGTCGAAATAGTTTTGTACTGATTGACGTAATCGACGAGAGAATATACGATTTTTATCCATATCAATCGCCGTACGAATAAATTTATGGACATGTCTATCATAGCCAATCCATAAATCAATAGATTGCTGACCCCAGCTAATAATACGATCAAGCTTACTTTGTAGCTCAAATACTAACGTATCAATTTGATCGACATGACCTGTATTCATGTTTGCTTCTTGGATACGCAACAGATTGGCTTGAAGTTTATCACCTGCGGCTTCAAGCGTATCTTGTAGCTCTCTTAGTGTGCCGGAAGTTTCAGATAAGAGTTGTTCACAGCTTGAAATAGCAGCTTGCCAGTCTTGATTTAATAACTCAGCAATATCTTCTTTTACCGTATTTTGCTGCTCATCCATAATTCTCTGTGACAAATCAATGCTATCGAAAATTTCTGCTACTGAATATTTCAGTGGTGCAAAAACATTGCGATGCCAATGATATTCATCGCCCCCTTCTTCAGCAGAGCTTGCAGCAGAATCGAGTTCTCCGGCCACTATAGATAACTGCATAGATAAACGTAACGATGAAAACTCACGTTGGCGAATATAATAATCACTTATTCCAATGCCTAACGGGGTTAGACGATATATTGCATTACCTTCTACCAGTTCACTGGTAAAACGGTTAAAAAGCCGTTGCTTAACCATATCATTAATGGCGTTATTGGCACGGACTTGTATTGATTCTGCGGGTTGTTCAAAGCCTTTACAGACCTCTCTAAAGGCGTCAATTAACTCCCCTTCACTAATTTCGCCATCAAGGCGTTCACTGTTTAATACAGCGACTGCCATCAAAAAAGCTAATCTTTCAGGTGGCAGTGAGATTGAGAAATCATTTTTTCTCGCCCAAGACACTAACTCAGGAACGGTCTGGGTAAAATCACTCATAGTACATCCTTAATTTACACGCTTTTGTGCCATGACATGAATGTAACGCCCCAGACTGATATAGGGCTCTTGTCGACAATAACGTTGCTCTAATGCAAGCAACGATGGAAAATCTTTATTTTGTAACTGACGACTTTGTAAATAATCATGAAAAACGCGAACACCTGTCTTTCCTAATATTGTCATTGAAAATTCAGTCAGCCATTGATAGACATCTTCAGGTTGCAATGGGTTTTGAGGTGACAACGATTTTTTTCTTCTTCGAGGAATTTCAGGATTTGCCAGATGAAAATTCCCCAATATCGCATTTCTCATAACAATGCCATTTGCATTGTAAAACATCAGCGATAAGATACCATTAGGTAACAACATATCGGTAAGAACATTTACGGCGTCTTTCTGATCCGTGATCCACTCCAATACAGCATGAAACAGAATTAAGTCAACGCTTTCATCTCTATGCTCTTTAATCTCTTGAGCAGCACAACAAATAAATGTCATATTCTCAGCAACACCTTCGTCAATAGCTGCTTCTTGCGCGCGATTAAGCATCTCTTGTGATAAATCACATAAGATAATTTGGTGTCCCAATTTAGCTAACTGACGAGAGAAATACCCTTCACCACCGCCTGCATCTAAAATACGCAGAGTACGGTTAGGGAAAAGAGTTAATAATTGTTGTAAATCTTCCCAAATCACCGCTTGGCGAATTTTACCCTTTGTTGTGCCGTAGATATTGCGGGAGAATTTATCTGCAATATCGTCAAAATTACGATCTGACATTAAAACGCCTCATGATAACAACCTGCTACTTGCGCTCTTTGCATTCTGATAAATTCAAAAAATATGAGACACTGTACATAAAATTAAGACAGCAATTTTACCAGTGTTCTATGATACTGACTGTTTTCTCTAAAGAAATAAGCCATGAATCAGACTATTCGCAAAGCGCAGTATAAATATAACGCTTATTAATGAAAAAATTAACGTTCAAACGCTTATCGTTTTATAAATAATTTAACGGTTCTTTATTTCTATTGATTAAAACTTAGTGAAATGTCGTTGTGCTCACTATTTTGACACAATGCCTCTATGATCCCCTAGTTTTCACTAAGCTTTCACTATCAATTGCATGTATTTCACTCAATTTAGGATGATTTATGCTGTTTTTGCTCAAAAAATATGTTGCTGGCTTTCTAATGCCCTTACCTTTGCTCTTATTAATCGCTTTTTTTGCCTTGGCTCTGCTTTGGTTTACTCGTTGGCAAAAAACAGGAAAAAGCCTACTTACGGTGGTACTTATTCTACTCACTATTTTAGGCATACAACCTGTTGCTGATACTCTATTAATGCCAAGTGAAAAAGAGTATCAAGCTCGTTATGAATTACGAGAAAATTCACCACAAGATGTGAACTACATTGTTGTTTTAGGGGGGGGGATTTACTTATAACCCCGAATGGGCACCTAGTGCTAACCTTCTCAATAATAGCTTATTTCGTGTTGTAGAAGGCGTTAGGCTTTATTATCGTAATCCTAATGCGACATTGATTTTTACAGGTGGTGCTGGCGTTAATCAAATAAGTAGTGCAGAGGTTGCAACTCAGGTAGCACAATCTTTAGGCGTACCCGCGAATAAAACCATTGCATTATCAATACCAAAAGATACCGAAGAAGAAGCCTATGAGGTTGATAAGCTCATCGGTAAACAACCTTTTTTACTCGTGACTTCAGCCAACCATTTAGCACGTGCTGAACGTTTCTTTTTAGCCAGAGGTATGAAGCCTATTGTGGCACCGGCTAACCAATTAGCAATCACTTCGCCATTGCATCCTTGGGAGAAGTATTTTCCTTCGGCGACCTATCTTCAACATAGTGAACGTGCGTGGTATGAGTTTTTAGGATCAATGTGGCAATCAGTCAAACCTGCGGGGCAACCTGCCACTATTACTGAAAATGAAAATCATCAATCTGATAAAGAAGAAAGCCAATAATTAAAAGATATCATTACAGACTGATACAAAAACGGCACTTAATTTAAGCGCCGTTGAAATTTATTTGTTACCGTTAAAAGATCAGAACTCTTGGTTAAGTGCTCGATATGCAGCTCTAGCTGCGACAAGATCATCTTGAGTATCAACACCCACGCCAGGAACTTCTAATGCTTTTGCAACATGGATTTTTTCGCCATACCATAACACTCGCAGTTGCTCTAACATTTCAATAGATTCTAATGGGCTTGGTTCCCAAGTAATATATCGACGTATAAAGCCAGCACGATAAGCATAAATCCCAATATGGCGGAGGTAATGCTCACCAATTTCATCGTGTGATAAGTTAAAACGGTCTCTTTCCCAAGGAATGGTTGCTCGAGAAAAATAAAGTGCGAAACCTTTTGCATCCATCACTACTTTCACAGCGTTAGGATTAAAAGCTTCTTTTGAGTCAACAATAGGCACGGCTAATG
The DNA here is from genome assembly GCA_901472505.1 of Proteus vulgaris. Taxonomy (NCBI): domain Bacteria; kingdom Pseudomonadati; phylum Pseudomonadota; class Gammaproteobacteria; order Enterobacterales; family Morganellaceae; genus Proteus; species Proteus vulgaris. Next base: position 277,527 of record LR590468.1, read on the forward strand.
TTGCCATTCCGGCACCACAACTTGCTAAGTTTTCAGCAACCTGAGTAATAATAGTGGGCGGAATAAGAGGCTCATCACCTTGTACGTTAACGATTATTTCGTCGTCTGCAAATTGGTATTTTTCAATGACTTCAGCTAAACGTTCTGTACCCGAATGGTGATCTTCTCGAGTCATACATGCTTCTCCACCCGCTTTTTCCACAGCGGCAACAACATCTAAGTTGTCGGTTGCGACAATGACACGGTTTGCACCAGAACGCATAGCCTGTTCCATAACACGAACAATCATAGGCTTACCGTGAATATCCGCAAGGGGCTTACCCGGTAAACGGGTCGATGCGTATCGACCAGGGATTATGACCGTGAACATGAAGTTACTTTTCCTCTTCTAGTGATAATTCTCTTGCTTCATTCTCCAGAAGAACGGGGATATTGTCACGAACAGGATAAGCTAAATGATCAATTTTGCAGATAAGCTCAGAATTTTCTTTATCAAAGATAAGTTTGCCATGGCAAACTGGACAAGCAATAATTTCAAGTAAGCGGTGATCCATTTTGTCCCTCTCAAGGGTTAATCATTTTATATGGCAAAAGGATATCATAAGGAAGGATCAGCGTTAATACTCAAAGCCTCCCGTTTAGTGATAATTCGAAAATTATTTTATTTATTAATAAATTTATTATTTTCTTTTTTACTATAAGCAACAAAAAAGCCACATTAATGTGGCTTTTTATCGTTGAGTCTGCAACATCATTAATAAAGAATTACATTCCGCTTTTATTGATAATAATTTAACCTTTTTATTATCTTTATTGCATTCTAATTAACGTCACAACTCTTTTATATTACTTATTCGGCTTGGTGGTCAGCTATTTGTGCTTATCGGCCCCCAATTAGGTATAAACGATCATTTAATCTCAGTATTAAACTATCGTTTTATCTACATCTTCAACAAGGTTAAACCTTATTTAAAATCCGATAACATCAGCGGCTTCTAGGCCTGCAGCTGTTCTGATAACAGAAAATTCAACGTCTTGACCTTCTGTTAATGCTTTATTTTTTGTGTTGGCAATCGCTTTTTTATTGACATAAACTTCTTGTTCAATACCGCTGGCAACAATAAGACCATAACCTTTGTTATTGTCGAACCATTTTACGCGACCCATTCTTAATTGTAATGTCATGATAGATAAACTCCTTTTGTTCTTCGTATAGTTTTTATTTTTCTATACTAATGCATCCTACTTTTTATTATGTCTTCTTATATAAAACCCCAATTAAATTCTGAACACATTAATTTAAGTAGTGCATTTTATTATTTAATATAAATGTTCAAAACCGTGATAGCTAAGCTTAATGAATATTCTAAGGCTTAATCAATATTTACAGTACCAACATGACAAAAAGATGACATGAGGAAGATAGTTTATTGAGCACCTATAAATAAAATAACCGCATATAAGGATTAACAATCACTATTCAAAATAGTTTCTACAATCCATTAGGTGCAAAGCCTATTGCATTCACAGCATAAAAATATTACGTCTACATTAAAGATCCACAAAATATCCACACAAGGCTTTTGAGTAGATAGGGTATTGGCGAGTTAAATTGAACTACGACAAAAGCGATATGCGACTGTGGGTAGGTAATCTTTTATGTAACGCTATCCTGATTTCCACTATAAATATCATTGTTTCAGATCAGATACAAGTTTTTTTCGAGCCGTAAATTAAATTGCTGACCTGTTTTAGCACAGATTGGCTATTTAACTTAGCACTAACTGGTAAATACCACCAATTATCCTGAGCAAAATGCTGACATTTAACAGCATCTTTTTCTGTCATAATAAGGGGCTCATTGAAAGGCGTTAAATCTTGTAATTCTTTGGCGCTGTAATCACTATGATCACTAAATGCTCGAGTTGATATTAATTCAATCCCTTTTTCGCGCAAAGAATTAAAGAAACGAGGAGGATGACCAATACCCGCCATGGCAACTACTTTAGTGATCTCCTGAACGGGTCTTTTCTCACCCGTTTTCAGGTTCACCGCAATATCACCCGCTAAAACCATACCTATTTCATTACCTTGGCTTAAACCACCATTAACGATAATTGCATCAACTGAATGCAAACGAGTAGCGCGTTCCCGCATAGGGCCAGCAGGAAGCCACCAGCCATTACCAAATCGACGTTGCCCATCGATAACTACAATTTCATAATCACGCTGTAGTGCATAATGCTGTAAGCCATCATCCGTGATGATCACATCAAGTTCATGTTGTGCTAATAAGGCTTTTACTGCATCTCGTCGATTAGGTGCAACCGCAACGGGTGCACCAGTTCGATGATAAATTAACACAGGTTCATCACCTGCCATTGCAGGTGTTGTCTCGGATGTTAACAGTAATGGATAATGATCTGATTTCCCGCCATAGCCGCGGGAAACAATACCTGGTTTAAACCCTTTCTGTATTAATTGCTCAACAAGCCATATAACAACGGGGGTTTTGCCATTGCCACCTGCCGTTAAGTTACCAACAACCACGACAGGAACAGAGGCTTTCCATGATGACAACCATCCTTTTTGATATGCAAAGCGCCTTAATAGAGTAATCGCGCCGTACAACCATGAAAATGGAAGTAAGAGGAGATAAAACCAAGATTTACCAGACCAAATCCGTTCAATCATTTACCAAATTGCATCCTGTGAAGTTGAGCATAAACACCTTTTTGATCGATTAAATCAATGTGTGAGCCACGTTCAACAATTTCACCATCTTCAATAACTAAGATTTCATCCGCTTTTTCAATGGTTGATAATCGGTGAGCAATCACTAAAGAAGTTCTATTTTTTTGCAGTTCATCAAGAGCTGATTGAATAGCACGTTCAGATTCTGTATCAAGTGCCGATGTAGCTTCATCAAGGATAAGAATTGGTGAATCACGTAGTAAAGCCCTCGCTATCGCGATACGTTGACGCTGCCCACCAGAAAGCAGAACACCATTTTCACCAATTTCAGTATCGAGGCCTTTATCCATTTTATTGATAAAGTCCATTGCATGCGCCATTTTAGCCGCTTTTTCGATATCTTCACGGCTGTATTGGTCTTCACAAGCATAAACAATATTGTTCGCTACTGTTTCATTAAATAAGTGGACATTTTGAGAAACAAGAGCGACTTGATTACGTAAAGATTTCAGAGTGTAGTCACGAATATCATGTCCATTAATCAATATTTGCCCTTCATTAATGTCATAAAAACGCGTGATCAGATTAGCAATTGTAGACTTACCTGAGCCTGAGCGACCGACTAATGCAACAGTTTTCCCCGCTGGAATAGTAAATGACATATTTCTCAAAGCAGGCGTATCTTTTGTCACATATTGGAAAGTTACATTACGGAATTCAATATCACCCGTCGGTTTTTTCAGCTCCAGTTTACCTGTATCTTTTTCTTGTTCCATATCAAGGATAGAAAATAAGGTCTGACAAGCCGCCATACCGCGCTGGAACTGAGCATTTACATTAGTCAGTGATTTCAATGGACGCATTAATGCAACCATTGATGAGAAAACAACAGTGATTGTACCTGCGGTTAATGTTTCCATAATTTCAGGAAAGCTGGCAGCGTACAGAACAAATGCTAATGCGAAAGAAGCAATTAATTGAATGATTGGATCTGAAATTGACGATGCAACAACCATACGCATACCTTGGCGACGAATATGGTTACTCACATGATTAAAGCGTTTATTCTCAACTTCTTGACCATTAAAAATGAGTACTTCTTTATGCCCTTTCAGCATCTGTTCAGCACTAGTTGTTACTTGTCCCATACTATTTTGGATACGTTTACTGATCGTTCTAAAGCGCGTTGATACCAAACGAATAACAATGGCGACGATAGGAGCAATAATAATAAGGATCAGAGATAATTGCCAACTATAGTAAAACATCAAGCCAAATAGCCCGATAATATAGGCACCTTCACGGACAACTGTAATTAATGCACCTGATGATGATGAAGCAACTTGCTCTGAATCATATGTAATACGAGAAAGCAAAGTTCCTGTTGATTGCTGATCAAAAAAGCTCACCGGCATTCCCATAATATGAGAAAACAGTCGGCGACGCATATTCATTACAACTTTCCCTGATACCCAAGAAAGGCAGTAGCTTGAAATAAAGTTAGATATACCACGCAGAACTATCAGCCCAATAACAGCAATTGGCATCCATTTTAATACGTCGTTACTTGCTTTACCAAAACCTTCATCAAGAAGTGGTTTTAATAAAGAAATCATAAATGCATCCACACCTGCATTGATGATTAATGCAATTGCTGCAGCGATCAATCCCACTTTGAAAATCCGAATCATCGGCCATAAACGTCGGAATGTTTGCCACGTTGATAGGTCTATATCATTCATATATATTACCAAACTTTTAATAATTAGCCGGTCATTCTACTCGGGAAACGTCAAAACACCAAACCACTGATGATACCAGCGAGGCAAAATATCTCCCCTATAGGTAAATACATCAATATTATCTTGATTAAACTCGATCGAAATCTGCCCACTAATAGAGGTTGTTAGCCAATTAATTGCTTCTTTTTTATAACGGAGGTGTACTTTATCAGAAGGTAAACGCCAAAGGCTATAACGAGCAGCAGAAACGAGTGCAAATTTGGGGGATACTGTTTGAATAAACGCCAATGTGGACGATGTTTGGCTACCATGGTGAGGAACTTGTAAAATATCAGCTTTTAATTGGTGGTTTTTCAACCTGATCAATTGAGTTTCTGCTTCTTTTTCAATGTCGCCAGTCAACAATATATTATGTTTACCATCACTTACATTGATCACACACGATTGGTTATTTTTGGGAGAGTGAACTGTATTTGCCGGCCATAAGGCATCAAAATAAAGTCCCTTCCATTGCCATGACTCATCTTGCAAACAAGGTAAATGTGAAGGATTATTGAAACTACTGCGGATCGTTAATGTTGGATAAGCTCTCAATAAATCCTCAATCCCTCCGGTGTGATCTAAATGATCATGACTAATTATCAATGCAACTGGCTTAAGGCGATGGTACTTTAAATAAGGGATAATGACACTTTTTGCAATTGACCCCCCACTTTTCCAACGTATTCCTGTGTCATAAATAATCGCTTCTCTGTCTTTTTCAATAATAATAGCTAAACCATGGCCAACATCTAACATAGATATACGCCATTGATAACGTGGGAAAGTAGTGAATTCGCAATATAAAAGAATACCAATAACAACAAGCAAAATAAAATGATGACGCCACCATGACATTTTGATGATTACAATAATACCAACACCTGAAAACCCCAATAAAAAAGGAAGAGCGCCACTATGTTGCCAAAACTTCAAAAAAAAAGGAGCACACCAAAAAGCAAGACTAATCGAAAGATCAATCCAGTGCCAAATTATTGGTTGTAGAAATGAGAGAAAGAATGTCAATAACCCAATCATTATTAATGGTACGGTAATAAATGAAATAATAGGAACTGCCCATAAATTAACAATAAAACTAAAAAAATTAGCACCACCAAATAAATAGAATTGAAAAGGTAATAAAATAATTAACAATCCAAATTGCAAATGAATTAACCTTAAGATAAACCACTTTTTTTGATAATTATATTTAGCGTTGAGTGGGTACATCCAATACCAAAAAATAATGGCAAATACAGCTGAAAATGAAAGCCAAAAACTGGCTGAAAGTATCGATAGTGGTTCAACAATCAAAATAAGGGCTGCACTCCAAAGAGCCCACTGCCACGGAAGAAATAATCGATGTCCTAAATGCAATAAAACCCAAACACTTAAGCCTATTACAGCTCTGGTTGCTGGTATTCCCCAACCTGATAGTGCTGTATAAAAAACACCAAATCCCCAAGCAAGAACCAAAGGAAAATAAATATTTATCCATTTTGCTGGAAAGAAAAACTGGATCCCTCTTGCAATTAACCAACCTAATAATGCGGCTAAACCAATATGCAAACCAGAAATAACAATTAGGTGCGCAACACCGGTTTTCATATAAAGATCTTTCTTTTCAGGCTCTATTTGTCTTTTATCTCCCAAAACCAAAGCCGCAATCTCACCACTGTTTGTTGTTGTTTTCCAAAAGCTTGAAATATATTGGATGAATTGAGTGTGTAGAGAAATATCGGCATTAAGTAAGGTTGCTTGTAATACTTTGCCTGCTAAAGTTTCTTTCTTAGAAACTGCATATTTTTGACTATCAAATCCGCCTTCGTTTAAATAGCTATGTGCGGCTCTAAATTGAACTTTAAATTGCCAACCTTGTCCTATTTCGATATTTTTAGGTGGATTTCGCCAATATACGCTAGCGTAAATAGATGATGAAAAAAATGTTTTTTTCGGAATGGGAATTTTGATAATAAGGTGACCATCCGATAATTGACGATACTCAACAATATTTGCTTCAAAGATCACTATATTATCAACAAGTTCTACTGTTCTTGCCATCAAAGCGTATGCAATAAGATTAGAATAAACCCAGAAGAATAAAAATAATGCTAAAAAACGAATTAATGAAAAAGGAATAAATAATAAGAATATTGCAATAATAATAACAATATAATAAGTCATTAAACTAAAAAGCGTATGCTGAAATAATAAAGGCATTCCCCCTAAAAATATTGCCAAAGCAATGTTATCTAAACTCAGCTTGGTAAAATAAAATCGTTGAAAATATTTTGAATAAAAAAAAGTGTTGTTTTATTGATAATATTTTCACCCTCAAAATACTTATTATCCCTTTGAATAGAATCATTTTCGCATCCCTTTATAAGCATCTTTAAATATCATGAGGTTATATTTTTATTAAAGGTAGCTTTTTAGAGGGCTTTTTTTGTACTTCTTTATAAAAAGAATAATTTTTATTGTCGTATACACTATTTTTTGAGAAGAACCTCGAAAAAAAATAGAATAACTCAGCAATCATGATAATTAAATCAAGAAATAAAAATCAAAATACAATAAAGTAATACTAAGAAAAGTAAGAAAGAGAATAAAGTAAATATCGTAAATAAAATAAGGACTAACAATAAAAAACAAAAATTATGAAAGTCATAAAAATAATCAGCACAAGTAAAAGATAATAAAAAACGGCACCGAAGCACCGTTTTTGAGAAAGTTAACTAACATCGTACCATTTCGACAGGTGTTATTATTCCGTATAAATATTTACACGGTCACGTAACTCTTTACCTGGCTTAAAGTGTGGAACGTATTTACCTTCCAGATCTACTTTATCACCAGTTTTCGGGTTACGACCCGTACGCGGCGCACGGTAGTGTAGAGAAAAACTGCCGAATCCGCGGACTTCGATACGCTCACCATCAGCTAAAGTATCAGCCATATGATCAAGCATTTCTTTTACAGCTTCTTCAACCGTCTTAGCCGAAAGATGAGATTGTAGGCCTGCAAGTCTCTCGATTAACTCAGACTTGGTCATATTACCTCCCTAAACTACCGATAAATAGGCAACGATTAACGTTGCCTCCGTTAATAACTTAAATTATTCGCCTTTAGCTGCTTTGAAAGCTTCAGCCATAGCGTTGTTTGAAAAACCAACTTCTTCTTTGTTGTTTACAGAAGCGATAGCGTCTTTCTCGTCTGCTTCGTCTTTAGCACGAACAGATAAGTTGATAACGCGGTTTTTACGGTCAACACCAGTGTATTTAGCTTCAACAGCTTCGCCAACATTCAGAACCAGAGTTGCATCTTCAACGCGGTCACGTGAAGCTTCAGAAGCACGCAGGTAACCTTCAACACCGTCAGCTAATTCTACAGTTGCGCCTTTAGCGTCAACAGCAGTTACTTTACCAGAAACAATAGCACCTTTTTTGTGAGCAGACAGGTAATTATTGAATGGATCTTCTGATAATTGTTTAACGCCCAGTGAGATACGTTCACGTTCAGCATCAACTTGCAGAACTACAGCAGCGATTTCGTCGCCTTTTTTGTATTCACGAACAGCTTCTTCACCTGCAACATTCCAAGAAATGTCAGATAAGTGAACCAGACCGTCGATACCGCCGTCTAAACCGATGAAGATACCGAAGTCAGTGATAGACTTGATTTTACCTTCAACACGGTCGTTCTTGTTGTGAGTTTCTGCGAACTGCTGCCATGGGTTAGATTTGCACTGTTTCAGACCCAGTGAAATACGGCGACGTTCTTCATCGATGTCAAGAACCATAACCTCAACAACATCCACAACGTTAACAACTTTAGATGGGTGAATGTTTTTGTTAGTCCAATCCATTTCAGAAACGTGTACCAGACCTTCAACGCCTTCTTCGATTTCTACGAAGCAACCGTAATCAGTCAGATTAGTTTACACGACCAGTCAGTCTAGTACCTTCTGGATAACGTTTAGCGATAGCTACCCATGGATCTTCGCCCAGTTGTTTCAGACCTAATGATACGCGAGTACGTTCACGGTCGAATTTCAGGACTTTAACAGTGATTTCGTCGCCAACATTGACAATTTCGCTTGGGTGTTTAACACGTTTCCAAGCCATGTCAGTGATGTGCAGTAAGCCGTCAACACCGCCCAGATCAACGAATGCACCGTAGTCAGTAAGGTTCTTAACAATACCTTTAACTTCCATGCCTTCTTGCAGGTTTTCTAATAACTGATCGCGTTCTGCGCTATTTTCAGATTCGATAACCGCACGACGAGACACAACAACGTTGTTACGTTTTTGGTCTAATTTGATGACTTTGAACTCAAGCTCTTTGTTTTCCAGATGAGTTGTATCGCGAACTGGGCGAACGTCTACCAGTGAACCAGTAAGAATGCACGAATGCCATTCAGTTCAACAGTAAAACCACCTTTAACTTTACCGTTGATGATACCAACAACAGTTTCGTTTTCTTCGTAAGCTTTTTCCAGCATCAGCCACGCTTCGTGACGTTTAGCTTTCTCACGAGACAGAACGGTTTCACCGAAGCCATCTTCAACGCGTCCAGAGCAACATCAATTTCGTCGCCCACTTGGATTTCTAATTCGCCTTGAGCGTTTTTTGAATTGTTCTACAGGAATAGCAGATTCTGATTTCAGACCTGCATCAACCAGAACAACGTCTTTATCGATAGCAACTACCAACGCCACGAACGATAGCGCCAGGACGAGTTTCGATTGTTTTTAGGGATTCTTCAAAGAGTTGAGCAAAAGATTCTGTCATGTTAATGATCTTCAAGTAAATTTAATTAACGTCCATTTAGCATCCGGCCGAATGGGGTTGTTTCACATACCTCGTTACATCCTTTGTGACAAGGTCATCGGGCATTGTTGTGTTTTCATTAACACGTCAACCCGATTTTGATAATTACCTTAGTATAAACGAAATAAAATTAATTACGCTTGATAATTGCAGATTTTTTTTTAGCATAAGTTAACGATTTTTCAATGACTTCGTCGATAGACAAACTTGTAGAATCGGAGAATTAATGCATCTTTCGCCGCAATAAGTGGCGCAACAGCACGATTCCGGTCACGGTAATCGCGTTCTTTTATCTCGGATAAAAGGCGTTCAAAGTTAACATTAAAGCCCTTTTCCTGCAACTGTAACATGCGACGACGTGCTCGTTCTTCTGCGCTGGCTTCAAGAAAAATTTTCACTTGTGCATCAGGGAAAACGATTGTTCCCATATCTCGCCCATCAGCAATAAGGCCTGGGTTCTGTACGAAATGCACGCTGGCGACGCAATAACGCTTCTCTTACACGAGGAAAAGTTGCTGGCTTGTGATGCTGTGTTTCCAACTGTTTCGGTACGAATTTCATTCGATACGTCTTCCCCTTCAAGAATAACACTTAAACCATTCTCATTAGGGACAAAACGTACATCTAAATTTGCCGCTAATGGTACTAATGCATCTTCAGAAGTAATATCAACATGGTGGTGTAAAGCAGCTAATGCCAACACACGGTAAATAGCGCCAGAATCAAGTAAGTGCCAGCCAAACGCTTTTGCTAATGCTTGGCATAATGTTCCTTTACCTGCTCCGCTAGGGCCCATCAACAGTTATAACAGGGACGATAACCGCCATGAGTTTCTCCTTTTCATGGGCACTGCATTTCTGTGTTTGATGCTCTTATTACATTGATATAATAGACATTGAATTCAAACAGAGAAAAACAGTATTAATGTATGCGCGTCATTATACGCATACAATGTATAGGAAGAAACAAGCAGATAAGGGACAAAGAGATTTATTCAATGTTATTTTTCATAGATAAGTTATTTTTTAGAAAACTTTATCTTAAAATAATAACAAATCGACAATATTGTTCTTTTAAAAGTCCAACACTGCCGATTTTGATTGATTTAATTTTGACTTATTTTTATTTAGTATAATGGATATTAGCCATGACGCTGAGAAAGCGTTTCTAACTTTTCAAAATAATCTGGGAATGTTTTGGCTGTACACCCTGGATCAAGAATAGTAATCGGTATATCAGACAATGCCACCAGCGAAAAACACATTGCAATACGATGATCGTTATAGGTTTTAATGTCAGCAGTCGTTAACTGCTTTGGTGGCGTGACTTTTAAGTAATCATGCCCTTCTTCAACAATTGCACCCACTTTTTGCAACTCTGCAGCCATTGCAGCCAATCGGTCTGTCTCTTTTACTCGCCAGTTATAGATATTACGAATAACAGTATCACCTTCTGCAAACAATGCTGTCGTAGCAATGGTCATTGCCGCATCAGGGATCGTATTCATATCCATATCAATGCCGTTTAATGAGCCACGTTCACATTCGATATAATCATCACCCCAACGTATTTTTGCGCCCATTTTTTCAAGTACAGAAGCAAAGTGAATATCGCCTTGCAAACTCTTTTTACCAATACCTGTAACTCGGACGGTCCCACCTTTAATTGCAGCCGCTGCTAAGAAATAAGATGCCGATGATGCATCTCCTTCTACAAGATATGTTTCGGGTGATTGATATTGTTGACCACCTTTTATAATAAATTGTTGATAATTTTGATTTTCAATCTTTCCACCAAAGGTATTAATTAAAGCTAAGGTAATATCAATATAAGGTTTTGATACTAATTCGCCTTTAATTGTAATAGTTGTATCTTGTTTAGCTAATGGAGCCGACATTAATAAGGCAGTCAAAAATTGACTTGAAACACTACCATCTACCTCTACATGTCCTCCCTTAAACCCGCCCCGTAGACGAATAGGTGGATAATCTGTTTGTTCGAGATAATCAATACTCGCGCCACCTTGACGCAAAGCGTCAACTAAGTGCCCAATTGGACGCTCTTTCATACGTGGTTCGCCAGTTAATACAATATCATGCAAGCCTAAACTTAAGGTTGCTGCTAATGGACGCATTGCTGTTCCAGCATTACCTAAAAAGAGTTCTAATGACGACTCTGTTTTAAATTCTCCCCCTAGCCCTTCAATATCACATACCGTATTGTTATTTGATAATTGATACTGCACGCCTAATGCTTTTAATGCATTCAGCATATAACGAATATCATCACTATCTAATAAGTTAGTTAAACGCGTTTTACCGTTAGCTAAAGCGGCTAATAATAACGCACGATTAGAGACACTTTTTGAACCGGGTAAATTAATAGTACCTTCGATATGAGCAATAGGCTGTAACGTCAACGATTCCATAAATAGGTAAGAACTCCGATAAACAAATAAAATAAGATGGGATGTGGTTTAATCAAAAAATGAGAAAACAACTTAGGTGCTTATTGTTTTTATTTATTTTTTAGTACAGTAATAATTGATTATCATTATCAACATCTTTGGATAAAAGGAAACCCATTTTCACATAGGTTTCCTAAACATATAATGTATGAATTATGCGTGACGACGCTCAAAATCAGCCATAAAATCAACTAAGGCTTGAACACCTGCCAATGGCATTGCGTTATAAATTGATGCACGCATACCACCCGATACACGGTGACCTTTTAATGCCACTAATCCTTGAGCCTCGGCTTCTTTTAAGAAGAGTGAATCTAATTCAGGAGAAGACATTTGGAAAGGCACATTCATTAATGAACGATTTTCTGTTGCAATACGATTGATATAAAAATCACTGTTATCAATGGCACTATAAAGAAGCATTGCTTTTTCATAGTTACGTTTTGCCATTTCTTGCAACCCACCTTGCTCTTTTAGCCATTTAAAGACCATTCCTGATAAATACCAAGCAAAAGTAGGAGGTGTATTAAACATTGAGTCATTTTCAGCGAGCACGGTATAATCAAACACTGATGGTGTTTCTTTACGTGCATTACCTAATAGGTCTTCACGAATAATAACGATGGTTAATCCCGCAGGACCAATATTCTTTTGTGCGCCTGCATAAATTACACCAAAACGACTAACATCTAATGGTTGGGATAAAATCGCAGATGAGTAGTCTGCAATAACAATTTTATTATCATTAAAATTCGGTTCTTCATGAATTGCGATGCCATCAATGGTTTCATTTGGGCAATAATGTACATAAGCAGCATCATCACTTAATTGCCATTCTTTCATTGGCTTAACACCAATTTTGCCATCAATTTCTGTTTTAATTTTAATGACATTTGGTGAACAATATTTTTCAGCTTCATCAGCCGCGCTTTTCGCCCAATATCCACCATCTATATAGTCAGCAGTTGCCTTCTCACCTAATAAATTGAGAGGTAAAGCCGCAAAGTGACCTCGAGCCCCACCATGGCAAAAAAGAATTTTGTAGTTTTCTGGCACATTAAGAAGATCACGAAGATCTTGCTCTGCCTGATGAGCAACTTCAAGAAACTCTTTACTGCGGTGGCTGATTTCCATGACCGAGCGCCTAAGTTCATGCCAATTGCATAATTCTAATTCTGCACGACGAAGGACTTCTGCCGGTAACATAGCCGGACCTGCACTAAAGTTATATACCTGACTCATTCAAATTCACCCTATCTGAATATGTTTTTACAAAATGACCTTTATCGGTTGTATCATTCTCGTTAAATTGGCGCAATGATTATTGTGAGCTAACGCATAATACGCAGTGCGTAAAAATAACGGTTAGGAGTGTTTTATGTCGGGGAGTGTAAATAAAAAAGAAGAAGCAAGCTGGGGAATGCTTCTTCATGGAAAAAATAGTCTAAAATCGCTCGCTTTAGCAGGAGGGGTCGCATTACATGCAATTAATGTCTATATCACGATAACAACATTGCCTTCTGTAGTACGTGATATCGGTGGACTCAATTTGTATGCTTGGAATACGACGGTTTTTATTTTAGCTTCTATTCTCTTTTCCGCGGTGACGTCTCGTTTATTGAGCAAATTTGCGCCTCGTAATAGTTACTTGCTTGCAACGCTCTGCTTTTTAGTCGGTTCCGTTATCTGTGCCACAGCACCTTCTATGCAAATATTATTATTCGGCCGATTTGTTCAAGGAGCGGGTGGCGGTATGTTGCTTGCACTGGCTTATTCGTTAGTCAGAGTGATGTTTCCACAACCACTTTGGTCTAGAGCGATGGCATTAATGTCAAGTATGTGGGGAATATCAACACTATTAGGCCCTGCATTAGGTGGAATATTTGCAGAATATGATATTTGGCGTGGCGCATTTTGGTCTATTTTAGTCGTTGGCATTCCTTACGCCATTTTATTATTTACTATTCTGCCGACAGAAAATGTGACCGATAATATCGTCGCAAAATCCCCTTTACCCTATCAGCAACTTTTTCTATTAATGTTTGCTGTATTATCTATTTCAATCGGCGGTCTTTATAACATCACGTTGTATCACGTATTATCATTTTTACTTGCTATTATCTTTATATTGCTTTTAATACACATAGATAAAAAATCAAATGATGGCTTATTTCCTAAAGGGACATTCTCTTTTTCTGCACCTTTAGCCCCAATTTATCTCACCATGGCATTATTGGGTATCAGTGTACAAACCGAAGTTTTTGTGCCCTATTTTTTACAAACCATTCATAATATTACCCCATTACTTTCCGGTTATTTAGCGGCATTAGTGGGCGCAGGTTGGTCTTTTTCTGCGATTATTTCTTCATCAAGTCAACAATATACCGCTCAACGTTTAATGCGCTTTGGCCCTATAATTAACTTTTCTGCAATAGTTATTCTCGGTTTATTTATATCCAATAGTGTCACATTACCTTATGGGCAGATTATCGTTATTTGTGTAGCACTCTTTTTTACTGGCGCAGGAATTGGTATGGCTTGGCCTCATTATTTAACCCGTGTATTACATGTTTCTCAGGGGCAAGAAGCCCAAAAAGCAGCAACATCAATTACAACGATCCAATTATTTTCAGCCGCAGTTGGCGCTTCAATATCAGGTACTGTCGTTAATATGGCAGGATTAACCGATCCTGGAGGCATTATTGGTGCAAAAAATGCCGCACATTGGTTATTTATTATTTTTGCAGTAACTCCGCTAATTGCTTTCTTTACAGCACAAATAGTCGTGTCTCGAACCTCAAAAAATTAACCTATTTCATTTCTAAAAAATAACAAAGCCTCTTTAATGAGGCCTTGTTATTGTCCAAACTATTTTACATTAATACTTTTCAAAGTTTTCTTGGATCTTCGCAGGATCTTGAGTTTGTGTGAGTGATAATTGTAATAATACTCTCGCTTTTTGTGGGTTCAGGCGTTCTGATGCCACAAAACCGTATTTCGCATCATCAACTTCGCCATTTTGTGTCGTAAAACCTACTGGAACACGACTTGCACGAACTACGACAACACCTTTTTTAGCGCCATCGGCTAAAGTATCAAAAATATCAGTATATAAATTACCGTTACCCACACCTGCGCTCACAATGCCTTTGTAGTCATTATCAATAAAGGCTTTAGCCGGTAAATCTGATGCATTTGAGTAGTTATATACGATACCAACCTTAGGTAATTCAGTCAGTTTACTTACATCAAAGATTGGCTTATCGGCACGAGGTAATGCGGCTGTATAAAAATGAACTTTTCCGTTGTGTACATAGCCTTGAGCCCCTGCATTAATAGGTTGGAATGCTTGTACTTCCGTTGTATTCATTTTCACAACATCTTTACCACTGATAACCGAATTATTCATAGTGACCAACACACCACGATTTTCAGACGCTTTATCACTGGCAATCACAACCGCATTAAAAAGATTCAAAGGACCTTCAGCGCCTAATGCCGTTGCAGGACGCATTGCACCAACCATAACAACCGGTTTTTTACAGGCTGTTGTTAAATCCAGAAAGTAAGCCGTCTCTTCCATGGTATCCGTACCATGAGTAATCACAAACCCGTCTGTTTTATCACAATCTGCATTAATTTTATTAGCCAGCTTTAGCCATACTTGGTCATTCATATCTTGAGAACCAATGTTAACGACTTGCTCACCTTTTAAATTGGCCACTTTCTTAGCCTCAGGTACGGCATTAATCAGCGTATCAATACCTAATTTACCCGCTGTATAACTTGATGTTGTTGCTGAATCGCCACCACCGGCAATAGTGCCCCCGGTTGCTAAAATGGTCACATTAGGTAAGGCGAAAACAGAACCACTGACTACAGCTAATAAACTGGCAAGCAATGTTTTTTTCATCATCGAACTGATCCCTTATGAGTTTATAAATAAATCCAATTATGATGATTTGTTCTCATTAATTCCGTGATTAATCAAACGTATTTATTAAAAAAACTCATATATTAAATAATTAATTAGTAATGAATATGGTTAGTCTGTTCTAAATGAGAGAAATTATTAGTGCTTAACAGGGGATTTCAGTATCATGTTCCCCTAACTATCACCCGCAAAATATTAATGAAACCTGCCATGTCACAAACATTCATTCCTGGCAAAGATGCCGCACTGGAAGATTCTATCGCTAACTTTCAGAAAAAATTAACCGACTTAGGCTTTAACATTGGAAGAAGCTTCATGGTTAAACCCCGTTCCTAATGTCTGGTCTGTTCATATTCGCGATAAAGATTGCCCTTTATGTTTTACTAATGGTAAAGGTGCTAGTAAAAAAGCGGCTTTAGCCTCTGCACTGGGCGAATATTTTGAACGTCTTTCAACAAACTATTTCTTTTCTGATTTCTGGCTAGGTGCTGATATTGCAGAAGGTGAGTTTGTTCACTATCCAAATGAAAAATGGTTCCCACTTACAGATGACGATTCAGTACCAGAAGGCTTACTAGATAGTCGTTTACGTGAGTTTTACGATCCTGAAGGTGAATTATGTGGTAGCGAATTAGTCGATCTACAATCGAGTAACCATGATCGTGGAATTTGTGCCCTACCATTTATACGTCAATCTGATGAAAAACCTGTTTTTATTCCTGTAAATATTATCGCTAACTTGTATGCCTCTAACGGTATGTCAGCGGGTAATACAAAAAATGAAGCTCGAGTCCAAGGACTTTCAGAAGTTTTTGAGCGCTATGTAAAAAACCGCATTATCACCGAAAGAATCAGCTTACCTGAAATTCCTAATGAAGTTTTAGCTCGCTACCCTGCAGTTATTGAGGCGATTGAAACATTAGAACAAGAAGGTTTCCCAATCTTTAGTTTTGATGCCTCTTTAGGGGGGCAATTCCCTGTTATTTGTGTCGTGTTATTTAACCCACAAAATGGAACTTGCTTCGCTTCTTTTGGCGCTCATCCTGATTTCGGTGTGGCTTTAGAGCGTACCGTCACTGAGTTATTACAAGGCCGTAGCCTTAAAGATCTTGATGTTTTCAACCCACCAAGCTTTGATGATGAAGAAGTGGGTGATCACACCAACCTTGAAACACACTTTATTGATTCAAGTGGTTTAATTAGTTGGGATCTATTTAAAAAAGAGGCCGATTATGCTTTCACAGATTGGGATTTCAGTGGGACAACCGAAGAAGAATTTCATACCTTAATGGCGCTGTGCCAACAATGTGATGCTGAAGTCTATATTATGGATTACTCACACTTAGGCGTTTATGCGTGTCGTATTTTAGTACCTGGTTTATCGGATATTTACCCTGCAGAAGATCTACAATTAGCCAATAACATTATGGGTGTACATTGGCGCGATACTATTCTTTCATTACCAACAAGCGAAGGCACAAAAGAAGAATATTTATCACTTATCAGTCAATTTGATGAAGATGGTTTAGACGACTTTACTCGTATCAGAGAAATGATTGGTATTGCACCGGGTAAAGATAATGGTTGGAGCCATCTACGTGTCGGTGAATTAAAATCCATGCTTGCACTTGCGGGGGGCGATCTTGACCAAGCGCTTGTTTGGGTTGAATGGACTCAAGATTTCAACGCTTCTTTATTTACGTCAGAACGCCAAAATTATTATCGTTGCTTGCACAATCTCTTATTATTACAACAAGAGACTGAACGTGAACCCGCACAATACATGTATGCATTCTCTCGTATGTATGGAGAAGAAACATTACAAGCAGCCTTAAACGCAATGCAAGGTAAACAAGCATTTTATGGTTTACAGCCTATTGATGCCGATTTAACAAATTTACCTATTCATCAGTCACTACTTGCTGCTTATGAAAAATTGCAAAAAGCAAAACGTCAATCGAACAAATAAGCCTATTTTATTTAAGATGATTTATTAAATAAACACTCAATTTAACTGAATAATAAGCGCGTATTTGAATTAAAACACTCTATTGAAAAGTAGAGTGTTTTATTTTGCTAAAAATAAATTTTTGACAAATATGTCAACATGACAAATATGTCACCTGACAAAATTGCCAAAATATGGCAAAAGTGACGAATTATGACATTTAATATGACGCTACAAATAAATATTGAATTTTTCAACCAAGAATATTACTTAAATATGGTTTAAATTGCTATTTGTTTAACCAGATCTCAAAAAAATAAAAACCTTATTTTTATAATGGTTATATGTCTGGAGTAATCAATAATGATTAACCACAAATAAAGTAATGTTTATATTTATGGCAAAAGTAAATAAGGCGTTAAATTTGATTTTTAATTCTTAACATACGAGGTCTAAATAATACTTTATCTTTACTTTTTACTTTATTTATCCAGCTAGTCTAAAATTTTTTGATAATTTTTAAAAAATTTTTTTATTTTATTAATCAAATAGTTATAGCATAAACAACGGGTTTTTACGCACTAAAAACGGGTTTCTAATGAGCGACCATGATCCATATCAATTTTAGAAGTAAGCCCCTTTGCTACTATTATTGCGTGCTATAATTATTCCAACATATAAGAGAGTGTTAGTATGAAAGCTGACAGCCCTTTTAATTTATTATCACCTGCTGATATGGCAAAATTTGCCGATGATGCATGTTGTTATAAAGCAAATAAACATATTCCAACGACTTACTTATCTGCATTTACTGCGGGAATGTTTATATCAATTGCTTTTGTTTTTTATATTACTGCTACTACAGGCACCGCATCTGTTCCATTTGGGCTGGCTAAATTAGTTGGCGGGATCTGCTTCTCTCTGGGGTTAATGCTCGTTGTCGTTTGTGGCGCGGACTTATTCACCTCAACTGTTCTG
The DNA here is from genome assembly GCA_901472505.1 of Proteus vulgaris. Lineage (NCBI taxonomy): Bacteria > Pseudomonadati > Pseudomonadota > Gammaproteobacteria > Enterobacterales > Morganellaceae > Proteus > Proteus vulgaris. The sequence goes on from LR590468.1 coordinate 296,158, forward strand.
ACTATTATTCCTAAAGCAACTGGACGTATATCTTGGGGCAAAATGTTTGCTAACTGGATAAATGTCTATCTTGGTAACTTCGTTGGCGCACTCTTTTTTGTCGCATTAATGTGGTTTGCGGGCCAACATATGGCTGCAAATGGGCTTTGGGGGCTAAATGTTTTACAAACAGCACAACATAAAGTTGAACACACTTTTATTGAAGCCGTCTGTTTAGGTATTTTAGCTAACTTAATGGTTTGTCTTGCAGTATGGATGAGCTATGCAGGTCGTACACTTATTGATAAGCTTTTTGCACTGATATTACCTATCGGTATGTTCGTTGCTAGCGGTTTTGAGCACAGTATCGCTAACATGTTTCTTATTCCATTAGGTATTGTTATTAAGAATTTTGCACCCACAGAATTCTGGACTAAAGTAGGTGCATCACCCGAACAATTTTCAAATTTAACGGTATCAAATTTCCTCTCTGACAATTTATTACCAGTCACTATCGGTAACATTATTGGCGGAGCAGTCCTAGTCGGTCTGGTATACTGGTTAATGCATCTGCGCGGTGACAAACATTAATCCGTGCAGGTATGACTGATTTCTTAAGTTCCATTGTAAAAAGGTAGAAGTATCATGTCTGATTTAAATGAAAAATTTGCTGAAGCATGGAAAGGTTTTTCTGAAGGTGAATGGCAGAACGGTGTTAACGTTCGTGATTTTATCCAAAAAAACTATACTCCATATGAAGGCGACGAATCTTTCCTAGCAGGTTCCACTAAAGCAACTGATACACTTTGGGAACAAGTTATGGAAGGCATCAAAATCGAAAACCGTACGCATGCGCCGGTTGATTTTGATACTTCTGTTGCTTCAACTATCACATCTCACGATGCAGGTTACATCGCTAAAGATTTAGAACAAATCGTAGGTTTACAGACTGATGCACCTCTGAAACGTGCGATCATCCCATTCGGTGGTATCCGTATGGTTGAAAGTTCTTGCCACGCTTACAACCGTGAGCTGGATCCAGAACTGAAAAAAATCTTTACTGATTATCGTAAAACTCATAACCAAGGCGTTTTCGATGTTTATACTCCAGACATCTTAAAATGCCGTAAATCTGGTATCTTAACTGGCTTACCAGATGCTTATGGTCGTGGCCGTATCATCGGTGACTACCGTCGTGTTGCTCTGTACGGTATCGACTTCCTGCGTAAAGACAAATTCGCTCAATTCACTTCTTTACAAGAAAGAATGGAAAAAGGCGAAGATCTGGAAATGACTATCCAACTGCGTGAAGAAATCGCAGAGCAGCATGCTGCTTTAGGTCAAATCCAAGAAATGGCTGCGAAATACGGTTACGATATTTCTCGTCCTGCTCAAAACGCAAAAGAAGCAGTACAATGGACTTACTTCGGTTACTTAGCTGCTGTTAAATCTCAAAACGGTGCAGCAATGTCATTTGGTCGTGTATCTACGTTCTTAGATATCTACATCCAACGTGATATTGAAGCAGGTTTACTGACAGAAGAACAAGCTCAGGAATTAATTGACCACTTAGTCATGAAGTTACGTATGGTTCGTTTCTTACGTACGCCTGAATATGATGAACTGTTCTCTGGTGACCCAATCTGGGCAACAGAATCTTTAGCAGGTATGGGTTTAGATGGCCGTACTTTGGTAACTAAGAATACTTTCCGTTTCTTAAATACCCTATACACAATGGGTCCATCTCCTGAACCAAACATGACCATCCTGTGGTCAGAACAACTGCCTATCAACTTCAAAAAATATGCAGCAAAAGTCTCAATCGATACTTCTTCAATCCAGTACGAAAATGATGACTTAATGCGTCCTGACTTCGACAGCGATGACTATGCAATCGCATGTTGTGTTAGCCCAATGGTTGTTGGTAAACAAATGCAGTTCTTTGGTGCTCGTGCAAACTTAGCGAAAACCTTACTGTATACCATCAATGGTGGTGTTGACGAAAAACTGAAAATCCAAGTCGGTCCAAAACATGCGCCAATCATGGATGAAGTCTTAGACTTCGATACTGTGATGAACCAAATGGATCACTTTATGGATTGGTTAGCAACTCAGTACGTAACTGCACTGAACGTTATCCATTACATGCACGACAAATACAGCTATGAAGCAGCACTGATGGCACTTCATGACCGTGATGTATATCGTACAATGGCATGTGGTATCGCAGGTCTGTCTGTTGCTGCTGACTCACTGTCTGCTATCAAATACGCAAAAGTTTCTCCAATCCGTGATGAAAACGGCTTAGCAGTTGACTTCAAAATTGATGGCGAATACCCACAATTTGGTAACAACGATTCTCGTGTAGATGACATCGCTTGTGACTTAGTCGAACGTTTCATGAAGAAAATTCAGAAACTGCGTACATACCGTAATGCGGTACCTACACAGTCTATCCTGACTATCACGTCAAACGTTGTTTACGGTAAGAAAACAGGTAACACTCCAGACGGTCGTCGTGCAGGCGCACCATTCGGACCAGGTGCTAACCCAATGCACGGCCGTGACCAAAAAGGTGCAGTTGCATCACTGACTTCAGTTGCTAAACTGCCATTTGCTTATGCAAAAGACGGTATTTCTTACACCTTCTCAATTGTACCTAATGCATTAGGTAAAGATGATGATGTTCGTAAAGCGAACCTTGCAGGTCTAATGGATGGTTATTTCCACCACGAAGCCGGTATTGAAGGTGGCCAACATCTGAACGTTAACGTGATGAATCGTGAAATGCTGTTAGAAGCAATGGAAGATCCTGAGAAATATCCTCAGTTAACTATCCGTGTTTCTGGTTATGCAGTTCGCTTTAACTCACTGACTAAAGAGCAACAGCAAGACGTTATCACCCGTACATTTACACAAACAATGTAATAAAGATAACTATATGCATTTATTTACTGAGAAAGTAGATAAAATCGCTTAGAATAAAGGCCCCTACTTGGGGCCTTTTTATCTAGACAGTTTTGGAGTAACCCTGTTATGTCCGTACTTGGTCGTATCCACTCATTTGAATCCTGCGGTACTGTTGATGGTCCCGGAATACGTTTCATTGTTTTCTTTCAAGGATGCTTAATGAGATGCCTCTATTGTCACAACCGTGACACATGGGATACTCATGGTGGGCAAATCGTCACAGTTGATGAATTAATGAAAGAGGCGGTTACCTATCGTCATTTTATGAATGCTTCTGGTGGCGGTGTTACTGCTTCTGGCGGCGAAGCGATTTTGCAAGCAGAGTTTGTGCGCGATTGGTTCCGCGCATGTCAAAAAGAAAATATCCATACTTGCTTAGATACTAATGGCTTTGTTCGTCGTTATGATCCGGTTATTGATGAATTAATGGATGCCACTGACTTGGTGATGCTCGATCTAAAACAAGTCAATGATGAAATTCACCAAAAATTAGTAGGTGTATCAAACCAGCGTACACTTGAGTTTGCGCGTTATTTAGCAAAACGAGGCCAAAAAACATGGGTTCGTTATGTGGTTGTACCGGGTTGGTCTGATGATGATGATTCTGCTCATCGTTTAGGCGAATTTATTAAAGATATGAAAAATATTGAAAAAGTAGAACTACTGCCTTACCACGAACTCGGCAAACATAAATGGGTAGCTTTAGGCGAAGAATACAAATTAGATGGTATTCATCCACCGTCAAAAGAGACGATGGAAAATGTAAAATCTATTCTTGAGTCTTACGGCCATAAAGTCATGTATTAAGTTTTTCTACTTAGTGTTAATTTAGGAAGCAGCGCATTAAAACGCTGCTTTTTTGTTAATCAAACCTAAATATCATTGATATTAAAAGAGTTGCTTTGTTGTCTTCTTTTTCACCTTTTCTATTTTTCTTTAGGTTATTTTTAGAATAACGGTCTTAAACGTAATATCCCTTCTATTAAATCTATCATCTTTATTTCATACTTCTTATGCAAAGATTAAATAAACAATTAAATGACTAGCAAATAAAAGTAGGCTTTATAAGATTATCCCTAACCTATATTAGGTTTAATACAGTTGATTAATAACAAAACAAAAAGATATTATAGAGGGCTTATATTTATAAACAAAAATATTGGGATTAAGGTACAGGAAATGGAACAAGATAACAATTCATCGCAAACTCAGCCACAAGAGGTCTTTACACCTATTCCTCAAGCACGAGGTGCCTCTGGCGGGGTGCGTTGGTTAGGGCTAGGATGGGATTTAATAAAAGAACGTTTTTGGATGTGGATAGGCGTTATTATTATCTACTTTATTGTAAGTCTTATTATATCAACCATTCTTGGATTTATTCCGCTAATTGGCCCGATCATCTCACCTTTTGTTACTACTGTATTAGCCGCAGGTGTCGTAGCAATTGCTCATCAGCAGTATGAAACCCAGCGAATTGATGTTGATACCTTATTTGTAGGTTTCTATAACAAACGTTACCTTAGTTTAATGGGAGCGTATGGCATCAGTTTTCTCATTTTATTAGCGGGCATCATTCTTGCCATTCTCGTCAGCAGTGCTGCTATGATGGATATTTTTTATGCTATCAATAGCGATTACCCCGAAGAGATTATTGCTGAAATGATGATGATGGATAACTCATCCGGATTTATATTGTTTTTTATTATTATCGCTATTTTTGGTGCGTTGAGTACAGCAGCTTATTGGTTTGTTCCTGCGCTTGTATTAGTCAATGGTTATAAAGCATTCCCTGCGGTTAAAGCGAGTCTTTCCGCGGTAAAAATAAATTTATCTGGCGGTTTTTTCTTCTTTCTTTTACTGTTCTTTATTATCGCTATTAGTGTTATTCCATTTGGTTTAGGGTTACTGATTACCATCCCTCTTTCTTATACGGCAATGTATGGTTCTTATCGTGATGTGTTTTATCACCATAATATAGGAAATCAAGGAAATAACGGTGGTATCAATGGAAATGGTACAATATCCCTAAATAAAACCGCTGAATCCAATATTGGGAAATTAGTAAGTTAATCTTTAATTAATACAAAATAAATAATCATCAACCCCCTAATATTTGATCAATCAACATTAGGGGGTTTTTATATCAATAATATCTTAATATTGAAACTAAAAAAATTTCAATAGTAGGCAATCTGATACTCTCAAGATATGCTTATTGACTTCCTATTATGGGCGTATTTTTATTTGATAATAAATTAATTTATTATCAACTTCTTCAAAGTTAATCTCATATTCATTTTTCCACAAAAAAACTCTCTGATTTATCTTGAATATGAGGTGGCGCTAAATCATGTTTATTTATGTATCTGCTATTATGCTATAGAAAAAACAGCAATAATAAAATAGTGATCGTAATGTAATACGATCACATCAAATAGTTAATAAAATAACTTACTGCTAGCTTTACACTTTTTCTTCAGCTAGCAAAGGGATTTTTATTATCATAAGATTTATTATAAATTGCGTCAGACATTAAATAGTCATAAATATCATCAACAATCTCAATGCCTTCACTTTCACTTCTCTGTTCTTCTATTTGGCTATTTTCACCAGGATAAAGGACTTTTTCGACATTAGGCGCTGGCTTAATCGCATTTAACTCCTTCATCACTTGTGAGATATGCTCTCTAAATAAAATGGTATCAGTGAAAAAAGCGGGATTAATGACAATATGTAATTGGCCTAACTCTCGTCCTTGCGTTAAATCGTGATACATCGAGCTGACATGTTTACCAAAAGGAAGCCCAAGCAAAATACCTGACAACACATCGACCATCATCATCAAGCCATAACCTTTCGGGCCAGCAATAGGCAATAAGCCTTTTACCGCAAAAGGATCTGTCGTAGGTTTACCGCTTTCATCTACCGCCCAAGTATCAGGAATATCAACACCGCGTGAACGTGCATCAAGTACTTTTCCCCACGCCTGTACCGTTGTCGCCATATCGAATGTTATATGTTTATCCCCTACGCCTGGGGCTGAAAACGCGATAGGATTAGTGCCGTAATACACTTCAGAACCACCAAAAGGAACAACCATGGGATCAGATTGGCAAAGTGAGATCCCAATCATCCCTGCTTGAGATGCTTGCTCAACAAAATAAGAAAGTGCACCACTATGGCCTATTCGCCTGACTCCCACAACAGCAACACCCTTATCTTGTGCCATTTTGATAGCACGCTCCATTGCATCTTTAGCTGCAACATGCCCAGCACCATTATCACCGTCAAATACAGCGCTACAAGGCCCTGTTTCAGTATAAGTAAAGTTAGGTGCAGTATTTGTGCCACCTTTGCTAATGCGCTCTGCATAATACTCTACTCGCACAGCACCATGAGAGTGAATACCTTTGGCATCAGCATGAACTAAGACATCAGCCACCGTATCTGCATGTACTTCATTTAGCCCTGCATGATGTAATTTGTTTTTAATTAATTGATGTAACTGTTGTTTAGAAACTATCATAGAATATGCTCTTTTGTAGGGTTCTATTTAAATAGAAACGTCATAAATAATCGAGGTTAATTCGAGCGATAGGTCTAATCTAACAGCATAAATAGGATCTGCCGTGATCAATTTAACCAATAGCGGATTGCATTATATTTTTATTTAATCTTACTCTATTTAGTAAGAATTTTTTAATAATCATCTATTTTTTCTCCACTTCATAACTGTATTTAGATAATATTAAAAATTATAAATTTTCATACATTCCTTTTGATCATTTAAATCTATTTCGGTAGTCTGTGGTAACAATTAAAATTTGTGTAATAAATAAAATGATAAATAAAGAAATATTAAAGAACTTAAAGTATTTTGAAAAAAAACCATTAATTCATCATATTAATTATTCTCTAACTGAAGATGCTGAAAAAAACATATTAAATGGTTGGTTACCTGCATGCATGGAAGAGAAATGGCTTTCTTATAGTATAGAAAACTGTGTCTATATTCACCGCAGTTGGAGTGGACATTTGATGTATAAATTTACTATTCATAATAAAACTATTGATTATATAGAAATTGCAATGGACGATTTTTGTTAATATGGAAAATGAAAGAAAAATAGAGATCTTTTTCTCTCTATTGCCCTATTTATCTGAACCTCATTGAAGTATTGCGTATTAAATAAGTCATTAACGATATAACTTCTGATCTTTTGATCCCTTTCTATAATACTATGAAAACAAAAACCCCCTGCCTAAGCAGAGGGTTAAATTATAAATATTCAATTAATTAGATAATAATTAACCAATATATTCTAAACCGTTCATATAAGGACGTAATACTTCTGGAATTTCAATACGGCCATCAGCCATTTGATAGTTTTCCATGATTGCGACTAAAGTACGACCTACTGCTAAACCAGAACCATTTAATGTATGAACCAGTTGAGTTTTCTTATCACCTTTAGAGCGGAAACGTGCTTGCATACGACGAGCTTGGAAATCCCACATGTTTGAGCATGAAGAGATTTCACGGTAAGTATTTTGAGCCGGAACCCAAACTTCTAAGTCGTAAGTTTTACGTGAACCAAAACCGATATCACCAGTGCAAAGCACAACTTTACGATATGGCAGATTCAGTAATTGCAACACTTTTTCAGCATGGCCTGTTAGCTCTTCTAATGCTTCCATTGATTTTTCAGGGTGAGCAATTTGAACGAGCTCAACTTTATCAAATTGGTGCATACGGATTAAGCCACGAGTATCACGGCCATAAGAACCAGCTTCTGAGCGGAAACATGGCGTATGAGCTGTCATTTTCAGTGGTAAGTCGTCTTCATCAAGAATAACGTCTCTTACCATATTGGTAACAGGTACTTCTGCTGTTGGAATAAGCGCGTATTGGCTTTCTGCTTCTTCTTCTAACGGTTTAGTGTGGAATAAGTCTTCACTGAATTTAGGTAACTGACCTGTACCGTACAGAGTTGCGTGGTTAACCAAGTAAGGAACATACATTTCTTGGTAGCCGTGCTCTTCGGTATGCAGATTCAGCATAAATTGTGTGATAGCACGATGTAAACGTGCAATTTGACCTTTCATCACAACAAAACGCGAGCCAGTAATTTTCACCGCAGAAGCAAAATCTAAACCATCAGTCAGCTCACCTAAAGTCACATGATCTTTTAATTCGAAATCATAAGTCTTTGGTGTACCCCAACGAGAAACTTCTACGTTTTCGCTATCATCTTTACCATTTGGCACAGCATCATCTGGCATATTAGGAATAGTTAAAACGTAATCACGAATTTCAGCTTGAAGTACTTCAAGTTCTGCTTTTGCAGCTTCAAGTTTTTCACCTAACAGGTTAACTTCCTGACGAAGTGGCTCAATATCTTCACCACGCGCTTTTGCCGCACCGATGGACTTCGATCGAGAATTACGTTCTGCTTGCAGGGATTCAGTTTCAACTTGTAACACCTTACGGCGTTCTTCTTGTTGACGGATTTTTTCCACATCGAGGGTGAACCCCCTGCGAGCCAGTTTTTCGGCGACCGCGTCTAGCTCATTACGCAGTAGATTTGGATCGAGCATGCTTATCCTGTGCTTATTGATAGATTAATAAAAACCTTCTCTCCTATCTTATAAAAAAGATATCTGAGACAAGGCATAGTTAAGAAATTAATGATAATTTAATAACCTTACCGCATCTTTACATTTTGCGATAGCGTTTTATAACACTATTTTGATCTTGTTGAGAAAGCCAGTCTAATTTCTCTGCAACCTTGATCTCTAACCCTCTTTTTACTGGGTAATAATACTGCGTATTGGCCATTTCTTTAGGGAAATAAACCTCTCCTGCTGCATAAGCATTAGGCTCATCGTGAGCATAACGATACTCAGCGCCAAGCCCCATTTCTTTCATGAGTTTTGTCGGCGCATTACGCAAATGTTCAGGCACATCATAATCAGGTTTACTTTTGGCATCGGCAATAGCTGCTTTAAATGCCGTGTAAACCGCATTACTTTTTGGGGCGCAAGATAAATATACGATAGCTTGAGCAATCGCACGTTCGCCTTCCGCGGGCCCAACACGTGTAAAACAATCCCATGCTGCAATAGCGACTTGCATCGCGCGAGGATCAGCATTCCCCACATCTTCAGATGCTATTGCCAATAAGCGACGAGCAACATACAGGGGATCCCCCCCCGCAGTAATGATCCTTGCATACCAATAAAGCGCAGCATCAGGTGCTGAACCTCTTACTGATTTATGTAACGCAGAGATAAGATCGTAAAAGCGATCACCTTTATTATCAAAACGTGCACTACGTTCACCACTAATTTCTGCCAATAATGCGGGTGTCAATGTGCGTTTTCCTTGGCTATCCACTTCGGCAATATCCGCCATCATTTCAAGCAAATTTAACGAACGACGCGCATCACCATTCACAAGCTGTGCAATCATTTTGCGTGTATCATCTGGTAAGATAATATTACGCCCACCTAAACCTCGTTCTGGATCATCCAGCGCTTGTTGTAGCACTTGCTCTATATCCGTTTCGGTTAACGAACGTAATAGATAAACTCTTGCTCTAGAGAGCAACGCCGAATTTAATTCAAAAGAAGGATTTTCTGTTGTTGCACCAATAAAAGTGATCGTGCCATCTTCAATGTGAGGCAAAAAGGCATCTTGTTGGCTTTTATTAAAACGGTGAACTTCATCAACAAACAAAATTGTTCTACGCCCTGCATTGCGGTTTTGGCGCGCAATTTCAATAGACTCTCTGATTTCTTTAATACCCGATGTTACCGCAGATAATCGCTCTATATCAGCTTGTGCATAGCGACCAATTATCTCAGCAAGGGTTGTTTTCCCCGTGCCTGGTGGCCCCATAAAATCATGGAATGCAATTGTCCCGCCTTAATAGCTCGAGGTAATGGTTTACCTTCCGCAAGTAAATGCGTTTGTCCGATATATTGTTCCAATGTTTCAGGTCGCATTCTTGCGGCAAGAGGTTGGAATTCATTGCGTGAAAAATCGAGTGATAAATTACTCAAAGTATCCTCACTGACGTTGGTCATCCAAAGTCACACCCGCTGGTGGTGTAAAGCGAAAAGCAGAAGCATCAATAGGGGCAACAGTTTGAGCTGTAAGTTGATAATTACTCACCTGACCATCTTGTTCTGTCGCAGCAAATTGTTGGATTTGCCCATTAGGTAACACGGTGATCGTAAAATGTTTTAAATTATTTTCTGTTTTTGGTGTTAGCTCAAAACGATCACCCGTTTGTTTTACTTCATAATTTTGCCACTCTTTACTGTCATTACGCGCAATCAACATAAAAGGCGTATTGGTTGTCGCACTTTCAAGCCAAGTTGCCGTGACTTGTTCCACAAAAGGGTTATAAAACCATAATGTTTTACCATCAGAAATCAAAGTGCTCTCATCAGGCGCTGTCATTTGCCAATTAAACAAATCAGGACGTTGTACCTTTAAATTACCTTCCCCTTTTTGAATAAGGGCCCCTTCATTGCTAGTGACAGTTTGGCTAAAGTTAGCTTGAAAACTATTTACTTTATTTAATCGTTGTTGCAGATCTTGACGCGCATCAGCCCAAGCGACTTGGCTACTTATTAAGGTCATCGCACACACTGCAAATAATACTTTTTTCATTCTACAAGCCTCGGCATGAGATTACGCCGACATAGTGTCGGCGTATAAATTTTAATGATATTGTGCAGGTTATCATGCTATCTCATTAGCTGATAACTGAGTTTTCAAGATATTACATATCAGAAGGCGGTGGTGAAAGTACATCACGTGTATTGTTGTGATTTGGCGTACTGACAATACCTTGCATCTCCATTTGCTCTACAATTCTTGCGGCACGGTTATAGCCAATTCTAAATTGACGTTGTACACCAGAAATAGAAACACGTTGTTTTTCAACCACAAATTCTACGGCTTGGTCAAATAATGGATCAAGTTCTTCACCATCATCGTATCCACCACCATTACCACTTTCGCCTTCTTCACCACACTTAGTAATAGCTTCAATATATTGCGGACGACCTCGTGCCTTCCAGTCACTTGCGACAGCATGTACCTCATCATCACTGACAAAAGCACCATGTACACGCTCTGGCGGATAACCATTAGGTGCATATAACATATCACCCATACCCAGTAAGGATTCTGCACCACCTTGATCTAAGATGGTTCGTGAATCAATTTTACTCGAAACAGTAAATGCAATACGGCTAGGGATATTAGCTTTAATCAGGCCTGTAATAATATCAACAGAAGGTCGTTGTGTTGCAAGCACAAGATGAATACCCGCCGCACGCGCTTTTTGCGCTAAGCGTGCAATCAATTCTTCCACTTTTTTACCTGCGGTCATCATTAAATCAGCAAACTCATCAACCACAACCACGATATAGGGCTCTTTTTCTAACATAGGCATTTCTGTTGCCATGCTGTCTGTTGGTTTCCAGAATGGATCTGGAATTGGGCGACCCATCGCTTCAGCTTCTTTAATTTTTTCGTTATAGCCCGCAAGATTACGTACACCTAATCGCGACATCAGTTTATAACGGCGCTCCATTTCTGCCACACTCCAACGTAATGCATTGGCAGCATCTTTCATATCGGTAACGACTTCCGTAAGAAGATGAGGAATACCTTCATAGACAGAAAGTTCAAGCATTTTTGGATCTATCATAATAAAGCGAACATCTTCTGGTTTAGCTTTATAAAGAATGCTGATGATCATTGCATTCACACCGACAGATTTACCTGAACCTGTTGTACCCGCCACCAATAGATGTGGCATTTTTGCAAGATTTGCAACAACAGGTTGCCCACCAATATCTTTACCCAGAACAACGGTTAAAGGTGAACGACTTTCGCGGAAAGCATCATTATCTAATAGCTCACGCATATACACGGTTTGACGTTTCTTATTCGGTAATTCCAGCCCTACATAAGGTTTTCCTGGAATAACTTCGACAATACGTACCGCAATGGCAGATAATGAACGTGCCAAGTCGCGTGATAAATTTGAAATACGTGCGGCTTTTACGCCCGGCGCAAGTTCAAGCTCAAATCGCGTGATAACAGGTCCTGGTGATATGCCCACGACCTTCGCTTTAACACGATAATCATTAAGACGTGCTTCAATTAATTTACCGATACGCTCAAGCTCAAACATATCAACGGGTTCTTCTTCTACTGGCGGTGTTGTTAACAGATCCAGAGAAGGCATTGGCGTAGTTGGTTTTTGCAACGGCCTATCATTACGCATCAAAAATGGATGAATTAAAGATTCTTGCTGTTGCTGTTGCTGTTGCTGTTGCTGTTGCTGTTGCTGTTGCTGTTGCTGTTGCTGTTGCTGTTGCTGTTGCTGTTGCTGTTGCTGTTGCTGTGCAAAATGCTGAGCCATATTTGGCTGTGGTTCAATACGTGATTCCGATGCAGTTTGAGATGTAGCAGGTGGCGTAACAGGTTCAGAAACAATCGGCGTAAATACCGGCTCTATCGGTTCTTCATCCAATAAATCATCAATAGGCGAGAAAGCCTCTAATGCGGTGAGTTCTCTTTCTAACTCAATTTTTGGAGTGTACTCTTCCTCTTCATCATCGCGAGGTGAGATTTGTAAAAACGCATTACTGGTTGAATATTCTACTTTTTTCTCTATTGTTTGCGTCGGTTGTGCTGATTGTGAAGCAAACGAATGTTGAATATGAGGTTGATAACCTGTTGTTGTTTGCAATGAAGGTGCTTGTGAGGATAGTTGAGGTAACACCTCTTCTTCATCGTCATCTAATGAAACATCATCACCATAACGCGCCTGCAATTGTTGTTTAAATTGCGCAGCTAGCTGTTGTTGTTCATGAAGTGCATTCTCATCTACATCATTGTGATTATCTTCTGTTGAAGAGAATGTATTTGCAGTAACAGTAGGTTCATCCTGATAATTATCTTTTTGAGGATTCAAGGAAGAAAACGATGTTTCAATATTCGGCTCATAATAAGATGCAGATTGCTCAATAACTTCATCTGCTTCATCGCCATAGCGTTCACGCTGCTGTTCAAGAAATTGTTGGCGCAATTGTTGTTCAAAATTCGCTTGTTCTTGGATATCAGCTAACTCATCTTCAGGCTCTGTTTGAACCGCTTCTTCGCGACGACGTAGCTCCGCTTCGCGTTGCGAAGGAATATGAATGCCATAAAGCTCACGACGAGTAGGTAAACGTACTGGGTTTGGTCGAGGTAGTTCAGGCCCTAATCCTTGTTTAACTTGCGCGCCATGACTCACCAAAGCACTCGTTGCTACTCCTGCAGTCACGGCCATTTCAGGTGTTAAGGTATCTTCGCTATTTGGTGCTAACGAAAATGTTGGTTCAGCACGCCCAACTGGCATAAAGCTATCTGCCTCTGCTGGTTGATCATTTTCAACTAATGGTGTTACAGAAGGAGTGTTCTCTTCTGGTATTGAGTAAACAGAATGTTGAGGCGCACTGACATCTGGCTGAATATCTTTTTTAAGGAAGGCTTCCGGTATATCAAAACGGTAATGTTCAGGTACTTCTTCTGTTACTGTTATTTCAGGTGTTTGTTCTGCAATAGCCCCTGATACAGCAGGCGCAACTTGTGTTAATGATTGTGCATGATTGTCTGTATCATTTGTTGCACTGAAAGAAGGTAGCTCGTCTTCGTGTTCCGTTTTAAGTTGTGATGACTCAATATCTTGCTGACGAGCAAGTTCAAGCGCTGAAGGTGCGGAAAATAAGACGTCATCACTCTCTTCTGTTTTCAGTTCTGATGGTTGTTTTTCTGTTTGATTTACATGTTCAGTTACATCATCAACAAAATCCTGAGTACTATCATCATCTTCTTCGTATTCAGCTTCGTGTTGGCCTCGATTAGTAATAAAACCCACTGTACCAAGGATTACGGCACCAATCTTTTCAGTGATAGTTAACCACGACCAACCAGTAAATAGTGTAAAACCAATCGCCCAGACAGATAGTAGTGCAAGCGTTGCGCCTAATACATTAAACCAAGGTAATAAGGCCTTACTGAATAAACTACCAATAACACCGCCCGAGCTGAAATTATAGATATCATCAAAATTAAGATCAGCTAATGCACAAGAGGTAAAAACCAGAGCCAAGGCGCCAATCGTGCGAAGTGCGAGGGAAAAAAAGTCAGTATATTCACGATTTTTTTGGTAGCGTAGCGAATTCCAGCAACCAAAAACAACCACAACAGGAATTGCATAGGCAAGCAAGCCAAATGCTGAAAATAGGATATCAGCTAACCATGCTCCGATGCTGCCACCTAAATTTTGAATAGGATCATTCCATGTGGTTTGTGACCAGCTAGGATCAGAAGGATGAAAGCTAAGTAAAGAAACCATCAAAAAGACAGCACCAATCCCGATTAAAATGAGAATAGCTTCCCAAACACGACGACGGTTACTTATCTTTGTTAAACGAACATTTTTGTCTTCTGTATATTCCTGGCTCAAAGAGGGCTCTCCAGGTTTAATTTAGGGTTAAATTAAAACGGAACAACGCTGAGTTATCCCAGCGTTGAAACTGTATGCATAAACAGGAGTGTACCTAATTTTTTCCTGTTTTGCACCAACCTATTAAGTTGGCTTAGCGAGTTTTGATTACAAGGCGGTTACTTTGTTTAACTTCTTCCATAACCACGTAAGTACGTGTGTCATTAACACCAGGAAGACGTAACAGGGTTTCACCCAGTAATTTACGGTAAGCGGACATATCAGGTACACGAGTTTTCAACAGATAGTCAAAATCACCAGAAACTAAATGACATTCTTGGATTTCTTCAAGCTTTTGAACAGCCATATTAAATTGTTCAAAAACATCTGGTGCGCCACGATTTAGTGTGATTTCCACAAATACCAGTAATGATGCATCGAGGTAATGAGGGTTTAACAGCGCAGTATAACCAGAAATAAATCCTTGGCGCTCTAAACGACGTACGCGCTCTAAACAAGGCGTTGGTGATAAACCAACACGTTTAGATAACTCAACGTTTGAAATACGACCATCTTTTTGAAGCTCATTTAGAATATTCCGGTCTATTCTATCAAGATCTTTACCCGGACGTTTTTTATTATCAATCATCTCTATACTCTCTTTCTCTTTTTCTCTTACTTTATTTTCCTAGACCCATACCTGTACACCTTCAGCATCAATGTCGAAACTTCGGTATCAAATGGTCAGAGCAAACTATCAATTTATTTTCTTTTAATGCCAGATAAAACATCTATTTTATCTAAATACTCATTAGCAAATATCGCCAAGTAACTATCCTTTACCCTGTCTGCCGAAAAAATTGTACCTATAACATCCAAGGATAATTATCTTTAACAATCATGTTTTCGCAAATGTACAGCGGATTGTCAAAGCAAATGAGTAAAAATCAGAACAAGGCGCTATGTTATTCTCTATATACGCAAGATAGTCATCAATTGTAAAGCAAAATGTTTCAGGTTAATTCGATGATGTTAGCCCAATATAACTCTATAATTATTAAACTATATTAGTATTAACTATTGCTAAAATAGCTAAAATATTATGTCTATTTCTCGTCATTGGCTTTTTTTAACGTCTTATTTCTCCTACAATCCTTCAATTCGCATCACGCCTAATCAGAGATGAGGTATACATGAGCACCATCAAACATAGCAAACTTATTATTTTAGGTTCAGGCCCTGCGGGTTACACCGCTGCCGTTTATGCGGCAAGAGCAAACTTAGAACCAGTACTGATTACGGGTGTTGAAAAGGCGGTCAGCTGACAACAACAACAGAAGTCGAAAACTGGCCCGGTGACCCAGAAGGGCTAACAGGCCCAGGCTTAATGGACCGCATGTTTCAGCACGCTGAAAAATTTAATACAGAGATTATCTCTGACCATATTAATAAAGTCGATCTGAAAAACCGTCCTTTCCGTCTATTTGGTGATGAACAAGAATATACCTGCGATGCATTAATTATCGCTACAGGCGCTTCTGCGCGTTATATCGGCTTACCTTCTGAAGAATCCTTTAAAGGCCGTGGTGTCTCTGCTTGTGCAACCTGTGACGGTTTCTTTTATCGTAACCAAAAAGTCGCCGTAGTCGGTGGAGGTAATACTGCAGTAGAAGAAGCGCTCTATTTAGCCAATATTGCCTCTGAAGTTCACCTGATCCACCGCCGTGATTCATTCCGTTCTGAAAAAATCTTAATTAATCGTTTAATGGACAAAGTTAACAGTGGCAATATTATTTTGCATACTGATCGTACCTTAGACGAAGTTCTTGGCGACGATATGGGTGTGACCAAAGTTCGTTTAAAAGATACAAAAAGCGATAAAACCGAAGAATTAGATGTAATGGGTGTTTTTATTGCCATTGGACATAGCCCAAATACCGCTATTTTTGATGGACAATTAGAATTAAATAATGGTTATATCAAAGTGCAATCAGGCACACAAGGTAATGCAACTCAAACCTCAATTGAAGGTGTTTTTGCTGCAGGTGACGTAATGGATCATATTTATCGTCAAGCAATTACCTCTGCCGGAACAGGTTGTATGGCAGCGTTAGATGCAGAACGCTACTTAGACGCACAAAAATCCAACTAAAATCATCACTTCCTTTCAAGGCGCTATTTCAGTAGCGCCTTTTACCATGTAACATACTAGCCTGGTTGCCAAAGCGTATAATTACTTACCTTGGCCTTTCTGATACTTTGTATCTCACCTGCAGATTTGAATCTTTTCTTATGGATAAAACTAAACAAAATGAAATGGTTCGATGGCTGAAACAGCAGAGTGCTCCAGCCCGTCGATGGCTACGGCTATCAATGATTTTAGGTGTCGTAAGCGGTTTATTAATTATTGCTCAAGCATGGTTATTAGCGGTTTTACTTCAAGCATTTATCATGGATAGTATTAACCGTGATACGCATATACCTACTTTCCTCACTCTTATTGGCATTTTTATCTTACGTGCAGCAGTCATGGCAATACGAGAGCGTGTTGGTTATCGCTGTGGTATGGCTGTTAGGCAACAAATT
The DNA here is from genome assembly GCA_901472505.1 of Proteus vulgaris. Taxonomy (NCBI): domain Bacteria; kingdom Pseudomonadati; phylum Pseudomonadota; class Gammaproteobacteria; order Enterobacterales; family Morganellaceae; genus Proteus; species Proteus vulgaris. The sequence goes on from LR590468.1 coordinate 313,212, forward strand.
CGTAAAATTGTCCTTGATAGACTTGAAGAATTAGGCCCTGTTTGGGTTAAAGGCAAACCCGCTGGAAGCTGGGCAACTATTATTCTAGAACAAATTGAAGATATGCAAGATTACTATGCACGTTATCTTCCACAAATGTATCTTTCCGCTATTGTTCCTATTCTTATTCTTATCACCCTATTTCCTGTTAACTGGGTTGCGGGTTTAATTTTATTCTTTACTGCCCCTCTAATTCCCTTGTTTATGGCATTAGTCGGATTAGGTGCTGCTGATGCAAACCGCAGAAACTTTCTCGCTTTAGGTCGTTTAAGTGGTAACTTCCTCGATAGATTAAGAGGGCTTGATACATTACGGTTATTTAACCGCGGTAATGCTGAAGTCAAACAAATTACAGAAGCCACAGAAGATTTCCGTAAACGCACGATGGAAGTGCTTAGAATGGCGTTCCTTTCTTCTGGCGTATTGGAATTCTTTACCGCTGTTTCTATTGCCGTTGTTGCTGTTTATTTCGGTTTTTCTTACTTAGGTGAACTTAACTTTGGTAGCTATGGTCTAGGTGTTACCCTCTTTTCGGGGTTCTTAGCGCTGATCCTTGCTCCTGAATTTTTTCAACCTTTACGAGATTTAGGCACTTATTATCACGCAAAAGCGCAAGCAGTGGGCGCAGCAGAATCTCTCGTTGAGTTTTTAGAAACTGATGGCGAAAAACCACAATTAGCAGGTAATGCGCGTGTCAATACAAACGAAGGTATTGAAATAACAGCACATGAACTAGAGATTTTATCGCATCAAGGGGTAAAATTAGCGGGTCCATTAAGTTTTACGATTAGTCCTCAGCAACGTATTGCGATTGTAGGCCAAAGTGGTGCAGGAAAAAGCTCATTATTGAATGTACTTTTAGGCTTTTTACCCTATCGGGGTTCATTAAAAGTTAATGGCATTGAATTAACTCAGCTTTCACCTGAAGCATGGCGTCAATGTTTAAGTTGGGTGGGACAAAATCCCAATTTACCTGAACAAACTTTACTTGATAATGTGCGTTTGAGTGCTCCCGAGGCCAGTTCAGAACAAATAAATCTGGCTATTGAAAAAGCCTATGTCAGCGATTTTATTAACGATTTACCTGATGGGTTAAATACAGTAATTGGCGATGGTGCTGCACGTCTTTCTGTTGGTCAAGCACAACGCATTGCTGTAGCACGTGCATTATTATCCCCTTGCCAATTTTTGTTATTGGATGAACCTGCAGCAAGCCTTGATTCTCATAGCGAACAACGTGTGATGCACGCTCTTAATAATGCGTCATTAAATCAAACTACGTTACTTGTTACCCATTTATTGGAAGAAACATTAGGTTACGATCAAATTTGGGTAATGGAAAAAGGTCAAATTATTGAAACGGGCACTTATGCATCATTAAGCCAACAGCAAGGTGCTTTTGCCCGTCTTCTTGCTCATCGTAAAGAGGAACTTTAATCATGAGAGTATTGCTTCCTTTTCTCGCACTCTATCGTCGCCATTGGTTTATGTTATTGCTAGGGATTATTCTCGCTATCTTAACCTTACTTGCGAGTATCGGCCTTTTAACATTATCAGGCTGGTTTTTAGCAGGCACGTCTTTAGCCGGTTTTGCGGGGATCTATAGTTTTAACTATATGCTACCTGCGGCAGGTGTTCGTGGTGCCGCAATATTTCGTACAGCAGGCCGTTATTTTGAAAGACTTGTTAGTCATGATGCAACATTTCGGGTGTTATCGCACTTACGTGTGTTTACCTTCAAAAAGATCTTACCTCTTTCACCAGGTGGGATTGCGCGTTTTCGTCAAGGTGAGTTACTTAACCGCTTAGTGGCTGATGTTGAAACATTAGATCACCTTTATATTCGTGTTATCTCACCAATTATTGCCGCTTTTGTCGTCATTATGATGATTATGTTTGGTCTTGGTTTAATTGATGCCCACTTAGCCAACACATTAGGTGGCATTATGCTCACCTTGCTGATTATTTTACCTTTTGTGTTCTATTATGCAGGTAAACCTATTGGCCGTGATCTGACCGACTTACGTGGACAATATCGCACAGTATTAACCAGTATGTTACAAGGACAAGCTGAGCTAACTGTTTTTGGCGCATTGCCTCGCTTTAGACAGAACTTAGCGCAACTTGAAGCTAAGTGGTTACGCAGACAAGCACAACAAGCAAACTTAACCGGTTTATCGCAATCCCTCATGATCCTCGCATCAGGGCTGACCGCAACCTTAATTCTATGGCTGGCAGCGGGTGGCATAGACCATAATTTTATGCCTGAAGCCTTAATAGCTTTATTCACTTTCTGTGCACTCGCTGCTTTCGAGTCGTTAGCACCTGTTACTGTTGCGTTTCAGCATTTAGGGCAAGTAATGGCATCAGCAACTCGTATTTCTCATTTAATTGAGCAAAAACCCGATGTCTCTTTCCCTGAAAAAGGAGGAGAAAGAAAAAATAGTGCTTCACTCACCCTGCATAATATTTGCTTTACTTACCCAACTCAGCCGATGCAAGTAATTAATCATGTTGATTTGACTATTGAAGCAGGGCAACACATCGCATTATTAGGAAAAACAGGTTGTGGTAAATCAACGC